>ONQZ01000077.1 GCA_900320095.1 uncultured Lentisphaerota bacterium
CATCCCCCTCGGAGAACAGCAGACGCAGCGCGCGAACGATTTCTTCGCGGTTTGTCATGCCTCCTCCCATCAGTCGAAGACGAACACGAGCAGGACGTTGTCATCCTTCTTCGGCTTCTCGGCAGGCTTCGGAGCAGTCGGCGCCGTGCCTCTGCGGAGCCAGGCGCGGAGCTTCGGGGCATTGCGGTGGCGGCAGCGGTCCAGCACTTTCTCGATGTCGCCGCGTTCGGCCACGCGGAGCTTCTGCGTACCTCCACGAGTGATGGCATCGATGTATTCCGGCTTCGACTTGACGAACGGGTTCAGCATGTCGTGCGGTGCGTGATAGCCAAGGATGCCGCAGAGATCGCGGGCGGCATACTTGATTCTACCATTGACCGCGAACGTGCGGACAGGGATTTCACCGTAAAACACGGTTTCGGGTCTGTTGGGCATTGGATGTCCTTTCTGTTGGGTGGTTTATTCTTCGGGATCGTCGTACCACGTCGACAGCGTGGCGAGCGCGAAGCCGAGCTTCGACGCGGCCTCCTCAATCTGCCAGTTGACTTCGCTGTTCCAGTCGGTGCGCCGCTCGAAAACGAATTCGAGGTCCTGGTGCAGGGCTTCGATAATGTTCAGCGCCTTCGCCAGACGCTTCACGGAACGGTCAATGTTTTCGCGGTAGTCTTTTTCTTTGCTCATGATGATTTCATCCTTCGGTAACATTGTCGGGGTTGTCGCGCATGGCCTCGTCGCAGTCATCCAGACGTGCGATCAGCTGTGCGTTGTCTTCGATTTCCTCGCGGAATTCGCGGAGCTTCATCGCGATGAACTCCGGCCACGGGTATTCATGCCCCTCGTCGTCCTTCGCGTAGGCGGGAGGCGTCATGGCCATGTAAGCCAGGATTTCCCGCCACATCATGTCGTTGATGCTCTCGCACTCTTCGCGTTTGCTGTCGATGTCCCTCTTCCCGATGTGGGAGAGATAGCCGTCGTATTTGTAGTAAGTTCCCCAGCCCATGTGGGTGCTCCTTTCTGTTCAAAATGGTATGTCGTCCGGATCAAAGTCTTCGACGTGCGGGTCGTCGCCGGACATCGCGATTTCCGCCGTGTCATCGCCCGGCTCGCGTTCGGGACGCTCGCCAAGCTCATATTTCGTGATGGTTTCGAACTTCTCGCCCGCGGTCGAGCGGACAGTTATCCTCTTCGGCTCGGCAAGGATGCCGGAGCTTGCCAGTCGGACAGCCTCTGCCGCGCTGTGCGGTACAGGACACCATTCCGGCGCCCGCTCCTTCCACCACTTGACGAACTTGGTCCGGGCATAGCCGGAGTGTTCCGGGCAGACCCATTCCGACTTGTACGTCTGAAACGCGACCTCGTAGTCGACGCGCATCGTGCTCGGCGTGTCATCCGGCGCATATCGTTTCCTGTGGACTGCGTAGAATGTTCGACGCACCTCGTATTCATCGAAGAACACCTCGCCGGAGATGATGCCGTCATGGGCGGCATGGGCAGTGAGGTCCGAGTGCTGCGACGGTGGAAATTCGTATCCGCACTCCGGGCATTTCGCATACGCCGCATGGATGAGCGCATAGCACTGCGGGCACTTCTTCGCAGGGGCATCGCCATTGCCGGGTGTTTTGTCCTTCACTCGGATCATGTCCACGGGGCCGTGGCGCATGATGTTGCCCCCGTAGTCCAAAACAAGGCAGTTAGTCTTCCCTGTTTCGGGCGAGAGGCGTGTTCCGCGTCCGACCATCTGGATCAACAGACCCGCTGAATTTGTCGGGCGGAGTAGGACGATGCAGTCCGTGTTCACGGCGTCGAACCCCGTGGTCAACACGTTCACGTTGCACAGGAACTTCAGTGGCGGCTTCGGCGTCCCGAACAGGTCTGCAGGAACGGGTTTACCCTTGAAGCGGTCGAGGATTTCGGCACGTTCGCCAGCCGGAGTATCGCCGGTTACGACGGCGCATTCCTGCCCGCTGTATCCCCGGATAGCCTCGGCGACGTGCTGACAGTGTTTCACCGATGAGGTGAAAATCAGGACGGATTTCCGATCTCGTGTCAGGTCGACGATCTCCCGGCAGGCGGAAAGGACGAGCTGTTCCGTATCCATCGCGGCTTCGATCTCGTCGCCGATGAACTCGCCGCCACGGATGTGGAGGTTGCTGAGGTCGGCTTCGGCACGACCGGCACGGGACACGAGCGGTGACAGGTATCCCTGCTGGATCATCTCTTTGAGGTTGGCCTCGTAGCAGATTTCATTCAGCAGGTTGTCCGGCTTGCAGATGAGGCCGCCCTTCAGTCGGAACGGCGTGGCCGTCAGACCGATGAGGCGAACACGGGGATTGATCCCCTTCATGTCCTGCAGGAACGTCCGGTACATCCCGTCCCCGTCCGGAGCAATGAGGTGTGCTTCGTCAACGATGATCAAATCGAAACTGCCAAGCAAATCAGCCTTGTTATACACGCTCTGGATTCCGGCCACGATGACCGGCTCCTCCGTGTTCCGCAAGTTCAGCCCCGCGGAGAAGATTCCGATGGGGACTTCCGGACAGAGTTTCCTGATTTTGTCGGCGTTCTGTTCAAGGAGTTCCTTCACATGAGCGAGGATGAGCACTCGACCGTTCCACAGCGTCACGGCATCCTTTGCGATCTGTCCGATCACCAGAGACTTGCCTGTTCCCGTGGGGAGAACGACGCAGGGATTGTTTTTCTTTTCGCGGAGGTGGTTGTATACGGCCTCAACCGCCTCCCGCTGGTAGGGCCGCAATTCCATTGTC
>ONQZ01000018.1 GCA_900320095.1 uncultured Lentisphaerota bacterium
TGGACGCGCCGGGCAAGCCGACCGTGCTGGTATTCCTGCATGGCGTGGGCGAACGCGGCAGCGACAACAAATCCCAGCTCCGCTACGGATTCGCCGAGATCGTTTCCTATATCCTCGCCCATAAGAATACCAAGGTCGTCCTGCTCGCGCCGCAATGCCCCGCGAGCGAGGGCTGGGGCAACAACGTCCAGCGCGGCGGCGACGGCATCATCCGTCCGGAAAGCGTGTTCGCCAACCTGCCGAAGCTGGTTCATGCGAAGATGAAGGAATTCGACGCCGATCCCGCGCGCATCTATGTGACCGGGTTCTCCATGGGCGGACACGGCACGATCGAGCTCGCGGGCCGCAATCCCGACCTCTTCGCCGGCTGTGTGGCGATCTGCTGCGGAGGCACCCGCGAGGAGGCGGAGCGCCTGAAGGACATGCCGGTCGCGCTGTATCAGGGCGACTACGACGAGACGGTCCGCACCGAGCTCACGCGCGACTTCTTCAAGTTCCTGCAGGAGGCGGGCAACACGCAGTGCAGCTACCGCGAATACCCGCTGATCGCGCACAACGCCTGGGACATCTGCTACAACGACTACACCACGCTCGACTGGCTCTTCGCCCAAAGAAAGAAATGAGCTGAGATTCCCATTCTGATTCTAAAATTCTAAAACACACGCTCCCGCCCGGACCAACAATCCCGGCGGGAGTTTTTTGATTACGGGGAAAATGGATTAGTCTTCGTATGCGTAGATGTCGACGTAGGCGACGGCGTCGTCGTACAGTTTCAAGACGTCTTCGGACGGGGTGCCGGCGAGTTTGGAGGCGACGAACGCGGCGACGGCTCCGGCGGCGAATCCGGGCAGGATCTCGTAGATGCCGGTCTGTTTCAGGAAGACGAGCCAGCAGATGTCGACCGCCGCGCCGACCACGATGCCGGCGACCGCACCCGCGAAATTGAACTTGCGCCAGAAGAGCGACAGGAGGATGGCGGGACCGAACGCCGCGCCGAAGAGTCCCCAGGCGTTTTCTACGAGCCCCATGATGGAACCGGAGTTCGGATTCGCGGCGATCACGAGCGCGACGACGGCGACCGCGAGCACGACGAGACGCCCGACCCACATGAGTTCGCGGTCGGACGCGCGGTTCCTGCGGACGATCGGCTTGTAGACGTCGCTGGCGAGCGAGGACGAGGCGGAAAGCAGCTGGCTGTCGGCGGTGCTCATGGAGGCCGCCAGCACGGCGGAAAGCAGGACGCCGGAAAACAAAGCGGGGAAGAGACTGCGGACCATCTGAACGAAGACCAGTTCGTTTTTCTCCATATCGTCATCTATGCCGAAGTTCAGGCGCCCGACGATGCCGATCAGCACCGCGAAGATCAGGATCAGAAGCGTCCAGATGATGCCGATCCAGGCGGACACCTTCAGTGTCTTCTGCGACTTGATCGACATGAACCGGATGATGATGTGCGGCATCCCGAAGTAGCCCAGCCCCCACGCCAGCCCGGACACGATGTCGTGCCAGTCCGCGGCGGGATTCCAGTAGGGGTCGGAAGCTTCGATGGCCTCGCCGAGGAAGTCCATCATGAGGAAAGCGAACACCGGAGCGAGGAGCATCGCGCCGAGGATGAGCAGCCCCTGGAAGAAGTCGGTCCAGCACACGGCGGAGAACCCGCCCATGAACGTATACCCCACGATGATGAACACGGCGAGATACATCGCCGTCATCGGGTCCATGCCGATGACCTTGTGGAACAGCGTGCCGCACGCCTTGATGCTGGACGCCGCGTAGACCGTGTACGCCAGCAGGAAGACGACCGCGCAGATCACCTGCAGCGCCTTCGATTTCGCCAGGAACCGGTTCGAGAGGTATTGCGGGATCGTGATCGCGTCGCCGGACACGATGGAGAACCTCCTCAGGCGCGGCGCTTCGATCAGCCAGCTCGCCGTATAGCCCGCCACAAGCCCGACCGGGATCCAGATCTTGCCGAGCCCGAACGCATAGACCGAGGTCGGAAGCCCCATCAGCACCCATGCGCTCATGTCCGACGCGCCCGCGGACAGCGCCCCGACCCACGCGCCCATCTTGCGGTCGCCCAGGAAGAACGTCTTTTCACCGCCCTTGCGGTCCTTGATAAAGAAATAGACTCCGATTCCAAGCATGCAGAGCAGGTAGAGGATGAAAACGATGACTTCAGGGTTCATAGGGCTGGTATCCGGTCAATGTGGGGTGATATGACGTTTGGGGCGGGGTTATCGAGGGCCAAGGAATTTGTTTCCGTTTAGGTGAATCATATGATCGGGAATGTCCGCAATCCAGACCTCCGTTTCCCAAGCCAACTGATTCGAATACTTTCTGTAAGATTCGAAATTGAGGAATGCGGTTACAAAAATCTTTCCTGCCGTAACATCCTTTGTCATTTCTGAAATCTCAAGTATTCGCTTGGGATCCATCGGACCGACGGATGTGACAGCCTCAATGAAATAGAGCCAGTTCTTGTCTTCCCGATAAAGCACTACGTCCGGCATTTTGTCGTGAAGGGTAATATCAATCCCAAGTTCTTCCAGTTTTTTGATATCCTTCACCAAATCCTTTTTCGTTGTATCTCCGACATAAAGACAGATTGAACCAGGTGCAAAGCGAGAAGCGAATTGCTCAATGATAGCTTTTTGCAATTCATTATGTTTCCCGGCGGAGAAGGTGTAGTCCCGGTTGTTAATCTTAACCGGAACCAACAATATTTGCCTTTTTGAAGTGTATGTGTCTTTTAATTGCTGATGATGTTCCAAAAACCATTTTACAGCGCTTTTTTGTTTTTTCCCACCCAAACATTGAATTGCCGATAATGCTTCTGTTGTCAATCTGTAACGGTAATTCGGACTATTTGTTGCCACCCCGTTATCTTCAATGAGGGCGGCATTGCGAAAATGATGCATTGCCTGCTTTCGAAATGTCTCCCGACTGTTTTCCGCATAGGTTATGCCATAATTCTTTTTGGCAAAAGCAATGATGTCGTGAATGCGAATCCAATTGTTTGTTGCTTCCTTCCATGGCATCCTTTTTGTAATACCTGCCATTGCCAGCAGAGAAAGGCAACAGATGTCTGTTTGTTGTCTCCTGGGCATTCCTATTTCTTCAAGGAATGCTCTGGTTCTGTCGATTTTATTCATATGCCATTTCCATTACGATATTGTCACATGCCTGAGTTGTCAGGTCTCCGGAGGCTATTATTTTTTCGCCAATTTGTTTGATAATCCTGACAGGAGGAACAGGGATGCTGTTTACTTCTGTACTGTTTACCTGGGTACTGCCGTTCAGAACGCGGTAATACCGATCAAACAAGGTGGAGTTCAGCAATGCATAAATCCCGTATGCTGTCGGTTTGTCCATGTCGGATCCGTCTGTAGGTTCAACATAGTTAATCTTGTTTTGCGTTCCGATAAAAGTGTACTCCGGAAAATCATCCGCAAGATATATTCCACACTGAAGTCGGCGATGTTCCTCTTTTGCTGTGAATCTCTTGCAGAAAACATAGTTTTTATTCCTTTGAATTAATCCCGGCTTTTTGTCGACAATCCAATCATAATCCTTGCCGGACGGGTCATGGTGAACCCTGCCATTACGGATGTGCTGACTATAAAACAACGGGACAATGTGTTCTCCCGGTCCTTTTCTAAGTTCATCCCATTGACGGAAGTCTACTACAATTCCTGTTCTCATCCGCAGACCTTCCTCTGGCAAGGTTTTCTCATAAAAATGAATCTTGTTGATAACGTCCATTTCTTCACTGCATGTCGGCAGAAAGACATAAAAATCTTTTCCCGATACAACAGAGGAATAAGGAACGCTTATTGCTGAAACATTGTCGAAATCGCTATTGTTCCGGCTGGATGTGACAAAAACGGATTTTGGTGTTTCGGAAGTCTTTCTGACTTTAATAATCATCGTTTCCTGAAGAACTTCCTCATCTTTGAAAACTGTGTCCCGACTCAGGAACAAATGGATATGCATCAGTTTTCCGTCTGTCAGCAGGTATTTCCTGAAACGTTGGAAATAAAGACCTGATGTCCAGCTTCGCGGGATAATGTAAACCATTTCGCTTCCCGGTCTCAAATTGAACAGAGACATTGAGGCAAAGAGAAAATACAAATTGGGGGCGCCATGAACTACCGTTGGCATTGCAAGAGCATCCGCTTCATCCCTCAAAATACGTAGATATGGCGGGTTGGAAATAATCAGATCATATTTATGTGCGGAAGAATCTGCAAGCAGAGTTCCTTCAAAATCATGCTGTTGAGTCAGAATGTAGTTGTCTGTGATAAGGTCATAATCTACAGGGATGTCTGACATCTGTTTGATAATGGCAAGATTGTCTCTCAAAAGAGGTTGTATTTCAGGATCTGTTTCATAACAGGTCAAATGAATTGATTTGACCGCATGCGTTTCATTCAGCCTTTCTATGATTGCCGCGGAAAGAATACCGCTGCCTGTTCCGGGATCAAGAATGCTGACATGCTCCGGCAAAAGAGTCAAATCGAATAACTCCGCCATAAACTTTGCCGTCTCCATTGACGTGAAGAACTGCCCCTTCTTTTTGCGTTTGTTTTTAGGCATTCCGTCAATGAAGAGTTTTGTTTTATTCGCGATAATGGCTAATAAAGCACAATTCATTTTCTTCTCCACTATGCATCATCTCTGTTTTTGAATAAACAGTTTTTTCCCTCTATAAGCAGTCGATAATAGTTTGGAAAGAAATCATAGCGTATCTTATGGACAGATTAATGTAACGCGGAAACGGCGGGGATTCAAGCCGGAAAGAGCATTTTGTCGGATATTTTTCCGGCTTTCCGTTCGGAGTCTCTCACGATGAGCTCGACGCCGACTGTATAGCCGGAGTCTCCGGCGGAAGACGGTTCAGGCGAGGGAGTCCAGCAGCTTCGAGACTTTCTCCACGCCGGGGAAATCCCGGAACAGGAATCCGTGAGACTGGAAATAGCCGCTCGCCTCAAGGCGTTCCTTCAGAACGCCATCTTTTTTCAGCAGGGAACGGTCCACACCGAGCAGGAGATTGCGTTCGGGGTGCGCCTCGCACCATGCCAGTCGCTGTTCAAGCTGGTGCGCGTGCCAGAGGTGGAACAGCTCCATCGGGTATTCGCGGCCGGATGCGTCGCGGAACACGAAATCGGGGAACAGGAGCGCCTGTCCGCCGAGCGGGATCCAGCCGGGCATGTCGTCGAGCGTCCAGCCGGTCCGCGAGGTGCGGAAATAGTCGGCGAACATGCGGATTTCCTCCGGCTGGTAGGCGACGAAGTTGGCGTAATGGCTTACGAGGCCGCTGGATTCGTCGAGCTTGAGCTTGCGCGGATGCTCTTTCCACATGACCTCGGCGGCGATGCTCCATTGGGGGAGCTGGCAGACGGCGGGGAAGAACGACGCGATCTGGAGGCCGTATTTCGCGCTGTGTTCCAGCACGCTCGCGGGGCCGTCGAACGTGAGGCGGATCGCGTCCTTGCCGGTCATTTCGGCGGTGAAGAGCAACCGGAAGAACTTCATGTAGCGGAAGAGGCGGCGCAGGAAGGCGGGTTCCGACTTCGCCGGGATCGTTACGGTCAGCTTCGAGGCGAAGAGCAGCAGCGACTGCACCAGCGAGACGTTGTAGCGTTCCGGCACCTCGCGCACCAGCATCTTTTTCATCGGCAGGAGGCGTTCGCACTCCGGCAGGTCGCAGTAGATTCCCTGCGCAAACGTTTCGGCGGCGGACGGGACCGAGGCGAACACGGCGGCCTTGACGTCGTCCAGCGATTCGGGCGCGCCGCCCGAACGCAGCAGCGCGGCGGTCCCGCGGAAGAGTTCGACGCGGGCGGCGGGGTAGTCGCAGTCGGCGGGCAGCGAGAATTCGGCGCGGTCGCGGACGGTCTTGTGCAGGCCCTCCGCGAGCTTCTTGTCGCGGAACGCTGCGGCGAGCGCGGCGGCGGATTCGTCGAGTTCGGCGGCGGTCGCCCCGGCGCCTTCGCCGTAGAGCAGGATCAGCGCCTCGGCGTAACGCAGGATCTCCGGGTCGTCCGTGCGGACGAACTGCGGCTTCACGGTGTCGCCGGAGAGGCGGGCGCGGATGAGGTCCTTCGTGAGCATCAGTAGCGCCTCCGGGAATACGCGCTGTTCTGGCGGCGGCGGTCGCTCACGTTCATCTCGCTGGTGCCGTCGCTCACGAGTTCGTAGAGCACGGCCTCCTTGCCCTCGGCGCGGCGCAGGATGCGTCCGAGGCGCTGGACGTGTTCGCGCGTGCAGCCGCTGCCGGAGACCACGATGCCGATGTTCGCCTCGGGGACGTCCACGCCCTCGTTCAGCACCTTGCTCGTGACCAGAACCGGGTATTCGCCCTGCCGGAACCGTTCGAGGAAGTCCTTGCGTTCCGCCGCCTTCGTCTTGTGGGTCAGCACGGGCAGGCAGAGCGTTTCGCCGATGCGGTACGCCGTGTCGTTGTCCGCCGTGAACACGATCGTGCGCGCGGACGGATTTTCGCGAATGATGCGCCAGACCTCGCGGAGCTTCGCCGAGCCGCAGCGTGCGATGGCGCGTTGCCGCAGATACGCCTGGTACGCCTCGCGTCCGCCGGGACGCCGGGCGCACAGCGCGATGAAGTCGCTCCAGGCGGAATTGTCCTGGAACCGGATGTTGTTGGCGCGCAGAAACGCCACGTATTTTGTGTGGGCGGCGTTGTATTCGGCGGTCTCCTCCGGGGTGAGGCCGAGGCGGAGCCGGACGGTGCGGTAAGGCGACAGCACGCCGCCTTCGAGTTCGTTGATCTCGGTCCGGTACACGGGCTGTCCGATCAAGTCGCACATAACGGGGAACGTGTCACCGGTGTCCGGCGTGGCGGAGAGCCCCAGACGGTACGGCGCGAGGCAGAGCGAGGCGGAGAGACGGTTCACCTCGCCGGGCAGATGGTGGCATTCGTCATAGATCGCCAGCCCGAATTTATTGCCGATCTGCGGCATGCGGAGCACGGCGGAATCGTAGGTGCTGACCGTGATCTGCCGGACGTCGCTGCTGCCGCCGCCGAGCATGCCGACCGGCACCTCGAAGGCACGTTCGAGTTGGGACGCCCACTGGTGCAGCAGGTCGATCGTCGGGACCACGACCAGCGTGGAACGCCGGACGGCGGCGATCGCCAGGAACGCGAGGAAGGTCTTGCCGGAGCCCGTCGGCATGGCGACGATGCCGCGGCACTTGGCGGCGAGCCAGGCGGACAGCGCGGCGCTCTGGTGTGGCATCGGCTTGAACTTCGTGCGGAGCGGCGCGCCGAACACGGTATAGTCTCGGGCGCGGTCGTCGGGCTGGATCCCGCCCGCGTACAGTCGTCGCATGATCGCCTCGTAGCGGCAGGCTTCCGCTCGCCATGCCCCGATGCGAGGATCGTCGGTCACGAGGTCGATGACGAGCGCCGCCGCTTCGGGGGAACCCTCCAGCACGATTGTACCCTCGTCGAACCGCAGGAGACAGCCGGTATCCTTCATGCCGCGGCCTCCGTTTGAGCAGAAATGAGGCAGTTCGCGGACAAAAAGAGAGGACCGCATACGGCGTTCCGCACGTCCGTCGCCGGATGTCTGAACACGGTCATGAAGCGGTCCTTTCTTCTGAGAAAACGGATGGGATTTGGGGATTACCCGATGACCACCCGCTTGAGGTTTTTCTTGCCGGCCTTCAGGATCAGGGCGCCATCGGTGAAGTCGGCGGCCGTGACCACGCGGTCGATCGTGGCGACGCGTTCGTCGCCGCAGTAGGCTCCGCCGCCCTGAATCAGACGGCGCGCTTCGCTGTTCGTCTTGCAGAGGCCCGCCTGCACGAGGAGCGTGATGATGTTGATGCCCTCGGCGGGGAGTTCGAGGTTGAACGTCGGGAGGTCGGCGGCGGCGACGCGGCGGACGGCGGCGAGGTCGATCTTCGCGATCTCGCTGGAGGTCGGGATCGCGCCTGCCTCGTCGGCGAATCCGAATTTGGTGCCGGCGGCGCAGAAGACCTTTTCCGCCTCGGCCTTGCCGTGCGCGAGCGCGGTCGCCTCGTAGGCGAGGATCTCCTTGGCACGGTTGATGTTGCCGCCGGGGGCGCAGAGACGCTTGATTTCGTCGACCGGAAGCGCGGTGAACCCGAGCATGAGCTTCTCGACCTGCGAGTCGTCGGTGTTGCGCCAGAACTGGTAGTAGTCGAACGTGCTGTAGCGTTCGGCATCGAGCCAGACGGCGTGGCCATTGGACTTGCCGAACTTGTTGCCGTCCTTGTCCATGAGGAGCGGCATCGTGAGGCCGTAGACGGCATTCTGTTCGAGGCGGCGGACCAGTTCGGTGCCGCAGGTGATGTTGCCCCACTGGTCCTGTCCGCCGAGCTGGAGGCGGCAGCCGTGGGTGCGGTAGAGGTGCAGGAAGTCGTAGCCCTGCAGGATCATGTAGTTGAACTCGAGAAACGAGACGCCGACCTCGGAGTTGAGGCGCATCTGCACGGATTCGGCCTGAAGCATGCGGTTCACGCTGAACTTGGAGCCGATGTCGCGCAGGAAGTCGAGATACAGCATGCCCGCGAACCAGTCGGCGTTGTTCGTGAAGATCGCGTTGTCCACGGAGATGAACCGCTGGAGCTGGGACTTCAGGCACTCCACGTTGTGCGCCACTTCCTCCTTCGACAGGATCGGACGCGCCGTGGACTTGCCGGACGGGTCGCCCACGAGCGCGGTCGCGCCGCCGACGAGCACGATCGGGGTGTGGCCGCATTTCTGCATGATGCGCATCGCCATGACGGGGAGCAGGTGTCCCACGTGGAGGCTGCTGCCGGTCGGGTCGAATCCGACGTAGAAACGGACTTTTTCCTTGCCGAGAAGTTCGCGCACCTCGTCTTCGGCGGTGCACTGGTAAATGAAGCCGCGTTCCCGCAGCACATCAAAAGCGTTCTGTTCCATAGTTGTTCCTTTCCGAAATGGATATATCTATTTAATATAGCACGGATTCCGTCTTTCTGCAATCCGATTCCGGCGTTTTCCGGGCATTATTCCGGCAGAATCACCGGACGGCCGCCGCAATCGAAGCGACGGAACGGGCAGCCGTAGACGGGCCGGAGAGTTTCGGGCGTGAGGACGTCCGGGGGATCGCCTGCAGCGGCGATGCGCCCTTCGTGCAGGAGCATCACGTACCCGGCGCAGTCGAGCGCGAGCTGGAGGTCGTGCGTGACGACCAGGATGCCGACCTCGGGCGCGAGGCGGCGGAGCAGGGACACGATCTTCCGCGTAACGGCGGGGTCGGCGGCGGACGTCGGTTCGTCGAGCAGAAGCAACCCCGGCGACCGTACCAGCGCCGCCGCCGTGAAAACGCGCTGGCGTTCCCCGCCGGACAGCGTGCCGCACAGGCGTCCGCTCAATTCAGTCAGGTCCAGCAGTTCGAGCGCGCGTTCGAGGCGGGTGGACTGTTCCGGCGAGAGCGCGCCGGAGAGACGCGACACGCCGGTCAGCCCCATCGCGACAGTCTCCCGGACGGTGTAGTCGGTGAGCGGGACGGCGACGTGCTGCTGGACGACCGCCAGACGGCGGACGCGTTCCGCGGGGGACCATTCGGCGACCGGGCGTCCGTCGAGCGTGACGCTGCCGGAATCCGGGGTCAGGTAGCCGGAGAGAAGCCGCACGAGCGTCGACTTGCCGGAGCCGTTTCGTCCGAGCAGCGCGGCGATCCGGCCCGGCGCGATCTCGAGGGAAACGCCGTTCAGGAGCGGTCCGCGCGCCCCGGGATGCGTGTAGACGAGTTGTTCCGCGGTCAACTTCATGATCCTGCACGGCTCCTGTTCAAAAGCCAGAGGAAGACCGGACAGCCGACCGCCGCCGTGACCATGCCGACCGGGAGCTCGCGGACCGGCGAAATCACGCGCCCGAGGATGTCCGCGAGCATCAGGAAGACCGCTCCGGCGAGCGCGGCGGGGATCAGTATCTTCCGGTGGGAACCGCCGTGCAGACGGCGCACGATGTGCGGCAGAAGCCGATGATCCCGGCCATGGACACCGTGACCGCCGCCAGAAGCGAGGCGAGCGCGAGCAGGACGACCGTCATCACCCGGGCGTTCACGCCGTGGTTCCAGGCGTATTCCGGGCCGAACGTGAGCAGGTCGACGTCGCCCGCGCGGAACAGCAGAAAGATTGTGGCGGCGGCGAGCAGGACGGCGGCGGGTGCGAGCTGGCGCGCGGGGTCCACGTTCTGCACGCTCCCGAGCATCCACCACACCACGCCCGCCATGTCGCGCGAATGCGAAAACGTGATGAGCACCATGAGCAGGCTTGATGCGAGCGTGCCGATCATCACGCCGCCGAGCAGAAGCTCCTCCGCCGTGCGCCTGCGGACCGCCGCGAAGACCAGCAGATTCGCCGTCACCGCGCCCAGCAGGGCGAAGAGCGGCACGGACATGAACCCCCACGCGCTGAAGCCGAGCAGGATCGCGCCCGCCGCGCCGAGGCCCGCGCCCCCGGACACGCCCAGCAGGTAGGGTTCCGCGAGGGAATTGCGGAGCACCGCCTGAAAGACCAGCCCGGAGACGGCAAGCGAAGCGCCGACCACGGCAGCCGCGGCGGTCCGGACGATGCGGAGTTCCACGATGGGGTTCAGCGCGCCGTCCTGAATGAACTCGGACAGCGGGATATGGGCGGCGCCGAACAGCACGCCGCAGACAGCGGCGGCAAGCGCGGCGGCGAGGTAGATCAGGATGATGCGCGCGGTCTTCATGGCTGGGCGGCCCCGGAAGATTCTTTGCCGGCAAACATCGTTTCGAGGTCGGTTTTCAGGTCCGCGATGCCGTCGAAGATGCGCGGCCCCGGGCGGAGCAGCGCGGAGTCGTCGCGCGGGATCAGTACGCGTCCCTCGCGGATCGCGCGGATGCCGCTCCACGACGGATTCGATTTCCAGTCCTTGCCGTGCGCGAACCAGACGATCACGTCCGGGTCCTCCTTCAGCACGAATTCGAGCGAGATGGACGGGTAGCCCTTCTCCGATTTCACGATATTTTCCAGCCCGGCGAGACGCCCGACGGCGTCCGGGAGGGAATCCGCGCCCGCGGTGAGGAGCGGACTGTCCCAGATCACATAGAGTGCGCGGAGCGGCTTTTTTTCGGATGCTTTGAGTTTCGCCTCGAATCCCGCGATGCGTGCATCGGTGCGTTTCAGCTCGGATTCCGCCTCGCGCGGACAGTCAAGCAGTTTGCCCATGAGGGCGACCCATGCGCGGTAGTCGTCGAACCCGTCGCACGGGTGCAGTTCGACGGCGATCCCGGCCTGGCGCAGCGCGTCGGCGTCCTTCGGGTTCACGAATTCGTTGGAGACGACCAGCGCGGGCTTCATGGCGAGGATGCGTTCGAGTTCGGGCTCGGCGAAATTGCCTGCCGCCGGGAGCGACTTCACGCTTTCCGGCCAGTCGCACGCGGTGCTCCGCGCGACCAGCTTCCGTTCCTGCCCCAGATGGCAGACCAGTTCGGTCAGCGCGGGCGAGAGCGAGACCACGCCGCCCGGCGCGGATTTGCGTTCGTCCGAACACGCGGCGAGGCACAGGATGCAGACAAGCAGAAGCAGGCTGAACAGACGGCGCATGGCTGACCCTCCGCGTTATCCAAGTTCAAATCACGGCTTCATCACGGCGATCGCCGTCTGGACGTTGCCGAACGGCGCGCTCACGTGGATGCCGCGGACGGCGGACCGGATGGCGTCGACGGCCTCGCGGGCGATGGCGATGCCCTCAAGGCGCTGTTCCTCGCGCGTTTCCGGGCGCGCCATGCGTGCCATCACGGAATCGGGGACGACCACGCCCGGCACCTCGTTCTTCATGAACTCGGCGTTGCGGAGGCTGGCGAGCGGCCAGATGCCGGCGATCACCGGGACGGAGCCGTCGGCGAGCTCGGGGACGGCTTCGATGAAGCGCAGGAGCGGGGCGGTGTCGAAGACCGGCTGGGTCACGACCGCCTCGGCTCCGGCGTCGATCTTCTCGCGGATGCGGCGGAGTTCGCGCTCCATGTCGATGGCGTTCGGGTCCGCGCCGACGAGGCAGAACGCGGCGGTCTGCTTGCCGATGGACTTGCCGCCGAAATCGACGCCCCGGTTCAGCGCGGCCTGCACCTTCACGGCGGCGATGGAGTCGAGGTCGAACACGCCGGACGCGAACGGATAGTCGCCGAGCTTCGGCGGGTCGCCGGTGATGAACAGGATGTTGTGGATGCCCATGGCGGCGCAACCGAGCAGGTCCGCCTGGATGCCGATCACGTTCTTGTCGCGGCAGCAGCAGTGCAGGACGGTCTCGATGCCGACTTCCTGCTGGATCTTGATGGCGGTCACGATGGTGGAGACGCGGGAACTGGCGCGCGGACCGTCCGGGATGTTGATGACGTCGAATCCTGCCTCGGCGCAGACTCTCGCTTTTGCGATGGTGGTGTCGAGCAGATAGCCCTGCGGCGGCACGATCTCGACCGCGTTCACCCACTTGCCGGAGGCGAGCTTCGCGGCGAAGGAGCTTTTTTCGGCGGCGGGAACGGGGTCCAGGAGCGGGACGGACGGCGCGGCAGGCGCGACCTCGACCGCGTGGGCGTGCTTTGCGAGCGGACTCACGCTGCGCGCCATGTCGGCGATGTGCTCGGGCGAGGTGCCGCAGCAGCCGCCGATGCCGCGCACGCCGAGCTGGGCGTAGCGCATGGCGTAGGTGGTGAAATACTCCGGGCTGCACATGTAGAGCATGCGGTTGTCCACGCTGCGCGGACTGCCAGCGTTGGGCTGGGCGATCACGGGGAACCTTTTGTCGATCAGCGGCAGGGCGGTTTCGAGCGCGCGGAGCATCGCGCCGGGTCCGCTGCAGCAGTTGAGGCCGAACGCGACCGGCGAAACCGGGGCCGCATTGATGCGTTCCAGGATGGCGGAAACAGGTTCGCCCTTGGCGGTCCGGGCTTCTTCGTCCAGCGCGAAGCTGAGCACGAACGGCACGCCGTCCGCGGAAGACGCCGCCGCCTTCAGCGCGAGGTCAAGGTCGGCGAGGCTGGCGAGCGTCTCGAACATCAGAAAATCGGGCGCGGCCTTCGCAAGCACGGAGACCTGTTCGGAGAGGATCGTGAGCGGATCGAGGAACGCCGGGAGTTCGCCGACGGGGCCGACGGACGCGGCGACCATGGCGTTGTCGCCCGCCACCTCGCGCGCGAGCTTGACGGCTGCCTCGTTGATTGCGGCGGTCTGTTCGGCGAGGCCGAATTTCATGAGCTTGGCGCGGTTCGCGCCGTAGGAATTGGTCGTGAGAACTTCCGCGCCGGCGTCGAGGTACGCCGTGTGGATGGCGCGGATCACGTCGGGCCGGGCGAGGCAGAGGTTTTCGAACGAGATGTTGACGAAGAAATTCCGCCTGTATATTTCGGTGCCCATCGCGCCGTCGAAGATCACGATGCGGTCATGCAGGGCATTTTGAAGAGTCTGTGACATGGGGTGGTTCCGCTGGTTTGATTGAGGTTCGCGTTCTTTCAGCTTATTAATATGCCGTCTTTTTTTTATTTTTCAAGTCATCTCACCGGGATTTGCGACTGCGACAGCAGGACTTTCATGCGGTCGACGGGGAATCCGCGGGCGGCAGCGAGCGCGGCGATCTGGTCGTCCCCGATCGGGCCGAGCGCGCGGTAATCCGCCCTCGGGTCCGGGATCACGAACGCGCAGACCGAGGAGGGCGGCGACATCATGAAATTCGAGGTGAGTTCCACGAACTCGTCCTGAATGTCGAACAGGTCGAGCAGATGGAATATCTCGCGTTTGAGGCTGTGGTCGGGCAGGACCGGATAGCCGGGCGCGGGCGCGATGCCGGACGGCGGATCGGACTCTTTCCGCCAGCCCCAGTCACAAGTGGAAATCCATTCGAAAAGCTCCGACGCGGCGGCGTCCGCCAGGAAATTCGCGAGCGTGCGGTCGAGCAGGGAAACATAGTCATCGCCGGGCGTCTCCGGGACTCTCACGGACAGCACGAACATGCCGAGCCAGTCGCCGATGAAGTCCGCGAGGGAACGGCAGTCGCCGGTCTGGGCGCGCGGGAAGGTGATGACCGCGGAGTCGCCGGCGCTGTCTTCGCGCAGCGTCGCGTGATGGCTGGTGAACACTTTGAACGAGTCGCCTTCGAGGCGTTCCACAGGGAAAATGCCCTCCCGGGACTCGATGGAGAACTTGGCTTCGGCGAGGCGTTTTTTCGCGTCCGCTATGAGGTTTCCGGCGGCCTCGGACGGGGTTTTCCAGGCGCGGGCGAATGCGTCCCAGTCGAGCCTGCCGGCAAGTTCGGATACTTGAAACCAGTGCCCGCTCTCGACCTCGGGAGCATCGGGATCCTCTTCCAGCTTATACCGCGGGACGGGGCAGAACGGTTTTTCGCGGGAGGCTTTCGCGCAGGCTTCCGCATAGGGGATGAGCTCTGGGACGGCGCGCTTCGCGGCCTTTCCGGTCAGCTCGTCGTAGAACGTACGCAACGATTCGAGGTAAGCGCCGCGTTTGTCCGGGTTCATGAGCGTGTTCACCACGACCGCGGAATCCGAGGCGTCCGTGGTGTGGATGACCGGGCCGGAGTAGAGCGGCTGAAGTTTCAGCGCGGTGTGCAGCGCCGAGGTGGCGGCGCCGCCGACGAGGATCGGGATCTTCAGGCCGCGCCGTTCGAACTCGGCGACCGTGCGCGCCATCTCGTCGAGCGAGGGCGTGATGAGACCGCTGAGGCCGACGAAATCGGCGTGTTCGCGTTCGGCGGCGTCGGCGATCTCGTTGGCGGGGATCATCACGCCGAGGTCGTGGATCGCGCAGTTGTTGCACTGGAGCACGACCGACACGATGTTCTTGCCGATGTCGTGGACGTCGCCCTTCACCGTGGCGAACACGCCGACCGGGCATTTCGCGCCGGACGAGGCGGATTTCGAGGCTTCGATCACGGGCATCAGCACGGCGACCGCGCGCTTCATCACGCGGGCGGTCTTCACGACCTGCGGCAGGAACATCTTGCCCGCGCCGAAAAGCTCGCCGGTCTTCCGCATGCCGTCCATGAGCGGCCCCTCGACGATCGCCATCGGGTCCGGATACGCCGCGAGCGCTTCCGCCATGTCGGCGTCGACGAAGGAATCGTCCCCGCGCACGAGGGAGGCGGCGATGCGTTCCGCGAGCGGGAGCGAACGCCATTCGGGGGCGGTCTCCGCCTCATTTTTCGAGGTCGCGCCTGCATTTTTCAAGGATGCGGCGAGTTCGAGGAGACGTTCCCCCGCGCCGGGCGAGGTGTTGAGCACGACCGCCTCGACGGCGTCGCGGAGGTCGGCGGGCAGCATGTCGTAGTTGCCGAGCTGGGCGGCGTTCACGATGCCCATGGTCAGGCCGGCGTCGATGGCGTGCTTCAGGAAGACGGTATGGATCGCGCCGCGGATGAGGTCGTTGCCGCGGAACGAGAACGAGACGTTGCTGATGCCGCCGCTGATGCCGCAGAGCGGGAAGCGCCGGTGCAGTTCGGCGACGGACCGGATGAAGTCGGCGGCGTAGTCGTCGTGCCCGGCGATGCCGGTCGCCACGGCGAACACGTTCGGGTCCAGCACGATGTCCTCCTCGGCGAACCCGGCCTGTTCGGTCAGGAGCTTCACGGAGCGCGACAGCGTTTCGATGCGGCGTTCGTAGCGGTCCGCCTGTCCCTTCTCGTCGAACGCCATCACGAGGACGGCCGCGCCGAGGCGGCGTATCTCGCGCGCCTTCGCGAGGAACGGCTCTTCGCCTTCCTTGAGGGAGATCGAGTTCACGATGGCGCGTCCCTGCACACAGCGGAGCGCGGTGCGGACGACGTCCCAGTTAGAGGAGTCGATCATGAACGGCACGGCGGCGATGTCGGGCTCGCCCGCGGCGTACAGCAGGAACCGCTTCATGGCGGCGGGCGCGTCGAGCAGGGCGTCGTCCATGTTGACGTCGATGATGGCGGCGCCGTTTTCGATCTGGTGGCGCGCGATCGCCATGGCGCCGGGCATGTCGTCCGCCTTCACGATGTTCAGGAACTTGCGGGACCCCGCCACGTTGGTGCGCTCGCCGATGTTGATGAAATTCTTGTCGCGTGAGGCGGTGAAGGCATTGAGCCCGGAGAGTCGCAGGAGACGCGGCTGAGGCTGCGGAACGCGCGGCTTCACGCCGTCGAGCGCCTTCGCGATCGCCGCGATGTGGGCGGGCGTCGTGCCGCAGCAGCCGCCCGCGATGTTGAGCTGTCCGGCGTCGGCGAGCGAACGGATCACGGCGGCCATCTGTTCGGGCGTCTGGGTGTATTTGCCCTCGACGTCGGGCAATCCGGCGTTGGGGTGGGCACTGACCAGGAAGGGCGATTTCGCCGCCATTTCGGCGATGTGGGGCCGGAGCTCCTCCGCGCCGAGCGCGCAGTTGAACCCGACGGAGAAGAGGTTGCGGGCGTGGGAGACGGAGATCAGGAAGGCTTCGGCGCATTGCCCGGAGAGCAGTCGTCCGCTGGCGTCGCTGAGCGTGGCGGAGACCATGACGGGGACGTCGCATCCGCGCGACGCCATCGCCTCCTCGGCGGCGAAGAGCGCCGCCTTGCAGTTCAGCGTATCGAACACGGTTTCGACTAGGATGATGTCCGCGCCCGCGTCGAGCATCGCCTCCATGCACGTCCGGTAGGTCGCGGCGAGTTCGTCGAACGTAACGTCGCGGGCGGCGGGGTCCTCCACGTCGGACGACATGCCGGCTGTGCGGCCGGTGGGGCCGACGCTTCCGGCGACGAGGCGCGGTTTGGAGGGATCGCGGGCGGTGAACTCGTCGGCGACCTCGCGGGCGTTGCGCGTCCCGGCGAACGCCAGGTCGTACACGCGGTCCTGCAGCCCGTAGTCGAGCTGGGAAAAATAGTTCGAGTTGAACGTGTTGGTCTCGATGATGTCCGCCCCCGCCTCGAGATAGGCGCGGTGGACGGATTTCACCAGGTCGGGACGCGTGATGTTCAGCACGTCGTTGTCGCCGGTCAGCGGGACCGGATGCGACGCGAACTCGCCGCCGTTAAAGTCGGCGGCGGTGGGGTGCCCCGCCTGAAGCATTGTGCCCATGGCGCCGTCCAGGACAAGTATTTTTCGAGCGGCGAGAGATCGGATTTCCTGTATGGTGAGCATCATGCGCCTCCGTTGAGTTCAGTATTTCGTTGTGTCAAACCCCGCGGGGGAGTTAAGCTGGACGCAGCCGTCCGCCGGTAAAAACAAAACGCCGGAAGCTCCGCGGGCCTCCGGCGGAAGAGAACACGTTTGCGTTCTACGGAAAGGAACGCGATGCGGCTCACTCTTTCGACTCGATCGAAATCTCGTCCGGGTCCGCGGGAGCGTTCTTGTCAAGCGGTTCCTGACTGACCACGGATACGCCGTTTTTGTCCACGGAACGGATATCGGAAGTCCTCGCGTTCGCGTCCGTGACGGGGATCGCAGGCTGGTCGAGCATCTGGTCGTTGAGTTCACGCGCGACTTCCTGACGTTTGCGCTGGGTGGCTTCCTGTTCGATGGCGGATTCTTCGGGATCCGGGAGCGGCTGGAGGTTAATCACAATATTGCTCTCGGTGAACCGCCATGCGCCGTTGGTGAGGAGTCCGGCAGCGGGCAGGATGAAAATGCTGCCGAGCGCGTCGAGCCTGCCGGTGGAGCTGAGTTCGCTGTCCACGGCATAGTAGGCGGTACGGTAGCCCGGCTTGTACGCCGTGATGAGGAGCGCGTCCCTGGTCGGCACCTCAATGTACATGGGCGAAAGCATGTGGTATTCCACACCGTTCGCGATCACGGAGGCGTCGCTCGGGGTGACCGTGACGGAAACGAGCTGTTCGCCGCGGGCAAGGAAGGAGCAACCGGAGGTGAATGCAAGGACGAATGCGGCGAACACAGCGAGAAGCGTATATTTCATTTTGTGAAGTCCTTTCAGAATAAGGCAATACGTTTTGTATAAAATATAGCGTGGAAACAAATGAATGCAAGCTGGAAATAACTGTTTTCTTGAAAAAAAACGGTTTTCCGCGAGAATTGAATGCCCATCTTTCAAAAAACAGCCCTTTTCATGCTTTTTTCCGGGAAACATGCTTGACAAATGTCATGGCGGGGTTACATTATGAAATGAAATGAATACGATACATTCGCCATACCCATGCGCTTTGATACGGATAATATTATCAATATGAGCTCAGAACAAATCGCCAGAACAAAATTCGCCGTCGGGCATTACCTGACGGACAAACCGGACGATCCGCTGTCCTTCGCCGAACTGGCGAAGCGGTTCGCACCCAGGCTCCGTGAAGTCTATTTCCCGTGGCCCGGCCTCTCGAACGCCCGCGCCAAGGTCTACGACAAGCCGGACGACGAAGAACGCATCGTCGCCGACCTGAAATACTGCCGCGAACACGGCATGAAGCTGGACATCCTGGCAAACGCCACGTGCTACGGAGAGAAGGCGTTCACGGAGGAACAGCGGCTTCAGGTCGTCTCGATCATCAGGCACATGGACGAACTCGGGCTGTATCCCGAGATCATCACGACCACGTCGCCCTACATCGCGAAGGTCTTCAAGCTGAATTTCCCCGACATCGAGATCCGGGCGTCCGTCAACATGCGCCTGCGGAACACGCTCGCGCTGGAATACCTCGCGCCGCTATACGATTCCTACTACATCTGCCGCGACGTCCAGCGCGACCTGCCGACGTTCCATAAGATGGCCGCCTGGTGCAGGGACCACGGCAAAAAACTGTGCATGCTGGCGAACAGCGGCTGCGTGCGGAACTGCCCGTGGCAGGTCTTCCACGAAACCCTTCTTTCGCACAGGTTCACGGATACTATCCCCGAAATGGGCGCGCAGAACCTCGAACTGCTCTGCAACCGGATATTCTCCCAGAAAAAAACATATTCGGATTTCCTGCGCTGCAGCTGGATCCGGCCGGAGGATGTCCACGTGTTCGAACCGGAGCTTGAGACGATCAAACTCTCGACCCGCGAGGCGAAATACCCCCACGAAATCGTGGAAGCGTATGTGAACGGCTCGTACGACGGGAATCTGCTGCGGCTGATGGATCCGTACCACGCCTTCGGATTCCGTCCGAACCGGATCGACAATAAGTCGTTCCCCGCGGACTGGGTGACCAGCGGCATCGCGGGCAAATGCGCGGAAAACTGCATGCATTGCGGCAAGTGCGAGGAAATCCTGAAGCAGGTCACGAAGTTCGACCTTGACACGACCGCCCGGATCGACGGTTTTTCCTTCGTCGAGAATTTCTACCTGCTTGCGCCGAAGAAAAAAGAGAACAGGGCCGGCAATCTGAACTATATTGACCCGATAGGGGGAAAACATTCATGAGCAAAATCGTTTACCAGTTGAACACCGATCCGCTTCTGTCGCCCCGGTTTTCCCAGGTCGTGCCGGTGACGAGCCTGCAGAACTCCAAACGGAAATTCGCCTTCGGCTTCTACTTCGAAAAACGGGCGGGACTCACTTTCCGCCAGCTCGCGGAAAAATATGCGCTGTATCTTCAGGAAGTCTATTTCCCCTGGCCCGGCCTGCTGTCCGCGCGCGAAATCTCCGGCGATCCCGCTCCGCTCCGGAAACGCGTCATCGACGACATGAGGTTCTGCCGGTCGAAAGGCCTGAAGCTGGACCTGCTGGTCAACGCGACCTGCTACGGCGACAAGGCCGTTACCGCGGCGCAGAGGGAAGACTTTTATGCGAACCTGAACGAGATGGAAAAGGCCGGCATCCTGCCGGAGATCATCACCACCACGTCGCCGTACATCGCGGTCATCGCGAAAAAGCTTCACCCGAATATCGACTGCAGGGCGTCCGTGAATATGCGTCTGAACTCGACGATCGCCATGGAGTACGTGGCGGACGAGTTCGACTCGTACTACATCTGCCGCGATCTTCAGCGCGATCTGCCGACCGTGAAGATGTTCGCGGAATGGGGCAAAAAGAACGGCAAAAAGATCTGCATGCTGGCGAACAGCGGCTGTCTGCGTCTCTGTCCCTGGCAGACGTTCCACGAGACGCTGCTCGCGCACGATTTTCCGCACATTTTCAATGAGATGAAAGCGCTCGACCTGCCGCCGACCCTGTGCGTCGGAATCGTTCAGTCCAAGCAGTACGAGGAGATCCTCCGCGCATCCTGGATCCGCCCGGAAGACCTTCACCAGTACGAGCCGTACGTCTCCGTCTTCAAGCTCTCCACGCGCGAAGCCGACCGTCCCGACCTGATCCTGAAGGCGTATACGTCCGGTACGCATGACGGCGACCTGCTCAGGATACTCGATCCCGGTTTTTCCTTCTTCGTCCGCCCGTACATCTTCGACAACAAAGCGTTCCCGAAGGAGTGGAGCGAAGGAAAGATCGCCGGAAATTGTGCCAGCAACTGCACGCACTGCGGAAAATGCGCCGAGGTCCTGAAGCTTATCTACAAACGCGACCCGGAA
Source organism: uncultured Lentisphaerota bacterium (assembly GCA_900320095.1). Classification (GTDB taxonomy): domain Bacteria; phylum Verrucomicrobiota; class Lentisphaeria; order Victivallales; family UBA1829; genus UBA1732. The sequence continues at coordinate 20,448 of ONQZ01000018.1, forward strand.
CTGCCGGACGTCAGCAACTATTCCCTGGCGCCCTCGAAACCGCTCGTCATTCCCGGCTGCTGATACTTCCCCCTTTCCCCCGTTCAAGGATCCCCCCCATGAAGAACGAACAGAGCAAGCCCGTCAAAAAGAAATTCGCAGTCGGCCATTTCTACAACAACGACAAATGCGTGTTTCAGGATGTCGCCGGACGTTATCTGGATCACATTCAGGAGATATTCTTCTCCTGGCCGGGGCTGAAAAACGCCCGGAAAATGACGGGCGACCCGGAAGCGCTGAAAGACCTGATCGCTGCCGATATGCGCTGGGCGCGTTCCAAGGGGCTTTCCCTCGACCTGCTCATCAACGCCATGTGCTACGGCGACGAGGCGTTCACGCCGGAGCAGCACGCCCGCGTGATCGGGGCGCTCGCGGACATGGACCGCAGGGGCATCCTGCCGGAGACCGTCACGGTCATCTCGCCGTATCTGGCGCAGATCATCAAACGCGAATTCCCGACGATCGACATCCGGGCGTCCGTGAACGCGCGCGTTGACAGCATCATCGGCATGGAATACATGGCGCCGATGTTCGATTCCTACTACATCAGCCGCGATCTCCAGCGCGACCTGCCCACGCTCCGGGCGTTCCGCAAATGGACCCGCGACCACGGCAAGAAGCTGTGCATGCTCGTGAACGGAAGCTGCCTGCGGAACTGCCCGTTCCATTTCTTCCACGAGACGCTGAACTCGCACGGGCTGGACCGGACCATTGCGGAAACGAAGCGCACGGGCATCCAGCCGTCGCGCTGCATCAACATGTACATGAAGAAGCAGTACGAGGAGATCCTGCGTTCGTCCTGGATCCGCCCCGAAGACCTGCATTTCTACGAGGACGAGGTCGACGTGGTCAAGCTCTCGACCCGTACGGTCCCCGATCCCGAACGCATCATCCGCGCCTACTGCGAACGCAGCTACGACGGCAATCTGCTGCGCCTGCTCGACCCGGTCTACACGTTCTTCTTCCGGCCGTACATCCTCGACAACAAACGGTTCCCGGCGGACTGGGCAGAGAGCGGCATCGGCGGCAAATGCGCCACCGGCTGCACGCACTGCGGACGCTGCACGGAAGTGCTGTCCAAGGTCCTGGTCGTCGATCCGGAGTTCGGAAAGGCGAAAGCCGCGGATTATCATTTCTCCCCGAGGATGAAGATATGAACGGAGACGTAATCCTTATGACGCGGCATCCTTTATTTACCGTTGTTTTATCCGGTTACCAGACGGAGCCGTATCTGCAAAAGGCGCTTGACTCCATTGCGAACCAGACGTTCCGCGATTTCGAAGTCATCTGCTATGTTGAGGATTGTACAGACCGTTCCCTGGAAATGTGTCAGGCGATGGCGGAACGCGATCCCCGGTTCATAGTCGCGACCGGACCGAAAAGCGGCGCTGTGGCGACCACGCGCAATTACGGCATCGACCATGCGTCCGGGCAGTATCTGGCCGTGATCGACGGCGACGACTGGCTGGTCCCGGATATGCTCGAAAAACTTGCCGGCAAGCTCGAACAAACCGGCGAAGTCGATGTGCTGACCTTTGCCGCGGTATCCACGGAAAAAGAAAATGTGGATTGGGATCATGTGAAACGCTTTTCCAATTTCAGACAGTCCGATGAAGCGGACGTTTTTTCCGGACTGGATGCCGTCCGGCGCTCGGGGCGAAACGGAGGTGCGATCCAGAATTTTACCTGGCTGAGCATCTACCGCGTCGCGTTTCTCCGGGAACACCGCCTCTATCAGTCGGACGGTCTGCTGATGGAGGATTACGAATGGAATCCGCGCGTGTGGTTTTTCGCAAAAAGGGTCGCCTATCTGGATCAGGTTCTCTATGTTTACCGGCGCAGGCCGGGGTCCCTGACGACGGAAACATCTCCGCGCATTGTGCTGGATCTGGCGCGGCAGTTCCGTTCTCTGGCGGATTTTGCTGAAGGTCGCGATATTCCCGGCGATGTCTTTTCCATCTGGAGCAACCAGTGGATATCCGTCCTTTTCTGGTTCATGTTCCATCCGGTGACGTCCAGAAAGATCTCAGGCGGCGACCGGAATAAGGCGCTGAACGTGATCCTGTCCGGCGACGGTACAAAACAGTTCAGACGGATCCTGTCGCACGCTTCCCGCCCGAAACGCCTTGCCGGTCCGTTGATCCGGCTTGCAGCAAAAGGCTTCCAGCTTCCCGCAAAGGCATATTTCCGCAGTCTTTATTATCCCATGATCGAACGGAGAGGAAAAAAATGAACGCCTCCCCGTCCGCACAGGTCTCCGGGAAAAAGGTCCTCATCTATTACTACAAATTCGCCTCAAAGCTGGGCGGAAGCGATTACCTGCCGCTGCTTCTTGTCGCGGAACTCCAGCGGAGAGGATGCGAAATCACTTTGGCTCTGGACTGGGAATCCGACCTGAAACATGCCGCGGACCTTTACCATGTGGATCTGGATGCGGAAAAAGTCCATGTCCTGACCATCAAACCCCAAAACAGTCTGATGAAGAAACTGGATTCGATTCTGCCGTTCTACAGAGTCCGCCAGCTGAAGAGAATGGTGAAACACGCCGACGTCTGTATTTCCACGGCGAACATGATCGACTTCGGGAAACCCGCCTATCATGTGGTTTATATGCTGCGGCTGTTCGGCGACAACGCGTTCAACGATTTCTGTCAGCACAGACCGCCGCTGTCCGGTTTCCCGCGCCTCAAACGCAGCATCCGTACTCTGCTCGCCGAATCCATCCTGCGTCCGCTCCTCGGGGTGCGTTCGACACGGAAGATCCTTGCCGACCGGCGGGAACACATCTATGTCCCGTCCCGATACGTCGCCGACACCATGCGCGCGTTCTTCGGACCGTTCAACTGCACCGTCTTTTACCCGCCCACGTCCTTCGATATCCCTCCGTTGGATGTGGAACGCGACCCGATGCGCGTCATCTATCTGGGGCGCATTCAGCGGGAAAAATGCATCCTGGAGATCGTTGGCATTGTGGAACGCGCCCGGACGCTTTCCGGCCGGAACATCCAGCTGCATCTTGCAGGCCCGCTGACGCCGGGGGACTATACGGAGAACCTGAAACGGATTGTCGCGGAAAAACCGTGGATTCAGCTGGCCGGACCCGTCTACGGACAGGAAAAAGCCGCTTTCCTGCTCGGCGGGACATACGCCATCCACGCGGAACGCGACGAGGCGTTCGGCATCTCCATTACGGAATACCTGAAAGCAGGATGCATTCCCATCGTCCCGGACGAAGGCGGCACGCCGGAGGTCATCGACGATCCCGCCCTGACATACCACACCGACGAAGACGCCGCCCGGATTCTGGTTCATCTCCTGAACGATGAAGCGTTCCGCCGGGAACAGCTCGACCTTTGCAAAAAACGAGCCGAAGAGTTTTCCTTTGAACGTTATCTGGAAACTCAGCACAGGATTCTTGACGGCATCCTGGGAAAGCAGGCGTAACACCGTTCTTTTCGCCTTATAAAACAATCGCGCTTGAAAAATGGGAAGGTGTGGTGTATATTTTTTTCTGTCAAATATTTAACATGGTAGTCTTTTTGAGAGATGAAACCGTTTTTCTCGTTTGCCGTCCCATGCTGCGACGTTGAGCCGTACATTGAGGAATGCCTCCAGTCCATCCTGAACCAGTCGTTTCAGGACTGGGAGTGTATTCTCGGCATCGAAACCTCGAAAGACCGGACCGAGGAGATCATCCGGAAAATGACGGCCGGCGATCCCCGGTTCAGGATCTTCACCGGTCCCCGCTCCGGGTCATGTTCCGTTCCCAGAAATACCGGGATCGACATGGCGAAGGGCGAATACATCATCTTCCTCGACGGCGACGACACCATCGCGGATGGCTGTCTCGAACGTCTCCACGAAAAGATATGCGCGAATCCCGGAGCCGATCTCTATCCGTGCGCGATCGTCGTTAACGATGAGATCGCCGGCAAAAACGAGCTCCGGGATAACTACGGGGCGGATGCTCCTGCGGAGATGAACGGCATTGAGTCGGCTCTTTACCTGGACCGCCGTCTGCACGGAAGTTTCTGCCCGATGCTTCAGCTGACCGTCCACCGCCGCGAATTCCTGGTGGAATATGGCTTGAAATGCATTCCCGGACTGCGCCATCAGGACAGCGAGTTCTCGCCGCGGGCGCTCTATTTCGCCAAACGTGTCGTCCCGCTTCACGAGCCGTTCTATCTCTACCGCATCCGCCCGAATTCCGTCCAGACCAAGGCAAAAGGCGCAGACTATTTCATGAAGGATTGGGCGATCATCACGAAGTCCCTGCTGGCATTCTATGGAAAAGTCTCGCGGGAAGACGGGTTCGATGCGCACGTGGTTCCAGGCTGGATTCACCAGTGGTTTTCTCGTATGAATTACATGTGGTTTTCCCCGAAAGCACAAAGAAATATCTCCCGTGAAAAACGGGTGGAATGGCTGAAGTTCATTTTTGAAGACGGCTTCGATTCCTACAATCGCATGATGAAATACGGTACCATTTCGCAGCGGATCGTCGCGTTCCATGTTCGGATGTTCGTCAAATGCCCGGCTCTGAGATGGTATGCCGAACTCTTCTTCCGTTTCTATTTCAACCTTGCGGAGCGGAAACGCCCGGAACAAACCGAACAGCTCTGCACCTCGATTCCTCCTCAAAACGGTTCTGCCGCTCAGAATCCCTGACACGTCGGTCTGCACTGCCTCCTGTGAGGCGACTGAAAACTGGAAATAAAAAACGTCCGCTTCCGAACGGGGTGTCCCGAGGAAGCGGACGAACTTTTTCTGCTGAGATCGGCAGGCTGAAATTCAGCTTGTCTGTTCGGCTCTTACTTCTTGATGAAGCGGAAGGAGAAACCGCCGCGGCCGATCATGCGGACGGTGATGACGTCGCCGGCTTTGGCGGTGCCTTCGGCGATGTCCCAGGCGCGCGGATCGTCGGGCTTCACGTCGCCGTTGATGAAGTAATTGGAATCGACATCCTTGCCGTCCGCGATCTTGCGGAAGGAATAGGTGTCGCCCGCCTTGCCGGGGACGGTGAACTTGACTTCGCGCGTCTCGTTCTTGCCGTTGATGCCGCCGACGTACCAGGTGTCGCCTTTGCGGCGGCCGAGGATCACGAAGTCGGCGGGTTCGCCGCCGAGGTACTTCGTGTCGTCCCAGGTGGTCGGGAGCCCGGCGATGAAGTCCTTCACCTTTTCGGGGAGAGCGCGGAACGCGGACGGGCGGTCGGCCATGTGCTGGCAGGCGGATTCGAAGACGACCGGGAGCGCGAGTTCATGCGCGTGGGAGGTGAGGTGCTTGTGCTGGGAGTTGGTAAATGCGGTGGGGGTGTAGTCCATCGGGCCGACGACGTTGCGCGTGAAGGGCAGCGTGGTGTTGTGTTCGGCGGCCGGTTCGGTCATCATCGGGTGGTTGTTGTACTGTTCCGCGCCCCAGACGCACTCCATGGACATGAGGTTGGGGTAGGTGCGGGACCAGCCGCGCGGGAGCGTGGAGCCGTGGAAGTTGACCATGATCTTGTGCGGCGCGGCGTCCTTCAGGATGTCGACGTAGTACTGCATCATGCTCTGCTTGTCGCTCTCGAAGAAGTCGATCTTCACGCCCTTGACGGTCTTTTCGGTAAGCCAGGCGAATTCCTTTTCGCGGGATTCATGGGTGTTGAAACGGTCGCGCGGGCCGCCGCCGACGTAGTTGTGCTTTCCGCCGGAGTTGTACCACAGCCACACGCCGACGCCTTTCTCCTTGGCGAGCTTGAGCGCGTCGTCGATGTTGCCGCCGTTGCCCATCACGTCCCATTCCCAGTCGATCAGGACGTTCGGCCACTTCATTTCGGAGGCGAGCAGGATGTAGTCCTTCACGATCTGGTAGTCCTTGCTGCCGTGGTTGTATGCCCAGTAGACCCAGGACGCCACGCCGGGGGTGATCCAGGAGACGTCCGGCACCGCGCATTCGGGCGCGAGGTCGTCGATGAGCGTGGATTCCACGATGTCGGCGAGCGTGCCGATCACGACGCAGCGCCACGGGGATTTCCACGGGAGCGTGGTCGTCGGGTTGACCGCGCCCTGGTTCGCGCCTTCGCCGGGATCCGGATAATGCGTGGTGAAGCTCACGCCCTTGTCGTCGACGGAGGACACCAGGTAAGTGCCGCAGTAGGTGCCGTCAAACCACGTTTCGGAGAGGAGTCCCCACGTGGACTTGTCGGCGGAGTTGAAGAGCAGGGGATAGTTCCAGTTCCGGTTGGCGCCGCCACGTCCGCCGCGTCCGCCCGGACCGCGCTGACCGCCCTGGCCGCCCTGCGGACCGCCGCGGAGCTGGTCCGCCGTATAGGCGATGTAGCGGTCTTCATAGCTGGTCACGCGGCGCTGCATGCGGAATCCGTCGGTCAGCGGGAACACGAACGACGTGGATTCGCCCTGGAATTCGACGTCGCCGGAGCCGCCGACGCTGTAGCGGAACGCGAAGGAATCGCTGCCCGCGCGCACGATCACGCCGATCTGGTTCGCGCCTTCGCCGAAGACGAGCGTCTTTTCGTTCATCCGGACGGTGCGTTCGGAGCGCTTGCCGTTCACCGCCGTGTACTTCTCGGTCACGAGCGCGACGCTGCTGCCGGACGGGATCTGCCCCGCGAGCTTCAGCTGCGAGAAATCGTACTCAGCCTTGTTCGACTTCAGGCCGAGGCGGACCTGGAAGACTTCCGACGCGTTGCGTTCCACGCGGAGCACGTTGCCTTCGTCGAGGTACACGCGGATCGTCTTGTCCGCGTCCGGCGAAGTCAGAAAGGGATCGGCGGCGGAGCAAAGTCCGGCGGCGATGAAGACCGCGGCGCAGGAGAGGGCCGCTTTCATGGAGAGAGAGAACTTCATGGTCTGGTTTCCTATGGATGAAGGTTAAAAGTCAGGACGAAGATTCCGTTTCACTCTAAACATAGCACAACATGACGGTTTTTCAACAGGATAAAACGCCTTTTCAACGTTATTTTTACGTTAAAAACGCGCGACACCGTCAGATTGAAACAATAAGCCATGGAAACGATCCGGCAACTGACTTGCCCGGTTCGGACGAAGTGTGGTTCCGGTCTCCTTGGTGGTGTTTGATTCGGATCAGAAACTGTAATCCGTGTAGGTCTTTTCGTAGCAGTAATCCCGGAACATCGGATCGTAGATCCATGGCTTAGAATCGCTTCCACTGGCGATGCCGACGGAACCCTCGCCGCGGACGTACCATCCGGTATAAACACTGTGGTTATCGACGCCGTCGCAGGCGACGGGGGACAACGCGGAGCTGCTGCCCTTGAGACCGTCGCACCAGTTGTAGGAAACATGGCCCGGAAGGCTTTGGCCCATTTTCGCGGCTTTGATGCGTTTGTTGCCGGGGCAGAGATAGGACTCCGGGAAGCACAGCAGGTCCGCTTCGCGGAGGAGTTCGAGACTTTTGCCGCTCTCGGCATCCAGCCATTTCGGCGCGCTGATTTTGGACGTGGTCGGATACCAGTCGTCATAGCTCAGGGAATACTGAAAAAAAGCCTTGCCGATCTGGGCAAGATGACTGACGCAGTCCGCCTGTATGGCTTTTCCCGACGGCCTCCCAATGTTGAGCACGGTATGCAGCGTGAATGCGAGCAGGGCGGCGGTCGCGATCGCGATGAAAAGCTCGTTTCGATTTTTCATGAGTGCGTCCTTTCAAGGATGGCGAGGGAAAAAGATATGATGTCGTGATTCGGAAAACATCGGTCACGAACACCCTCAACGACAACGAGCGGCATTCGTTCTAACTCTACTTTATCACCCGTTCCCGGAAAAGTCAAGTCGCATTCTTACCATGTTTGAAACTTTGTTTCAACATTGTCGCCGTCGAATCGGGCACGGATTGCGGCGTCATCTTCCGTTTCCCGCAGGCTGTTTTCCGCGTCAGTAAGTCGCGTCTTCGTCCATTGTTTCCAGCAGGAAGCTGACGGGGCGGAATCCGTCGTTGCAGGAAATCATGGCGGATTTCGGATTCTTCATCCAGCCGTCGTAGAAATTTTCGCCGCCGTGTGCGAGCGCGAGGACGAACGGGGAAACGGTGTCCCAGGCACTGTCGCAGAAGCCTTCGGGACGCGCCCAGCCGTTGCAGACGAAGATCTGGCCCAGCTTCATGCCGCAGGCGTGTTCGATCGGGTTTTCGTACTGGGCGATCAGGTCGTCGTGACGGACGATCTTCTTGACCGTGATGCGGACTTTTTTCATCCCGGCTTACGCCTTCACCGTGTCGGCGATGACGCCGCAGATGCGGTCGATGTCCTCGGCCTTCAGGTAGGGGTGCATCGGCAGGGCGAAGATGTCGGCGGCGCACGCCTCGGAGACGGGCATGTCGCCCTTTTTGTAGCCAAGGTATTCGGTCGCGCCGAGCAGGTGCATCGGGATCGGGTAGTAACGCGCGGTCGGGACGTCGGCGGCCTTCAGGGCGGCCTGGATCTCGGCGAACTTCGGGGAACGCGGGCAGAACTGCGCGTAGACGGAGACGCAGCCTTCGGGGATGGTCTGGACGGAGACGAGGTCCTTCAGCCCAGCGCGGTAACGGTCCGCGACGACCTGGCGCATTTCGACTTCGCCGGGGAAGAGTTTGAGCTTGGCGAGGAGGACGGCGGCCTGGATCGTGTCACAGCGGGCGTTCAGCCCCAGGCGGACGTTGTTGTAACGGTCCTCGGCGCTGCGGCCGTGGACGAGGATGGAGTACATCTTGTCGAAGAGGTCGTCGTCGTCCGTGAAGACCGCGCCGCCGTCGCCGTAGCAGCCGAGCGGCTTGGCGGGGAAGAAGCTCGTGCAGCCGATGGTGCCGAGCGAGGGTGCGCGTTTGCCGCTCGGGTCGACCGCGCCGAACGCCTGGCAGGCGTCCTCGATGATGGCGAGTCCGTGCGTGTCGGCGAGCGGCTTGATCGCCTTGTAGTCGGCGGTGAGGCCGAAGAGGTCGACGGGGATGACGGCCTTCGGTTTGAGCTTGCCCTCGCGTTCGACTTTCAGGATGGCTTCCTCAAGCTTCGCCGGGTCGATGTTGTATGTGCCCTCGTCGATGTCGGCGAAGACAGGAGTCGCGCCGACGAGCGCGATCGTCTCGACCGTGGCGAAGAACGTGAACGGGGTGGTGAAGACGGCGTCGCCGGGCCCGATGCCGAGCGCCATCAGCGCCATCAGCAGGGCGTCCGTGCCGCTGGAACACGCCAGCGCGTGCTTCACTCCGGCGTATTCGGCGAGCTGTTTTTCGAGCTCCGCGATCTCGGCGCCGAGGATGTAGTGTCCGCTCTCCAGCACGCGGTCGATTCCCGCGTGGATTTCGTCTCGGATCAGGCTGTATTGATACTTCAGGTCAATGAACGGCAGCATAGTCGGCACCTCCTCGGGTCGGGGTTAAAAATCTTTCTAATAATATACACCTTGAAGGCGCGAAAAACAAGCTCCGGCGCGCGGAATCCGCGCGTGCGCGTGTAGTTTTTTTCGCGGAATGGCAAAAAGCGTCAGGCGTTATCGCGAATCTGGGCGAGCGTGGAACGAATCATCAGCTCCGAACGCGTCAAATGAAGCTTCTTGGCGTAATCATCAATCCGGGCGAAGACGTCGCTTTTTCCCGTAATATTGATCCGCATGGTTCTTGCGGGCGGGTACACCGTAACGGGAACAATGCAGACGGGGGCGCCATCCTCGGGGTCGAGCTTGCTCTGAATCTCCATGATGGAGGACGGCGTCGGAAGTTTCTGCCGATGTTTTACCATGAGGGAAATCGTATCGTCGAGGAAACGGGTGCTCTGCTCGATGCAGTCTTCGAATCCTTTCCCGTAATCGGGAGCCATGTCCGGGAAATCCGGAAATTTCGCCATGAAGAAACCGTCCTCGTCCGGATAGATCGCAATCAAATACGTGATCTTCGATTCCATAAATGTAATCCTTTCCTGTTTGCCGGAAGGCTGTCCGTTTATTTGATCCCGGCTTGTTTCAAGATTGCCGCGGCGGTTCCTTTCGGCACTTCCGAACCGCCATGATAATGAATGACCAGCGTCTTTCCGTCCTTGGTAAAAAGACGCAGGGAGCTTTTGCCCGTCCGTTTCATCGTCCAACCGTTTTTTTCAAGAATCCTGATCAGTTCATTGAAACTCATTTCCTGCTCCGCGTCGATTCATTTGGAGATCAATATACATCAAAAATGATGTATTTTCAAGAAAAAACAGGTGTTTTTTCGAAAAATCTTTTGGGATTACTGCAGATTCATCGCAGTGGGCTGGGTGGAGCTCGGCGGATACACGGTCGGGACCTGGAGCGGGTCCCGGCTGTCGATGCCGCCGACGCGGCGGGAGATCGGCCAGAAGACGAAGCAGGCGCGCCCGATGATGTTTTTGACGGGGAGCGGGCCCCAGTCGCGGCTGTCCAGACTGTTCGCGGTGTTGTCGCCGAGCGCGAAACAGCAGTCGTCGGGTACGGTGAACTCCACGTTCTCCTCCAGACGCCCCATGCCGAGGTGTCCCTGGTAGCCGCCCAGCCCGGAATAGATCTTGCAGAACGCCGGGTTGAACCATTCCGCCGGGCGGAACGTGTTTTCGTTTTTCGGGCGGATGTAGAGGTGGCCGTCCTGGATGCGGAGCGTGTCGCCGGGCAGTCCGGCGAGGCGCTTGATGTAGTAGTAGCCGGTCAGGGGAGTCCCGTGCGAGGAGTACAGCCCCTCAGTGTTGAACACGAACACCTCGCCGCGTTTGAGCGGCTTGAAGTGGATGGAGAGGCGGTCGACGAAGAGATGGTCGCCGGACGACAGCCAGCCGTCGAACACGGTTTCGCCTTCCCGGTACATGCGGGAGCGCGGGTCCTCCGGCAGATAGCGGAAGATGTTGTCGCGCGGCTCGTCGCCGGGCAGCAGGAAATCCTGTCCGCCGAAGCGCAAGATGGAGCCGGTGTGGTAGAAATCGCCGGGATGCAGGAGCGACGGGATGAGCGAGAGCCACGGCCGGACGACGGGGACCGGATCGGATTCGACCGTGGCGAAATCGCGCGGAGAAACGATCTTCGCGTCGGACGCGCCGAGCGGGGTGAAGAATTTCACGAGCTTGCTCCGGTGCGGATCGGACGCCTCGCGGTCGATGTAGTGGATGCCGAACAGCGTCGGCTGCATGCTGCTGGTGGGGATCTGGAACGGCTGGACGAACAGCGCGCGCAGTCCGAACGCCACGCCGAACGCGACGGCGAGCACGTCCAGCACGGAGCACATCCACGCCCGGAACGATGCCCTGCCGGAATAGTCGGTGTACTCCCCGGAGACGGCCTTCAGTGCCTCGGCGCAGGCGGCGGGATCGGGATTCGCCTTCGCCTCGTCGGCGGCCTTCACGAACTCCCCGAGCCGCGCCTTCTCCTCGTCCGACAGGATGTCGTCGTCCTCCGCCAGCGTGTGGCGCACGGACGAGACGATGTCGCGGTGGAGCTTGCGGTTGGAGCGTTTCAGCCAGAGTGTCTGCAGGAAGTTCACGGACGCCTCACTGTTCGTTGTTCTTCAGGACGGCGATGAACGCCTCCTGCGGGATGTTGACGCGCCCGATCTGCTTCATGCGCTTCTTGCCTTCCTTCTGTTTTTCCAGCAGTTTGCGCTTGCGCGTGATGTCGCCGCCGTAGCACTTCGCCAGCACGTTTTTCCGCAGCTGGCGGACGGTCTCGCGGGCGATGACCTTGCCGCCGACGGCCGCCTGGATGGCGATCTGGAACATCTGCGGCGGGATGACCTCGGCGAGGCGCTCGGCGATTTCGCGGCCGCGCGCATAGGCGTGGTCGGAGTGGACGATGCTGGCGAAGGCATCGACCGGCTCGCCGTTCACGAGGATGTCGAGCTTGACGAGCTTTTCGGTCTGCCAGCCGGCGGGTTCGTAGTCGAGGCTGCCGTAGCCGCGCGTGATGGACTTGAGGCGGTCGTGGAAGTCGATGAGGATTTCGTGCATGGGGATGCAGGCGGTGATCATGACGTGGTTGGCGTCGATGCTCTCCGTGTTCGTGCAGATGCCGCGCTTGTTCATCACCAGGTTCATGATGTCGCCGATGTACTCGGTGGGGGACATGATGTGGGCGTTGATGAGCGGTTCCTCGATGTGGTCGATCTCGGACGGGTCGGGCAGGTGCACCGGGTTGTCGATCTTCAGCATGTCGCCGTTGCGGAGGTACACGTGGTAGATCACGCTCGGATAGGTGGCGATGATGTCCATGTTGTACTCGCGGCGGAGGCGTTCCTGCACGATCTCCATGTGGAGGAGCCCGAGGAATCCGCAGCGGAACCCGAAGCCGAGTGCGGCGGACGTTTCGGACTGGTAGTGGAACGCCGGGTCGTTGAGCTGGAGCTTCGCCATGCTGAACTTGAGCTGTTCGTAGTCGGCGGTGTCGATGGGGTAGATGCCGCTGAAGACCATCGGCTTCACGTCCTGGAATCCGGGCAGGGGCTCGGCGCAGGGCGCGGCGGCGTCTGTGATCGTGTCGCCCATCTTCGCGTCGGCGGGCGACTTGAGGTTCGGGATGATGTAGCCGACATCTCCGGCTTCGAGTTCGGGCATGGGCTTCATCTCGGGCGTGAAGACGCCGACTTCCTTGATCTCGCTTTCGAGGCCGGTGCTGAACATTTTGAGGCGGCATCCGCGCGAGAGGCTGCCGTTGAACATGCGGACGTACGTCACCACGCCGCGGTAGGCGTCGTAGATGGAGTCGAAGATCAGCGCGGCGGTGCCGTCCTCGGCGGGCTTCTTCGGCGGCGGCACGCGCTGCACGATGGCTTCGAGGAGTTCCGGCACGCCGGTGCCGTCCTTCGCGGAGACCAGCAGGACTTCCTCGCGCGGGATCGCCAGGATCTCTTCGAGCTGGTTGTAGCACAGCGGGAGATCGGCGGCGGCGAGGTCGATCTTGTTGATGATCGGGATGATGAAAAGGTTGTGGCGCATGGCGAGGTTCACGTTCGCGACAGTCTGCGCCTGCACGCCCTGCGTGGCGTCGAGCACGAGGATCGCGCCCTCGCAGGCGGCGAGCGAACGGCTCACTTCGTAGGAAAAATCCACGTGGCCGGGAGTGTCGATGAGGTTCAGCTCGTATTCGTTTCCGTCGGAGGCGGTGAAGAGCATGCGCACGGGATGGGACTTGATGGTGATCCCGCGTTCCTGCTCCAGGTCCATGGCGTCCAGAAGCTGGGCGTGGACGAGGTCGCGCTTTTCGACCGTGTGGGTGATCTCGAGCATGCGGTCGGCGAGCGTCGACTTCCCGTGGTCAATATGTGCGATGATGGAGAAATTGCGGATGCGGGTCAGGTCATTCATGGTCTTTTCCGGTGGATTTTGAAGCGGGGTGAAGGAGTTTCCAGACGCGGTAGTATTCGGAGAGGCCCCACGCCTGGGCGTCGCAGCCGCGCGGCTTGTGGGGATAATCGCCGTCGAGGATCTCCGGCATGTGCATGATGCAGCCGTTGTCCAGCTGGACCGCCATGGAGGCGAGCAGGCTGGTCGCGGTGGCGCGTCCGAATGCGCCGTGCGTGATATAGTATGCCTCCGGGAAGAGCGGCATCTGCCAGGTCCACGCGGTGCCGTTGTGGTACGCCACCTTGCGGCAGGTGTCCTCGTTGCCGCGGTAATGCCCCTGATACGGGTGATTCGGATCGTTCAGCAGCCTGCCGTCCGCGCCGTAGACCGGGAGCGGGTATTTGACCGGGCGGTCCGCCAGGCTGCGGATGCCGCCGGGCACGAGGAGTTCGGAGGTGTTGAGGAGGATGTTCCGGCGCAGTTTTTTGTCCTCGACCAGCCCCAGCGTGATCGCGAGCAGCTGGTTCGGGCGGAGATGGTCGTCCGGCTCGGCTTTCGACGCCGGAGTGCCCGGCTTGCAGTGGAGGCAGTCGGAGAGGAATCCCTCGTCCTTCAGCGGGAAGTATTTCAGGAACGATTCCCGGACGCGTTCCGCGAGTTCGGACCAGCGTGCAGCCTTCTTTTCGGGGAGGGAATCGGCGAGGAACCGCAGGGAGGCGTACCAGAGCGCCTGAATCTCGACCGGATAGCCCTCGCGGGGCGTTCCGGCGGGGTAGTTCGTGTCCATCCAGGTGAAATGCGCCGGGCTGAAGATGAGGCCGCTTTCCGGGTCGCAGGCGATGCCGTTCGGCGTGCCCTTGACGAGTCCTTCGGCAAGCTCCACGAGCAGGTCGAGCAGCGTCCCGCGGTCCTTGACCTTCGTCTTCAGGAAATCGCGGCTGCCGAGCGCGGCGCACATGTCGCGCACGCCGATGAAGAGCCACAGCGGGGCGTCGGAGGTGTCGCGGTTGCCGGTGTCGGTCCCCGCGATCATGTTGCAGATAGTCCCGTCCTTCACGAGCGAGGCGAACTGGACCAGGATCTGCTTGACGTCCTCGTGGAACACCGGCTCGGTGATGAGGCCGCGGACGAAAATGAGCGTGTCGCGGCCCCAGTCGAGGAACCACGGATACCCCGCGATCACGGTCTTCAGATTGCCGCGCTTCACGATGAACGCCTTCAGGCTGTTCAGCATGACGGCCTGCAAATCGTCGTTCATCTGTTCATAGCACGGCTTTTCCTCCGGCACGGCCGGTATCTTCGGCTCGTCCTCGCTTGTCAGAATCTGCCCGATCAGGTGCAGCGTGTCGTTGCCGCTCAGTTCGCACTTGAAATAGCCGGGGCTGTACAGGTCGCAGTTCGGATCGAGGCCGCGTTCGGCTTCGTTCTCCTGGTAGTTCATGTAGGACCACTCGTCGGAACGGCGGAACGTGCCGACGGAGGCCGTCATGCGGAAGATGCGGTCGGAGGCGGGGCTGAACACGAATCCGCGCGGAATCTCGCTCACGGCGGCGGGGAACGCGTCCTGCGGTCCCTCGGAGGCTTTGGTGAGGCAGTGGAAATTGCGGTCCTCGAGGTCGGGGCTGATGAGCAGATGCACCGGCTCGGCGTCGGCGATCGTCTCGCCGGCTCCCGTGTAGGCGTACCGCTGGAACGACGCCCGGACGGCGTTCTTTTCCGGGATCATGAAAAGCTTGAGCATGAGGCCGACCACGCGGGCGTTGCCGACGGGGACCTTGAACCCCCATACCGCGCCGCCGTCGGACGCGATGTGGAACCGGTCGATCATTTCGCTGGTGATCTGCTGGCGTCTGGCGCGGTAGATCATCCACAGGCGGAAGCGTCTCCACATGATGTGGCGGTCGACCGGGATGTCCGGATGCAGGTTCGCCAGCAGGATCGCGTCGTAGCGGCTGAGCAGACGTCCGGACTCGATGCAGGAATGCACGGCGGCGCCGCGTCCGTTTGCCTGAAGGAACGTTCGTCCCTTCATGAAGAATTCGTCGCGGGTGAGGGAGACGACCGCCTTGTCGACGTCGGGCGGCATCAGCATCAGCACGGCGCTGTCGCGGCGGAGCTCGTCGCCTTCGGACACGAATATGGAGACTTTCAGTTCGGTCGGCTTGTCCGGCACGGGCAGCGGCGGCACGATGGAGACGAACCGTCCGTCCGTGCAGGCGATCGAGCGCGCCGAAGCGATCACGCGGCCGTCGTCGGGACGGGAGATGAAGAAGCGGAAGCGCACGGGCGCGGCCACCAGGATCGAACGTCCCGGGGCGATGACGATCTCGCGGCGGAGGTCGGCCGGCCAGTTCCAGACCACGAAGGGGATCTCCGGACGGTCGTTGAAAAGGTCCTGCAGGAAGCCTTCGGGCGATTCGCGAAGCCGGCGCGTGAGCGCGGGGATGTCGTCGTCGGCGAGGACCGGTGTCTTGCGTTTCGCGGTCAGCGCCGTGAGCACGAGCGCGGCGGCCTGCTGGTCCTCGATGTGTTCATAGTCCAGGCGGCCTCCGTTGACGGCCTCGTCGAGCTTCGGCAGCCAATCCTGTTCGGTGCTTAGGCAGACGACCCGGCCGGGGGAAAGCGGCAGGCTCCATTTGTGACCTCGCACGGACAGAATGTCCAAGCGGCGGCCGGAGATGAGATCGAACATTTTTTCCCGCGTGAACGTCGCATAGCTGGCATCCCATTCCGCGGTCACGGTGCGGTTGCAGTCCAGGTTCATTGCGATGACGACGAAGTGTTTCACCTCTCGGTTGGTGCGGATGATCACGACGGCATCGGGAGAACCGGAGTCGATGCAGCGGACGAACGCGCCGTTGAAAAACGCCGGATGCAGGGAGAGAATAGTGTTGAGGCGGGCGATGAAATCAATCTGGTTCGGTTCCGCGCCCCAGTTCAGCGCGCTGTCCCGGTGCACGTCGACCTTTTCCTTCGCGAACCACTCCACGCCGTTTGTGAACCCGAACGCGCCGCAGGAGGACGCCAGCGCGCTCAGGGCGGTGCGGAGCATCGCGTAGCGTTCGCCGGAGGCCGCCAGACGGTTGTTGTCGTGCGTCTCGGCGTAGTGGATCATGATGCCGTTCGAGCTGGATTCGTTCCAGGCATAGTTCAGGTAGCCTTCGATCTGGTCGCGGGAATAGTTCTGGAACAGCTCGGAATACGCCCAGTCCATGTTCGCGCGGTCGAGCAGCGCCTGCGTGACTTCCGGCGCGCCGCCGAGCCCTTCGAGCAGGAAGACGGTGTCCGGGAATTCGCGGCGCACCATGGCGATGATGTATTCCCATGCGGCTTCCGGGATCATGTATCCGGCGTCGCAGCGGAATCCGTCGACGCCGCGGCGGCACCAGGTCAGGAAGACGTCCGCGAGGTAGCGCCACAGGGGCGGGTTCTTGTGGTCGAGCTCGATCAGGTCACCCCAGGTGATGCCCCACGCGCCGGGCGAAACGTACGTGCCGTCATCCTGACGCACGAACCAGTCGGGATGCTCCTCCTGGAGCTTCGACGCCCAGCCGGTGTGGTTGATGGCGATGTCGAGGAAGATGCAGGCGTTTTTCCGGTGGACCGCGTCGACCAGCTCGTAGAACTGTTCCAGCGGCGACGCCTTCGTGTCGAACTCCGCCAGCGCGGGGTCGACCGCGGTGAAGTCCTGCGAGGCGTACGGGCTGCCGAAACGCCCCATGCGGGCGTAGGTCGTGGGGACCGGGTTGATCGGGAGCAGGTGGATGATGCGGCATTTGAGGCGGTCGACGATGTGGTCGAGCTCGCGGATGAGGCCGCGGAACGTCCCGCCGGGCGGGATCACGGAGTATCCGGCGCCGTCGAGCGTGTCGATGCCTTCCTGCGTCACTCCGTCCGGCAGCGCCGAGCCGGAACGCGCCTTGTTCGCGCCGAACTGGCGGACGAAGGCGCAGTAGACGGTGTTCGAGGCGCAGTAGTCGGCGGAGATCACGTTCAGGTGCAGGTTGTCGCCTTTCGCCCATGCCGTGTTGCCGTCGTCGTCCACGATGCCGCATTTGCACTCGAAATGGCCGACTTCGGACAGCGCCAGCCGGACGCGGAACGAATACTCGTCGGTCCGCTGCATCGGGATATTGTTCCAGTCCTGCCCGATCGGGGTCAGTCTGTGCTCGGTTTGACGGATGATCTCGTCGCGGCGGATGGCGGCGTTTCCGACGTTGGTGCAGAGGAACGCGCGTCCTGTGACGGGTTCGGAGCTGGTGAGTTCGAATTCGATGGTGTCCCCGCAGAACCGCTGAAGATGTTTTCCTGTCTCGGGGTATTGCGTCAGTTCAGGCATAATCGCGTCTTTCGTTCGCCGCCGGGCGGCGTTTTCATTCGATTTCGACGTCCTTCGTCTTCGGGAAGACCGTGATCTCGAACACTTCGGATTTCGTCTGGAGCGTGTTCAGTGCGATCTGGGCGCAGAGGGCGACGGTGTAGCGTGCTTTGCGTTTCGGCGGCTCGGCATGCTCCAGGAACGTCAGAGGCACGTCGATCAGGGTGCTGTTGTTCGGCTGGAGGACGAGCGCGGAGCGGCGCGGACGGGATCTCCGGACTGTTTCGCCGGGCTTCACGTCGGGCCAGGCGAGCTGCCAGTCGTCTTCCCTGATCTCGCCGGACTTGCCCGGTTCGCAGAACGCGTAGTACAGGCGGATGTTGTCGGATTCGTTCATGTACCACTCTTCCACGGAGACGACCGCGACGTCCTGGTTCTTGAGCAGGAAGGTCATGGACTGGTTCGGCACGCCGAGCGTGTAGTCGAGGCGCAGGTAGCCGTGCTCCAGCGACATCTTCGCCGTAATCTTCTGGAAATACTTCGTCTCGTCGAATTCGTACTGCGCGCTCGGTTCGGCGGAGCATGCGCCGAGGATCAGGAGCGCCGCCAGGGCGAACAGGATTCGTGTCGTTTTCTTCATATTCCGGTCGCTTTCTCCGGTCCCGGCCGCCGGTTCGCGGGGCGGGGAAGCCGGCTGATGGTTCCGGGCTGGATCAGTTGCGGGGCGCCGTTGCGCCGGATTCGAGGGCGTCGCGCACGTCGTCGTTCACGCCGGTGTATTTCGGGTTGCCGGGCATGATGCCGCGGTTCGACTGCTTGATGAAGTTCACGAAGAGCTCGACTTCGGGGCAGGGCGGGATGGTCTTTTCGATCTGCTCCAGCGCGTGGGGGCTGTTCAGTCCTTCGAAGAAGAACGTCTTGATCGCGCGGCGGATCGCCATGCGGGTCTCCGAGCTGATGTTCGCGCGGCGCAGGCCGATCGTGTTCGGGCCGCAGATGTAGTTCGTTTCGCGGAGCATGCAGAACGGGGGGATGTCCTGTCCGATGAGGGAGGTCGGGGCGATCATCGCCAGCGCGCCGATGCGGCAGAACTGGTGAACGAGCACGAAACCGCTCATGACGGCGCCGTCGCCGATCTGCACGTGGCCGGAGATCTGCGTGTGGTTCGCGATGGTCGCATGGTCGCCGATCACCACGTCGTGCGCCACATGCACGAACGCCATCAGCAGCACGTGGTTGCCGACGACGGTCTTCAGCTGTTCGAACGGCGGACGGTGGATCGTGACGAACTCGCGGATGACCGTGTGGTGTCCGATTTCGCAGTAGGAGACGAGGCCGCGGTAGAAACGGTGGTCCTGCGGCTCCGCGCCGACGAGGGCGTTCATGTAGATGCAGCAGTCGGAGCCGATGGTGGTATAACGGCAGATCTTGACGTGGGCGTCGATATAGCAGTTGTCGCCGATCTTCACGTTGTCTTCGATGACGGCATACGGCCCGATCTCGACGTTTTTGCCGATCTGGGCGTCGGGAGATACGATCGCGGTGGGATGAATCATGGCTGGTCCTTTCGGGTTCCTGAAAAAAATACTCCCATAATATACCCCGCCGCGCCCCGCTTATCAAGCGCGTTTCTTATATTTAAAGCAAAAAACTTTCCCGAAGGTGCAAAAAAAAGGTGCGGAACAGGCAAGACTATGACTGTTCCGCGCCATTTGAAACGGGATGCCCTTTCGGACGGGGCGTGCGCCCCGGAGTGTTACATGGCGTCGGGGATGCCGATCGTGAGGGCGGCGAGGCCGTCCGCGAGGATGTCGCGCACGGCGAAGCAGAGCGCCAGGCGCATCGTGCGGACCGCGGGGTCGCCAGCGTTCAGCACCTGCTTTTCGCGGTAGAAGCGGTTGAAGAGTTTCGCGAGGTCGAGCAGGTAGTTCACGAGGATGGAGCAGTCCATCTTGTCGGCGGAGGACCGGATGGCGTCTGCGTACCGCAACGCGGCCACGGCGAGCGCCTTTTCCTCCGGTGAATCGGCGAGTGACCAGTCGACGGACGCGGGGTCGAACGCGATCCCGGCGTCATTGCATTTGCGCACGATGGAGTTGATGCGGGCGCAGACGTACTGCACGTACGGGCCGGTGTCGCCCTCGAATTTCAGCGAAGCCTGCGGATCGAACATGATCGTGGTCTTCGGGTTGAATTTCAGCAGCATGAACTTCAGCGCGCCCATGCCGATGGTCTCGCTGCGCGCTTCCAGGTCGGCGGGCGGCTCCTCGCCTTCCTTCACGCGCTCCATCGCCGCCGCCTTCGCCAGAGAGTGCATCTCGTCGAAGAGGTCGTCCGCGTCAACCACGGTCCCCTCGCGGCTCTTCATGCGGCCGGACGGCAGGTTGACCATGCCGTAGGAGAGGTGGTAGAGGCTGTCGGCCCAGGCGTAGCCGAGGCGGCCGAGGATGGTGAAGAGCATGCGGAAATGCAGGTTCTGTTCGTCGCCGACGACCCAGACCATGGTGTCCGGGTGGTGCTCCTCGTGCTTGAGGATCGTGGTGCCGATGTCCTGCGTGATGTAGACGCTGGTGCCGTCCTTGCGGAGGAGGACCTTCTCGCCGAGCTTGCCGAGGTCGACCGTGACCGCGCCGTCCGCGCGCTTGCCGAAGATGCCCTTCGCGAGGGCGTCGGCGATGACGTCCTTGCCGAGCAGATAGGTCTGGCTTTCAAGGTAGGTCTTGTCGAAGTGCACGCCCATGCGGCGGTACGTCTCGTTGAACCCGTCGATGACCCACTTGTTCATGGTGGTCCACAGGGCGCGGACCTCGGGATCGCCGGCTTCCCACTTGCGGAGCATCTCCTGCGCCTGCCTGCCGAGCTCGGTTTCGAGGAAGAGGTCGTCGGAGGACTTGTCGGCGAGCTCGGGATGCGCTGCCTTCAGCTCCCTGACCTCGTCGGACAGCATCTGGTTGAACTTGACGTAATAATTGCCGACGTAGTGGTCGCCCTTGATCCCGGCCTGTTCCGGCGTGACGCCGTTTCCGGTGAGCTTGTACGCGAGCATGGATTTGCAGATGTGGATGCCGCGGTCGTTGATGAGGTTGACGGGCACGACCGTGTGCCCGGCGCGCGCCATCACGCTGGCGAGCGTCATGCCGATGCAGTTGTTGCGGACGTGTCCGAGGTGCTGCGGCTTGTTCGTGTTCGGCGCGGAGAACTCGATGAGGATCTTGCGGCGGGAGCCCTCCGGGAACGGCACGTCGGCGAGGAGCGACTTCACGTCCGAAACGGAATCGCGGAACAGCGCGGCGGGCTTGAGCGTGATGTTCACGAACGCCTTGATCTTTTCGGCGGACACCACGTCCGGGTCCTTCATCAGGAGCTCGGCGGTCTCGGCGGCCAGCGCGTCCGGCGCGCTCTTCAGCGCCTTCGCGAGGCGGAAGCAGTTCACGGTCAGGTCGCCGTTCATGCCGGCGGGACACGGCTCCCACGGGATATCGAACGAGGCATCAAGGGAACGCGAGGCGCGGAAGGAATCCGCCAGACGGGAAAGGCATTGGATTTTCATGAAGCAGAAACGAGGTTGATATGGGAAAGTGGATTAATGCGTTGTGCGGATCAGCGTGACCGGGGCGCCCGGCTTCACGCGGATGACGTATTCGCCGAGCGCGGCGGGCAGCAGGGCGGTCCTGCCGCGCGGGATGGTCGTCACCGTGCCGCGGACCTCGACGTCCACCGGGCCGCTGACGGCGGTCAGCAGGTGGAAACTGCGCGTGGCGCGGGTCGTGTCCGGCCAGTCTCCGGCGAGGCGGAGCTCGTCGCAGTGGAACTGCGGACAGCGGTTGATGATCGCGTATTTGCGGTTGCGCGCGGCGTTGTCGCTGACGCCCGTGATGCGGGCGGGTGTGCGGTCGATGAAGTCGACGCAGGCGAGTCCCTCCTCCACATGCAGGTCCTGGTCGGGATCGGGGAGTCCCCAGTCGTTCAGCAGGAAATCGGAGTTGCTGTTCTGCTGGATCTCGAGCACGAGGTTTCCGGGGTCGATGCAATGGATGCGTCCGGCGTTGACGAAATACGCGTCTCCGCTCACGGCGTCGAAACTCTGAAGCACGCTCTCCACGTCGGACGTTTGCAGCAGCTCCAGGAAACGGTGCCGCGTGGCGGTCGGGCGGATGCCGACCATGATCTTCGAGCCGGGTTCGGCGTCCAGCACGTACCACATCTTCGTCTTCGGCTCCGCGCCGTTTCCGATCCGCCGGGCGGCGTTCTCGTCGGGATTCACCGTCAGCGGGAGACGTTCGCCGGTGTCGAGGACCTTCACCATCAGCGGGAACCGCGCGGCGCGGGTCATGTCGCCCGTCAGGTAGGACGGACCGATCATCGCGCAGAGTTCGTGGATCGTCTTGCCCGCCAGCGCGCCGTTCGAGATCACGCTCTCGACGCCCTCGCGGTCGCAGATATCCCACGCCTCGCCGTACGGTCCCTCCTCGGCGGGGAGTTCGCGGCCCAGGACGCGCGCGAGTTTGCCGCCGCCCCAGGGGGTCCGGCGGTACATCGGCTCAAACAGCAGCGGGTACAAATCGTCTTTGGAAAGAGTTGTCATCGGCAGGCCATCCGTTCACATTTTTTTAACATTTTGCCAATACAATATACTACACGAACCGGAAATAACAAACCGCGAGGCGCGTTTTTTTTCAAAAAAAGCGTGCGCCGCGCCGGACGGTCCGGGCGGGAAGACCGGAAGGAGAATGTGCCGTGATTGGGGTCCGTCCGCTCAGGCGTGCTTCATGCGACCGAAGAGATTGCCGTATTTCTTCAGGTTCAGCGACTCGACGAACGACGCGATCTTGGTCGTGGTGGAGCACGGGTCGATGGAGGCGTCCATGCAGTCGCCTTCCAGCGCCAGCATCGGCATGCCGATCTCCTCGAGCTCTTCGCGCAGGAGCTTCGTGAACGGGCGGTCGGCGAGACTGCACCGTCCGAATCCGTGCGTGTACAGGATGCAGCCGGTGAACTTCGCCTTGGCGGAAAGGTCCTTCACGTACTTCACGCGCAGTTTCGGGTCCAGGAATCCGGTCGTGAGGAGCTTCCGGGCGAGCGACTCGTACGGGTGCTTCGGGTCGAGCGGAGCCCAGCCGACGTAGTTGGTCTCCTCGAACACGATCGGGGCGTTGCAGACGGTCTCGATATAGTCGAGGTGCCTGGAGTCGTAGAAGGGCGGCAGGTGGAGCCAGAGCAGACGGTGCGTGTCTTCGATGGAATAGCGTTTCTCTGCCCATTCCTTCTTCTGCAGCAGTTCCTCGTAGTAGGTCTTCTGGATGTCGACGAGTTCCTGCGTGCCCCAGAGCTGGCTGAAGATGACCGCGTTGTAGACCGCCTCCGAACCGCGGATCAGCGGCGGCGAGGTCCAGCGCAGTTCGTTGCACTTGCGCGAATAGTCCGCCGCGAGGTTGGACAGCACGCAGGCCTCCTCCAGACGCGCCGGATCGAGCTTGCGCCCGAGCGCCTCCTCCATCTGCTCGACCGACTGGCGCAGACCGTCGGCGATCTGCCCGACCGCGTTGGTGTTCGCCAGGTTGATCGGCGTGTGCAGGGAGTAGAACCGGTCCTCGAATCCGTAGGTGCGCGCGAGGTCGGCGAAGATGCGCTCGCCCTGCTGGCACGGCTGGCTGGTGGAGACCGCGAAATCGGGCGTCTTCAGCGGCAGTCCCTCGAGCATGCGCAGGAAGGAGCAGGTCTGCTGGTCGAATCCCTTGCGCGCGGCGACGTCGAGCGCGGCTTTCACGCGTTTCGAGCTGCGGCCGAAGAGCGCGGCGTACGTTTCCAGCGTCAGGATGCGCGCCCCGAACGCGTTCAGGATCTCGGTCGGGAAGAAAAGGTTGCGCCAAACGGTCGGTTTGTCCTTCTCGCCGAAGAGGAACGCGCGTTTGTTGCCGACCACGCGCATGGAGACGGATTTCTGGCGGGTGGGCTCGTACTGGACGGGATCCGGGTCGAGCTTGCCGCGCAGTTTGCTGTATTCGAGCGCGAGGACGGCGGCGCCGAGCGCGCCCATGACGTTGTGGAATTCCGGGATGATGATCTCGCAGCCGGTGATCTCCTTCATGAAGTACGCCACGGCATGGTTCGAGGCTACGCCGCCCTGGAACAGGATCGGATGCGAGGGATCGTGGTGCATGAGCATCTGGCCGACGCCGTTCAGGATCGTGCGCGCCTGCGCCCGGCATGCCCCTGCGAGCAGATCGCCCATCGGGATGCGGTTCTTGAACTTGTTGATGGACGTGGCGGAGAGCACGGCGCAGACGGAGCTGAACTCGGTCTTCGCGTCGTAGTTCACCTTGTCCGCCATTTCCTCGACCGGGATGCCGAGCTTGGCGGCGACGCTGTCGAGGTAGCTTCCGGTGCCTGCGGCGCACACGCCGGACATCATGGACACCCACATGCCCATCTTGTGGTTGAAGACCATGCACTTGCTGTCCTGGCCGCCGCAGTCGATGATCGCGTCCACGTTCGGATAGTAGCGTTTTGCCCCGGCGACGTGCGCGGAGACTTCGCTGACCTGGAAATCGTACGGGATGAAGCGTTTCGTGTCCTCGACGATCTGGCTGCCCGTCACGACCGTGCAGGCGATGTCCCCGGCGTGGATGCCGGTGTCAAGCGCGGCCTTCGTCATCTCGGCGGTCGTCTCGCATGTGATGTTTCCGGCGTTCAGGCCCGCCTCGGAGAAGAACGTGGCGAGGGTCTTTTTCAGGGCGCCCATGTTGCAGCGTCCGCAGGAAGTGCAGCGGCCCGTGCAGGAAAGCTGACCGGAATCCACCGGTTTCGTGCGCTGGTATGTCGTATGGACCACGCGCCCCTTGTCGGTGATGACGACGGCTTTGAATGTCGTGGATCCGATATCGATCCCGAGGTAGTATTTCATCAATGGCACCCAAAACAGTTTTGTGATCAGATAAAAAAATATCTATATAATATACCCCGTTTTTGTCTCTTTTCCAATCGAAAGCGAAAAATAAAAGACAATTCCGCCCCGGCACGGAAGCAAAAGAGAAGCCCCTGCGCCGTTTCCGGTGCAAGGGCCATGTGTCATTCCGCTTCCGTTATTTGCTTTCGGGCTGCTTCTCCGGCGTGATCGTTACTGTGTAGACAGGTGAATGCCTACGGGAAGCCGGTTCGGAATCGTCGAAAAACACCTCGAATTTCCTGTCGCTGATCTTCGTCAGCTTTACGGGATTCTCTCCCTCGTTTTTCACCATTTCGGGGTGTGCGGTCTCGATCTGGAAGGGAAGCTCGAAATTTCTTGATTCCATCCGTGTCCAGCGTCTCCCGTTTATTTTTACGCTGTCCGGATACTGCCCTTCTTCTTTCCTGTACGTGATCGTATTTCCTTCGAAAACGAAGGCCCCGCGGCCTCTGATGATAGCCTTGATTTCGATCTTGCGTTCCTTCGTGGCGTTATCCCACTGCGCGTTGGCTTGTATGACATACGGATCCGGACCGGTCGTCATGACTTTGGGCGGGTCCTTTTTTTCCGGTGCAGGCTGATATCCCGGGATGTCGCCATGCGGAAGCTGATTTTTCATGGCGAGCTTGACATGGAACGGTTCCAGTCTGTTCCTCGGACTGTGATTCGTAATCATGAGGGAGAAACGTTTTTCCGCGGCATCCACGTAGTATGTCCGGTTCCCTACTTGTTCCAGAAGCCCCGCCTTGGCGAAATCCGGCGTATAATCGAGCTCGAACGGCTTCGTGACGTCTTTCCAGGGGGTTCCGTTGACGGTAATGTCTTCCGGCTGGCGATAGGACATCATATTGTTGAACTGAATCGTTTTTCCTTCGAATACAAACATCCCTCCGTAAATCTTTCCTTCGAGGACGAGCGTGATCTCCTTGTTTTCGGCGGCTTCCTTCGCCTCCGCCTTCTGTGCGGAAGGTGCGTTGATCTGCGCGGGCTTTACCTCGGATTGCGCCTGCACTGTGAACAGGACGGCGGCGAGCATGACGAGGCCCAATGCCATGCCCCAAAGAGATTTGATTTTGTAGTTTTTCATGGTTCGCTCCTTGTGTTGCCTGAGTGAGTCAAAATCATTTCCTAACATATGTTTAACGCACAAGACCGTCAAATATTGCCGGGAAAACACTTTTTTAAAACAAAAATCCCTCCGGACATGAATCCGAAGGGATCGAAAAGCACGTTGAAAATACAAGGATTAATGGCGCTCGCGGAGCCAGGCTTCGACGAACTGGTCCAGGTCGCCGTCGAGCACGGCGGCGGTGTTGCCGGTCTCGACGCCGGTGCGGAGGTCCTTCACCATCTGGTACGGCTGAAGCACGTAGGAACGGATCTGGTTGCCCCAGGAGTTGTCGGTCTTCTCGCCGGAGATCTGCGCGGCCTGCTGACGGCGTTTTTCCTCTTCGAGTTCGTACAGGCGCGCCTTCAGCATCTGCATCGCCATCGCGCGGTTCTTGTGCTGGGAGCGTTCCACCTGGCAGGAGACGACCACGCCGGTCGGCAGGTGGGTGATGCGGACCGCGCTGTCGGTACGGTTCACGTACTGGCCGCCCGCGCCGGACGCGCGGTAGGTGTCGACGCGGAGGTCCTTCTCGTCGATCTCGATGTCGATCTCGTCCTCGATCTCGGGGAAGGCGTCGACGGACGCGAACGACGTGTGGCGGCGGGCGTTGGCGTCGAACGGGGAGATGCGGACGAGTCGATGCACGCCGCGTTCGGCGCGCATGTAGCCGTAGACGAATTCGCCGGTGACCTTCAGGACGGCGCTCTTGATGCCGGCTTCGTCGCCGGGCTGCATGTCGATGATCTCGTCCTGGAACCCTCGGCGCTCGAACCAGCGGCGGTACATGCGGAGCAGGATGCTGGCCCAGTCGCAGGACTCGGTGCCGCCCGCGCCCGCGTGGATGTACACGAAGCTGTTGCAGCGGTCGAACTTGCCGGAGAGGAAGCTCACGATCTCGAGCTTGGAAAGCCCGGCTTCGAGCTTCGCCCAGGCGTCGTCGGATTCCTCCAGGAACGACGGGTCCTCCTCGGCGAGCTCGGCGATCGCGAGGAAGTCGTCGGCTTCGCGTTTGAGCTTGTTGAAGGGCTCGACGATGTTCTTGCAGGAGGAGAGCTTCTGCACGGTCGCCTGCGCCTTTTCCTTGTCGTCCCAGAAATCGTTCTGCGCCATGGTCTTTTCGATGTCGGCGATCTGCGCCAGCGTCTCGTCCACGTGCAGGTAGTTCGACAGCTTCGACAGGCGTTCGGTCAGGTCCGCGCCGTGAGCTTTGATTTCGTCAATGGTCATTCGTCGTCTCCGGAGTGATTATGCCAGGCTGCGCACGAGCGCGACGGCGTCGGCGACCGCCTGTCCGATGGCGTCCCAGTTTCCGGCGCGCATGTCGGCGGTCTTGCCGAGCCAGGTGCCGCCGACGGCCGCGATCTCCGGGACCGCCAGGTATTCGGCGGCGTTCGAGCTCGTCACGCCGCCGGTGGGCATGAAGCGGACGCCGAGGTGCTTATAAGGCGCGATCAGGGATTTCAGGAACTTCACGCCGCCCGCGGCTTCCGCCGGGAAATACTTCAGGAAACGGCAGCCCAGCTCCATCGCCTGTTCCGCCTCGGACGGGGTGCACACGCCCGGCGCGAATGGGAATCCGCATTTCACGGCCTCCTTCACGACGGTCGGGTTGAAGCCCGGCGCGACGGCGAACTTCGCGCCCGCCTCGAACGCCCGGTGCAGGTCGCGCACGTTCAGCACGGTGCCCGCGCCCAGGTAGAGGCCGGGGAACTCCTTCGCGGCCGCGCGGATCACGCTTTCGGCGGCTTCGGTGCGGAACGTGATCTCGGCCGCCGGGAGTTGTTTCTCCTGAAGGACCGAGCACATTTTGAGGCCGTCTTCGAGGTTATCGAGGACCAGGACCGGGACGATCCGGATCGCGCTCAGACGGTCAAGAGCGGCTTTGACGTTCTGCTGAAAAAGTTCCATGGTTGTTTGCCTTTCCTGTATGTGATTTGTTCGTTGTTGCGTTTCCCGTGAGGCACGGCGCGCTCATTTCTTCTTCAGGACGAGCTTCGCCGGAGCGCCGTTCACGGTCTCGTCCGTGATGACGCATTCCTTCACGTCCTGGCGCGACGGCACATCGTACATCACGTCCAGCATGATGTCCTCCATGATGGAACGCAGTCCGCGTGCGCCCGTGCCCTTTTCGTAGGCTTTCTTCGCGAGTGCGGCGATGGCTTCGTCCGTGAAGGAGAGCTTCACGCCCTCCATTTCCATGAGGGTCGTGTACTGGCGCACGATCGAGTTCTTCGGCTCGGTCAGGATGCGTTTCAGCGCCTCCTCGTCGAGCGGGGTGAGCGCGGCGGTGACGGGCATGCGGCCCATGAACTCGGGGATCATGCCGAAATGCACGAAGTCCTCGGGTTCGACGGCGGACAGCGGCGATTCGAGCAGGAGTTTGTTCTCCGCCTCGGTGCGCTTGTCCTCCTCGCTGGCGTTCTCCGTGCCCTGCGTGAAGCCGAGCACGTGACGGCCCACGCGGCGCTGGACGATCTTGTCCAGGCCGACGAACGCGCCGCCGCAGATGAAGAGGATGTTCGAGGTGTCGACGTGCAGGTATTCCTGCTGGGGGTGCTTGCGGCCGCCCTTCGGCGGGACGTTGGAGATCGTGCCTTCGAGGATCTTCAGCAGCGCCTGCTGCACGCCTTCGCCGGAGACGTCGCGCGTGATGGAGACGTTCTGGCTCTTCTTCGCGATCTTGTCGATCTCGTCAACGTAGATGATGCCGACCTGCGCGCGGTCGAGGTCGTAGTCGGCGGCCTGCACGAGGCGCAGGATGATGTTTTCCACGTCCTCGCCCACGTACCCGGCTTCCGTCAGGGTCGTGGCGTCGGTGATGCAGAACGGCACGTCGAGCATCTTCGCGAGGGTGCGCGCGATGAGCGTCTTGCCGCTGCCGGTGGGGCCGATCAGCAGGACGTTGCTCTTGTCGAGGTCGACGTCGGAGGCGTCGTAGAGGTTTTTCGATTTCAGGCGGTTGTAGTGGTTGTGCACCGCCACGGACAGGATCTTCTTCGCCTGCTCCTGGCCGATCACATAACGGTCGAGCTCAGCCTTGATGTCGGCGGGCGTCGGCACGTTCAGATGGTCCACGAACGACGGCAGACGGCCGGACTTCTCGGAGGAGTCTTCAAATGCTTCATCCTCGTCACCGGGCACGGACGCGGAGGGCTTCGCGCCGGGGAATCCGTTCCGGCTGAACAGCGTGTCGCAGATGGATACGCAGTTGCGGCAGATGGAAGCGCCGCTCGGGCCGGTCAGCAGGCCGCCCTTCACTTCGCTTTCCTTACGGCCGCAGAAAGAACAGCGTTCAGGTCTTTTCATGGATCAGTTCCCCTTGACTTTGAGGGCGGCGACGTCCGCGCGGGGCGGCAGGACATGGTCGACGAGGCCGTAAGCCACGGCTTCCTCGGCGGACATGAAATAGTCGCGCTCGGTGTCGCGTTCGATCTTCTTCAGCGTCTGGCCGGAATGCTTCGCGAGGATGGTGTTCAGCGCGGCCTTCGTGCGCAGGATCTCCTTCGTGTGTATCTCGATGTCCGTCGCCTGGCCTTCGGCGCCGCCGAGGACCTGATGGATCATGATGCGCGCGGACGGAAGAGCGTAGCGCTTGCCCTGCGTGCCTGCGGCGAGCAGGACGGCGGCCATGGACGCCGCCTGACCCATGCAGAACGTGCAGACGTCGCACGGGAGCGACTGGATCGTGTCGTAGATGGCGAGGCCGGCGGTCACCACGCCGCCCGGAGAGTTGATGTACAGGGAGATGTCCTTCTTCGGGTCTTCGCTCTTCAAGAAGAGCAGTTCCGCCACAACGAGGTTCGCGATGGCGTCGTCGATGGGGTCGCCGAGCAGGATGATGCGGTCGCGGAGCAGCCGGGAATAGATGTCGTAGGAACGTTCGCCGCTTCCGGTCTGTTCGACGACGATGGGCACGAGGGTGTTTCGGGTTCCGGTCGGTTTCATGGTTGTCATCTCCTTGTCTTCTGTTCGATTCTCTGTCAAAAACGCACGGCCTTCGTGCTTCTTTCGACGCGCAAAGGCCGGTCATTCTGCTGGCGGAATGGCCAGTCTTTGATAAAAAACGCCGAGAGAAGCTGGTACTCCTCCGGCGTTCTGTTCGTTTTTTACTTCGCGGCGGCTTTCATGCGGCGTTCCGCGAGCACACCGAGGGTCTTCTCGACGAGGAGTTCGATCTCAAGCTCGTTGAGACGGCCGGTACGCTGGAGGATTTCGGCGAGGCGGGCGGGCTCCATGCGGGTCTGCTGCGCCATGTTCTGGATGGCCTGGGCGACTTCCTGTTCGGAGAGCTTGACCTCTTCGATCTTGGCAATCTTGCGCATGATGAAGTTCTTGCGGAGCTGCTCGGTGGCTTTCTGCTTCGCCTCGTCCATGTGCTGGTCCTTCTCGGCTTCGAACTTTTCAATCGCTTCCTTGTCCTGTCCGACGGCGTACTGGAGCAGCTTGTATTCGTTGTCCGTGGCGGTCTCAAGCGACTTCTTCGGCAGGTCGAACTGCGGAGCCTTTTCGAGGATGGCGGCCTGGATGGATTCCATCGTCTTGGAACGGGTCATGATCTCGGCCTGACGGGCCGCGAGGTCGTGGTAGAACTTGCCCAGCTCTTCGGCGGACTTGAACTCCATCTTCTCGGCGAGCTTCGCCATGTCTTCGATCGGCTCGCGGCGCTGGCCGTCGTGGACTTTCATCTTGTAGGTGACCTTCTGGCCGCGGAGGCCTTCCTCGCGCCAGTCGGCGGGGAATTCGGCGGTGAACGTGCGTTCTTCGCCGACGGTCGCGCCGGTCATGGCGGCGTTGACGCCGGGGATCATTTCCTGGCCGATCAGGTAGATCCAGGCGGAATCGTTCTTGACCGCGCGCTTCAGGGAATCGGAGGCGTCCTCGGGGAGCGCGAAATCGCTCTCGTAGGAGACGTGGAGCATGTCGCCTTCCTTGGCGGCGTCGGTGATGGGCACGAAGCTGCTGTACTGCGCCTTGGCGCGTTCGATAAGGTCTTCCTCGATCTTGGCGACGTCTTCGGAAGCCGC
This sequence comes from uncultured Lentisphaerota bacterium, assembly GCA_900320095.1. Lineage (GTDB taxonomy): Bacteria > Verrucomicrobiota > Lentisphaeria > Victivallales > UBA1829 > UBA1732. Next base: position 51,147 of record ONQZ01000018.1, read on the forward strand.
GACTTCGCCGAGCTCCTTGTAGTCCGGGAGCTCGAATTCGGGCGCGATCTCGAAATCGCACTTCATCGTGAATTCCTTGCCCTCCTCGAGCGTTCCTTCCGGCTCGAGCTTGCTGTAGGAGATGATGTCGAGTTCGTCGGCCTTCTTGGAGAGCAGATCGTACGCGGCGACCTGGATCAGACGTCCGGCCTCTTCGTCGACGTAGCCTTTATAGCGTGCCTTCACCATGGCGAGCGGGGCCTTGCCGGGGCGGAATCCGGGGATCTGCGCCTTGCGGGCGACGGCCTTCGTCGCGTTCAGGAAGAGATCGGCGGAAGCTTCCGCGGGGAGCACGAATTTTGCGTCGCGTCCGCAGACGTCGGTGTCGGTGATGGTGAGGGTGAATTGTTCTTTCCAGCTGGGATTGGACATGATTGCCTTGCCTTCGTGATTGGTTATCTGAATGTTTTGTCGGTAGCGGATTGGATCGTCTTTCCGCGGACGCACGGGCGTTCACAGAAAGATGTGAGTATGTAATATACACCCTTTCTTCCTGATTTTCAATCCGCTTTCCCGGCTTTTTTCTTATTATTTCGACCGCAGCCGCGCCGCGACGAACGACACCGCGAACATCGCGCACGCCAGCAGGACGATCGCCGCGCCCGCGGGCAGGTTCGCCCACGGCTGCGCCGAGATCAGCAGCCCGCCCGCGCAGCTGACGTAGCTGAAGACCAGCGACAGGAAGAACAGCTGGCGCGAATTGCGCGCGAAATTCCGCGCGGTCGCAGCCGGGACGATCAGGACCGCCGTCACAAGCAGCACGCCCACGGCGCGCACGCACAGGATCACCACCAGCGACAGCAGCGCCGCGAAGAGGTACTGGTACATGGACACCTTGATCCGGTGCACCCCGGCGATCTGCTCGTTCACGGAGATGTGGAGCATGCGGTTCCACGCGAAGAACTGGAACGCCAGAAACGCGACGAGCAGGACCGCCAGAAGCGCGATCTCGTTGTCGCCGATCGTGAGGATGTCGCCGTACAGGAACATGTTCACGCCGCGCGACGCCTCGCGGTTCCGGCTCACGATCGCGAGCCCGAACGCCACCACGGCGGAGAAGATGATGCCGATCACCGTGTCCGTGGAGAGACGGCTTCCGCGCCGCAGGTACATGATGAGCACGCCGATCACGAGCGCCAGACCCGGCATCGTGAATTCGACCGGGAGCGAACAGATCAGCCCGAGCGCGACCCCGGCGAACGCCGAGTGTCCGATGGCGTCGGAGAAGAACGACATGCGCGAGTTCACGACCTGCACGCCGGAGAGCGCGGCGAGCGGGGCGATAAGGAGCAGCCCGAGCATCGCGCGGCGCATGAATTCCGGCCCCATGCAGTCGAACGGGAAGAGCATGGCGGCGAGGTCGGACAGGCTCAGGATAAGTTCATTCAGCATGGCCGACCTCCGTTGTTCCGTGGTCGTGAGCATGATCGTGTGCGTGGTCGTGGCCACAGGAACACGCCTGCGCGCCGTCGATATGGCAGTGGTCGTGCAGATGCAGGTGTTCGTTGCGGAGCGGGCAGTTTTCCGGGCATTCCCGTACGTCCTGGGGGATGCCGTGCAGATCGGGGAGTCCGAGGTGCAGACCGAATGTCTCGGAAAGCACCTGATGGGTCAGCGCCACGCGCGGTTCGCCCTCGCCGAACACCCTGTGGTTCAGACAGATCACATGGTCGGCGTGCGCGGTCACGGTCGCCAGGTCGTGGCTGATCATGATCTGCGTGAATCCGCGTTTTTCGCGGACACGTCGCAGCAGTTCGCAGCAGATCTGCCCGCCCTTGAAGTCGACCCCGGAAGTCGGTTCGTCCAGGATCAGGATGTCGGGTTCCTGGAGGAGCGCCTGCGCGAGCAATACGCGCTGGATCTCGCCGCCGGAGAGCGCGCCGAATGCATGGTCGGCGAGACGGGTGCATTCCACCTCGTCCAGATACCGCATGATGCGTTCCACGTGGCGTTTGGAGTGCCCCAGGAAGAGCGGCATGCGCTGAAGCCCGGAGAGCAGGTAGTCCATGACCGTCATCGGGATGTCGCGGTCGAACACGAGGCGCTGCGGCACGAATCCGAACCGCGGCTTCCGTCCGGCTTGGTCCAGCCCGGGGAACAGCACCTTGCCGGTGTGTTTGATCTGACCGAGGATCGCGAGCGTAAGCGTGGTCTTGCCCGCGCCGTTCGGTCCGACGATGGCGGTGAACTTGCCGCGCGGGACATGCGCGCACACGTCGTCCAGGATGCGGTTTTCGCCGAGCGTCAGGCCGACATGCTCGAACCGGACCGCGTCGGCGGGGGCTGCTGCTGTTTCCGCAGGGATGGTCATTCCGCCAGTGCCTTCTTCATGATCTCGAGGTTGCGGTTCATCACGTCGAAATAGTATCCGGCGGGCGGGTCGGCGGGGCCGGACGCCACGGGATCGATCTTCACGACGGCGGCTCCGGTCTCTTTTCCGATGAGCTTGGCAAGTTCGTCCGGGTACTGTGGCTCGGTGAAGATGACCTTCACGCCG
>ONQZ01000059.1 GCA_900320095.1 uncultured Lentisphaerota bacterium
CGAAGCCGCCCTGCATGCCTGCGCCGCCCTGTCCGCCGCGTCCGCCGCGACCGCCGCCCCGCATTCCGGCACCGCCGCCGAAGCCGCCCTGCATTCCTGCGCCGCCCGCGCCGCCGGGCTGGACCTGTCCGCCCTGTCCGCCGCGGTTGCCGCGATTGCCGCGTCCGCCGCCGTTACCCTGTCCCTGCGCGAATGCGACACTGCCGGTGAGGGCGAGCGCGAGGATAGCAACTGTCAATTTGTTCATCGTTTCGTTCCTTTCAAGTTGTTTTTTGTTGGAGATAGGATGCGGAACACCATCGCAGGTGTCCTCTTTCATTCCGTTAAGAACGTCCTTTTCCCGGAGAATCTACACGGAAAACGTTTTTTTCCGGAAAAAAGCCGCGACACGGGGCAGGGGGGACGGATGCCGTTATGTCTCGGACGCCGGTTTCCGCCGGACACAATGAGATGAAAAACGCGACTTTTTATGCGGGATTTGCTTGATTTTCTACCGAATACAGTGTATCTTGTTTGATTCAAAAAATTGTGTCCTGTCAATACGAGGTCACCATGAAAAAACTTTTCTATCTTCTTGCAGTTCTGTTTATCGGTATCACTTCCGCCCTCTCGACGTCCTGCTCCGAAAGCGACAAGAACAAACCCCTGATTGTCGCTTGCGAAGCATCCTCGTCTCCGTACTGCTACTACCTCAACTCCAATATTGATCCGCCGGTCGCGGGCATCGACGTGGATCTGGTGGAGGAGATCGGAAAAGCCCTCGGTCGTCCGGTCGAGTTCAAGGTCGTCCCGTTCCAGAACATCTTCACGCTCGTTGCCACGGGCGAGGCCGACATCGGCGCGGCCGCGATCACGATCACGCCGGAACGCTCCCAGCGCGTCCTTTTCTCGACCATTTACGACACCTCCACGCAGGTCGCAGTCGTGCCGGCCGATTCCGACATCACGGATGAAGCCGGTTTGAAGGAAGTCAGCGTCGCCGCGCAGGCGGGGACCACCGATATGGAATATCTGCGTGAAGTCATCAAGCCGCGTGGCGTCCTGCCCTACCTGACGCAGGAGGACGTAAACGCGGCGCTCTCCGTCGGTCGCGCCGATGCCGCCGTCATGGACCAGCTTGAGGCCGAGATCATGGTCCGCAGGACCGGAGACGATTTCAGGATCAATCCGAAACCGCTGTGCAGAGTGCAGTATGGTCTTGTGTTCAGCAAGGAAAACGCCGAACTCGCGGACGCCGCCAACACCGTGATCGACAAGTACAAGACTTCCGGCCGGCTCCTCAAGAGCCGCGAAAAGCACATGGAGGAACTCTGGACGCATCCCGGCTACGGCGCCATGCGCGATGATTACGACGGCGTCAAGCCGTTCGTCGTCTGCATTGATCCATCGTTCGCGCCGTTCGCGTTCATGAACCGCAACCGCCTGGCCGGCGTGGATATCGAAATGGCGGAAGCCATCGCCGATGAGCTCAAACGCCCGGTCCAGTTCCGGATCGTGCCGTTCTCCGAGATCCTGCCCCTCATCGTCAACGGCGCCGCCGACATGGGGACGTCCGGCATCTCCATCACCCCGGAACGCACCTCGATGATCCTTTTCTCCAATTCCTATGAGGACAGCATGCGCCGGATCCTCGTGAGAGAAGGGTCCAAGCTCAACAGGATCTCCGATCTGGACGGCAAGGTCGTCGGGGCCGAGAAGGGCACGACGAACGAGGAATACGCCGTCAACAAGCTCCGTGCGAAAAAGACGATCCACTATGACAATGCCGCGGAAGGCATCCTGGGCCTGCTCAACAACGAGATCGACGCCTATGTCGACGACGAGAGCGAAGCCGAATTTGCCATGGAAAAACACAAAGGCCAGATCAAGATGATGCAGATCTCCATCCGAGCAGAGGAATACGGATTCGCGTTCCGCCTGGGCAATACCGAGGCGAAGGCCGCCGCGGACCGCGTCATCGAGGCGAAACGCCGGAACGGCGATCTTCAGGCGCTCTTCCGCAAATATACCTCCATCTACAAGACGCTCGAACTGAACGATATCTGATCCGCGTCCCCCCCTGATTCCACTTTCATCCCGTCGAGCCGTCCGACCGCATTGTGCCGGACGGCTCGCTCGTTTTGCCGCCTGTCCCGCGCATGTTTTGGATCGCCGGAAGAAAACGCGGAAAAACACCTGTCTTCACTTGATTTATGAGCGGGACAGGTGTATTGTTCTTATAGTTTGACGAATCCTTCCAACCTTCAGCAATACACGAAAGGACCTGAGCCATGCCGTCACGAATCGTCAGCAGAATGTTCGTTTTCTTCGCCGCCGTGTTTCTCGTGTTTCTCTGCGTGGGATGCAGGCACGACGTGGTCAATGCCGATGGCGAAATGGTCAGCGTGCCGATCTCCCAGCTCAGCATTGAGCCTGCTTTGCTGCCGTTCGGAGAAGAAGAGATTACCACTTATGGCCTTGCAATCGGGCTTGGATCCGAGAACATAGACTCGTATGGGCTTTTCGCTCAATTGGGAAACGAGTTTGTCGGGAAAAACTTCGGCTTGACATGCGGTCTGGTAAACGGTTTTACAGAGCCGAAGTTACCTGCCGACTGGCCGCGATCCTACCGCGGGGATCGAACAGATTTTTACGGGATTTCAATCGGCGCAATCAATCAGCTGGATTTCTATGGTCGCAAGGGGTATGGTACTCAGAACGGCATTTCCATCCATGCGATCGATTTCATGAGCGACACGAACGGGATTTCCGTCGAAGCGATCGGCGGAGAAAAATATTTTAAAGGAGTTGACATCTGCGCTTGCAGACTTGGCAGGACAGAGGATGGAGCCGGCCTGCAGCTGGTCGGACTGGATCTGGCGTTCGAAGGCGGGGAAACCGAAATAACCGGCTGCCAGATCGGGGGACTCCTGAGCTCCGCCGTTCATGGCGCGCAGATCGGGGCGATCACGTACAATTTGTACGATCCGAGTGTAGCACTCAAGAGTAATCATTGGAAGCTCATCCGGGGATGTCTGAATTTAGGTGTTCTGAACCTCAAATTGAAGGAGGGGTTTCAGGTCGGAGCGTTCAATCATACCTCGGACGGGAATCCGGTCCAGATCGGGCTGTTCAACACAACTTCGAAGGGAAGCCCGTTTCAGATCGGCCTGCTGAACTACAATCCGAACGGATTCCTGCCGTTCTTCCCGTTCTTCAATTACAGCGTCAAAAAGGATTGACAGGATAAAAGCATTTCTACTCCCTGAAATCTTTTCCGTCCTTGCTTGCATTATTGCTGACGAGGATGTATAGTTGAAGATAACAAATTCTTCCGCCATTCAGCAACATTTGAAATGTACAGGAGCACAAAAATGAAACCATCCGCATTCGCAGGCATGATCGTCTGCGCCGCCGCATTCTTCACATCCGCCGCCGTTTCCGCGTTCCCGGAGTATGATCCGGGCAAGGAAGACGTGCTGGTCTACACGCGGGAAGTCCGTCGCGACAGCTACCCCGACGGGCTGGCGCGGTCCATCCACTTCGCGCGCAGCACCGACGGGAAGAACTTCACGCCCATGAACGAAAATTACGGCATCCTCTTCGCGAAAGGCACGCTCTCGCCCCAGAACACGATCCGCCCGAAATGCGTGAAGAACCCGATCATCTTCCCGATGAAGGACGGCGGCTACGGCGTCATGGCGATCCGCACGAACGAAGACGGCACGCCGGACGAGGAAAGCAAGGGGAAAGTCCTGCTCTGGACCACGAAGGACCTGATCCATTTCTCCGAACAGGCGCTGTTCGACCTGAACACACAGGAAGAGGTCACGGCGTTCCTCAGCGTCTCGCCCACGGCGGACGGGAGCAGCTACCGCATCTTCTGGAAGACCGCCAACGGGAGATTCTTCTGCACGGACACCCCGGATTTCAAGTCCGTGACCAAAACGGACGGTCCGATCATGTTCCGCCTGATGCCGAAACCGGAGATCAACGCGCCGGAAGGCATGGTCCCGAACAACGATACCGGATACAGCACGGTGTCCGTACCGCGTTCCGTGGTCGACCGCGCCGCGCTGCACTGGGGACACCTCGTTTCCCTGGCGGCGCGTGTGCCGGAAACCGTCCTGGCGGGTTCGGCGGATGAACTCGCGAAGGTGAAAGCCGAGGTCGTCTATTCCGACGGCTCCACGTCCGTCAAGCCCGTGAAGTGGGACGCCTCGAACGTGAACTTCTCCGCGCCCGGCAAGTATGAAATCACGGGCACGGTGCAGAACGAATCCTACGGGTTCCCGCTCGCCCGCGCCTGGGGCGACCCCGTCATCTTCAAATGGGACGGCAAATTCTATTTCATCGCCACGACCGACGCCCGAAACAACATCGGGCTGTACGTCCGCGAAGCCGATAATCCGCACGACCTTTTCGCGGAGGGCGTGAAGGAGCACCTGATCCTCGACAAGGATGAAGCCCGCCAGCTCATCCAGACCTTCTGGGCACCCGAATTCCACGTGATCGGCGACGATCTCTACATCCTCTTCGCGGTCGGCGGACGCGCCTGGGGCCCGCAGTGCCATTACATGAAGCTCAAGAAGGGCGCAAGCATCATCGATCCCGCCTCGTGGGAAGACCCGGTAAAGATCCTGAAGAAGGACGGCAAGGGCGTCGGCGACGGCGGCATCTCGCTCGACATGACCTACATCAAGGCGGGCGGCAAGTCCTACTACGTCTGGTCCTACCGCGTCGGCATCGGCTCCCCGCGCGACACCGGCTCCATGCTGTACATCGCCACGATCGACGAGAAGAACCCCGGCGTGCTCACGTCCGAGCCCGTGCAGCTCTCCCGCCCGCTCTACGGCTGGGAGAACGTCCGCGGCACCATCAACAACGAGGGCCCGTATTCGTTCAACGCGAACGGGAAGGTCTACCTGACGTACTCCGGCGGCGACGCGGGCGGCTACACCTATGCGCTCGGACTGCTCACCGCGGACGAGAACGCCGACCTGCTGGACCTCGCCTCCTGGACCAAGAGCCAGGCCCCGGTCCTCTCGTTCTACTCCATCCCCGGCAAGTTCGGCCCCGGCCACAACGCGTTCTTCATGGACGACTACGGCAACCTCATGATCTCCTACCACGGCGAGACCTCGCTCCGGGGACGCGAACGCTGCGTCGCCATCCACCGCGTCCACTTCAACATCCAGGGCGAACCCGTGTTCAACATGTCCGCCGAACGCGACCTCGACCCCGCGCTCGCGAACGTGAAGACGACGGTCGTGGTGTCCGGAAAATAACAGGGCGGGACCGCGACGGCGAATCGGGTCGTCTGTTCCGCGACCATAAGAAAACCGCTCCTCGGCTCGGGGAGCGGTTCTTTTATGCGGAAACGAGGGGAGGGGGCGTCTGCGAAAAACGCCCCGGTCCGCTCAGATCAGGGTGGCGAGGTCCGTGAACTCGTAGCCGTGCGCGGCGGCGACGTTCTTGTTCGTGAGCTTGCCGAGGTAGCAGTTCACGCCGGAGGAGATGACCTTGCTTTCCTTGCAGGCTTCCTCCAGGCCGCCCTTCGCGATCTGGAGCCCGTAGCGCAGCGTGGCGTTCGTGAGGGCGATCGTGCTGGTGCGCGGCACCGCGCCGGGCATGTTGCCCACGCAGTAATGCACCACGCCCTCCTCGATGAACACCGGATCGTCGTGCGTGGTCACGTGCGAGGATTCGCCGCAGCCGCCCTGGTCGATCGCCACGTCCACGAACACCGCGCCGTCCTTCATCTCGGGCAAATAGCGCCGCTTGAAGAGCTTGGGCGTGGAGCCGCCGGGGATCAGCACGGACCCGATCACCAGGTCGGCGTCCTTCAGCACGCGTTCGATGTTGCTGTCCGAGCTGACCAGCGTCTGGATGTGCGCGCCGAACATATTGTCCAGCTCTTCGAGGCGCTTCAGGTTGATATCGAGGATCGTCACGTTCGCGCCCATGCCGACCGCGATCTTGCACGCGTTCATGCCGACCGTGCCGCCGCCGAGGATCACCACGTTCGCCTTCGGCGTGCCGGGGACGCCCGCCAGCAGGATGCCTTCGCCGCCGAACTTCTTCTCCAGGTACTTCGCGCCTTCCTGAATGGAGAGACGGCCCGCGATCTGCGACATCGGGGCGAGGCACGGCAGGGAGCGGTCGGCTTCCTGGATCGTCTCGTACGCGACCGCCTTGACCTTACCCTTCAGCAGGGCGTCGGTCTGCTCCTTGTCTGCGGCGAGGTGCAGGTAGGTGTAGAGGATCAGGCCCTCATGGAAGAGGCCGTATTCGCTTTCGAGCGGCTCCTTCACCTTCACCATCATGTCGACCAGATGCCACACGTCCGCCGCGTTGTCGATGATGCTCGCACCGGCGTCCACGTATTCGTTGTCGGAGAACCCGGAGCCGACCCCGGCGCCGCGTTCCATGTACACGTGATGCCCGGCGGCGACGTAATCCCGGACGTTGTCCGGCGTGAGTCCGACGCGGAATTCGTTGTTCTTGATCTCTTTGACGCATCCGATTTTCATGGTGTTCAGCCTTTCTGTTTGTTGCCCCGAAAACGGGGCGGAAATCTCCGTCGGTCCGTGTTTTGCGGACGGTCCGGTCGTGATCGGGAGGGGACCGCCGGATGCGGTCCTTTTTCCCGCGCTGTTCGTGTTTATATAAAATAACGGCGGGATTTCACTTTTTCAAGCTCCCCGGAAAACAAAATGACCTGTTTTTTCAGAGGACAGACTGGTCGGGCTCCGGTTTCTGTTCCGGCTGCTGCGTTTTGTTTTTCAGATATTCGGAGCCGACGGTACCGTCTCTTCTTAAAAAGAGAAGATGATCGTATCCTTCGTACAAATGCCATTTGACGCGCATCGTGATGAACCTGTCCTCGGGGTCTGTCGAATCCTCGGGAGGAGCATGATATGTCGCGGAATAGAGGTCAAAGAAAAACGTCTTTCGGAAATCGCTCTTTTGGATCCCCAGCGTCTCCAGCAGGGAACGCATGTCCTGCTGAGGCGGATAACTCCCGTGTTTTGTCTTATAGGCTTCCAGTCGTATTGATACGCGTATCATGTTTTCTGTCGTGAGATTATTGTCCGATATGAGCACGGCTTCTCCGATGAACAGGATGATATGCGCGGCGATAAAGATGAAAAGGGCTCCAAGAAGCAGCAGGAGGACCAGTTTCGCGACATTTCCCGCCGTCTGTCGAGGAGGCTGGTCCGGCGAAGCCTCTTCTTTGTCTTTTTTCACTTTGGATTGAAAACGCGTTTCCGCCGCGATGATCGCGATTGCGGCAACGAGCCCCAGCAGCGGAAAAACGGTCGCCGCAACGATGAATACCAGCAGATAGACCAAATACCTGATCCGAAGCTTCGATAAAAACGTTGAGAACGAGTTTTTCATTCCGTCTCCTCCGGGATGGAATCGGATTGAACGTCCGCCGGTTTCGGTTCCGCGGCCGCGGCCTGCGGCGCATGGCGCGGTTCTCCGTTTTTTATGTCTTGGTATCCTTCCGAGCCGTCCCGTCTCAGAACAAGCAGTTTGTCGGACTTGCCGAACAGTGTCTGTCTGATGCGCACGGACAAAACCGGATCCATGTAACGATCATTCGACCCATCGATATCCTCCGGCGCATGATACTCCGCGGAACCGACGTCGTAGAAAAAGCCTTTTCCGTTGAGATCGCGCTGTTTGATGTCCAGCGTCTTCAGCAGAGATTTCAGGTCCTGCTGCGGAGGATAATTCCCGTGTTCCATTTGATATGCTTCCATGCGCCTGTATATGAGAACCATGTTCGAAAGGGTATCGTTGTAATCCTGCTTCAGCCAAACTTCGCCGTACGCCGGGAAAACGAACACCAGGAAAAGAATGTCCAGCGCGATCAGGCAGAAGACGGACAGCTTCAGGTCGTCCTTCCGGGCCATGCGCGCCGCCTCTGCAACCGAGCAAACGACCAGGGAAACCGTAAGCAGGGCCGCTATGACATACGGGGAATGATGCACCTTCGAAAAGCTTGCGATCAATTCCAGCACGATGAGCCAGCCGGGGAGGTAGAGCAGCAGGAGAATGCCGAAACAATGGTCCTTCAGAAACTGCAGAATACGCGTGAGTTCGTTCTTCATTTTGTCTCCTCCCGGATGAGGATGGACTGGGCGGGCTTCGGTTTCTGTTCGGACGTCGGAGTTTTGTTTTTCAGATATTCGTAATCTTGTCCGACGGAACCGTCCCTTCTCAAAAAGAGAAGAGTGTCAAAGCCGCTGAACAAATCCCTTCTGATGGGCAGAGTCAAAACCTTCTCCTCCCAATCCTGAGGAGAAAGAACTGTATGTTCCGTATGATCAGACAATAACTGGAAAGCCGCTCCATCCAGCGCATGATATTCCGCGGACTCAATGGAATAGAAAAGCGTTTTCCGGAAATCGCTCTTTTGGATATCCAGTGTTTTCAGCAGAGACTCGAAATCCTGTTGAGGCGGGAAACTGCCATGATCCATGATGTAATCTTCCAGACGATTGCGCACCTTTGCCATGTTTTCCACAGTATAGATGCGATCGACTTTGAATTGAAGGGCTGTGAGCGCATTGGAAATCGGAAATACCAGAAAAGCATCCACCACAAGCAGAACGAAGAGTGCTGGTTTCTGTGTTGGGGCGTCCGTTTTCGCCCGGATTAGCTGCACCAGCGCGACAAGCGCACAGACGACGAAGGAGCCCGCGAACATGCACGCGATGACGAACGGGGGAAAGTCTTTCCACAATGCCATGAGCGCAAACCCGATGCCAAACCAGACGGGGACGAAAAGCCCCAGGATAAGGTTGAGCAGCCACAGGGAGAAGCTTCTCCGCATCTTCTTCAATGGGATTTGTTTTTCGGGCGGGACTGCCTGATTCGTGTCCGCGGGCGGCGCGGCTTTTTCTTCTTCGTTCGTCATGAGTTCGGAGGCCTGTTTTATCATGAATGTTATATGTCGTTGTCTGTGCCGGGGTTTGGTCGGTCAGTTCGACTGCATCGTGAATGTGCCGCAGGGAAGCCAGTCGGTGACGGATCCGTCGGAGTAGACGCCCTGGACCGCCCACGTGTGCCTGCCGTTCGAGATGCCGGACAGCGTATAGCTGTTCTGTTCGCCGAGCTCGCAGACCTTGTCGTCTACGCGGAGTTTGTACTTGACGATCCCGGTGTCGGGCGTGGCGGGGGTGAAGCTGAATTTCGCGGAATGCGTTCCGCGGTTGATCCCGACCTTCGGATCTCGCACGCCGCCGATCGTGTACGTCTTCGATTCGGCTGTGCCGTCCGCGTCGATGACCTTCCACTGGAGTACGGCGTTTTTCGGGAGTTTGAACTGATGGGAAACGGTCCTGCTCTCCTCGCCCCAGTCCTTGTCGTTGACCTGTTTCCACTCGCCGGACTCGCCGTTCCGGTACAGCAGTTTATCGACGGAATTGATCGTGATCGCCTTCGTGTTGTTATAGTTGGGGACCTTCTGGACCGTGAACGTGCCGGTGAACTCGTAGGTCGAATCGGAAAGTTTCAGCTTGGAGGAAAAGTCCGTGACCTCGATCGGCGCGTCCAGCACGTCGATGACGCGGTCGCCGTCGGAATCCCGCCAGCCGACCATTTCCAGCGATTGCGGCGAGGTGATGTGCCGTTCGAACGCCGTCGAGATCGAACTGTTCATCAGGCTGGGCACGATGCTGTTCCGGTCCGGGTTGCCGTCCGGGGCGTTGGTGTTCTGCACGCCGTAATACCCGGCGCGGTCCGTATACCTGCCTTGCCCCGGATACTCGTCGGCCGCGCCGAAGATGTGCGCCATTTCGTGCGCGAAGGACTGGGAGGAATACCAGTCGTAGGCTTTGGAGTATGCCACGAGGATATAGGTGTCGGAAACGCCCTCGTACTGCCGTCCCAGGGTATAGGACCGGTAATTGTCCGAAAAGTAGTGGTCGCGGTCGTTGTCCGCCTTCACCACGAAGATCGTGAACGCGAAATGGGCGTCGTGTTTCACGATAGTGTCGTTGGTGTACCGGTACAGCATCCGGTTCTTGTCGCCGGTGTAACCCAGCGAGTTCAGGAATTCGCCGATCCAGAGACGGTCGTCGCGGTACGCGCCGTGCGTGATCGGTTCATAGGCGGTCTGGAACGGCGTGGTGGCGTGTTCGAGGTCGATGGTGAAATGCAGCTTGCCGATGTAGTTCTTCTGCTTCCACATCTCCTCCCACCATGCGCAAGCTTTCTTCACGTGCGCGACGATCTTTTTGATCTCATTCTTGCTCCAGTTTTCGGTGTCGGGATCGGTCTTGCCGTTGGATTCGAACAGCACGACGTTCACGTAGATCTCGCCCGCCATGAAGGACGAGGTGTCGTACTGCCCGGCGCCGAACGCGCGTTTCTTCAAGTCCGTTTCCGGGCGCGCCGCCGTGTCCGCCGCGGGCGGACGGTCCTGCCCGAATCCGGGCCCGCCGAAACCGCCGCCGAAGCCGGGACCGGGGAATCCGCCCATGCCTCCGCCGAAGCCGTTGCGGCCTCCAAAGCCGCCTCCGAATCCGTTTCTTCCGCCTCCGAAGCCGCCCTGCGCGAACGCGACCGCGCAGCTGAAGAGGATCATGGCGCACAGTATCGTCTGAATTCGTTTCATGGTGTCACACTTTCATCGTTTGGGACCAGTTCACGGGGGACGGCCGCGCCGTTGGTGAGGTCGCGGACCGCGGCGGAAAACGCGGCGAATTTTGAGGTCGGGAGTTCGCCGGCGAGCGTCACGCCTGCGCCGAACTCCTCGCCGGTGACCGTCGCCGCGAATTCGGGGAGACGGCGGCGCACGGTTTCGTACTGGAGATAGGTCAGCGCAAGCGAGAAACGGGTGAGCGGGACGAGTTCGGCGGTCTGCGCGTCGGCGAGCGCCAGCTGGGCGCTCTCGGTGTAGGCGCGGACCAGTCCGCCCGTGCCGAGCAGCGTCCCGCCGAACCAGCGCGTCACGGTGAGCAGGATATTCGTGATCCCGCTGCCCTTCAGCACCTCCATCACGGGGCGTCCGGCGGTCCCGGAGGGCTCGCCGTCGTCGGAACACCCCATCACGCCGCCCTGCGGCCCGCAGACGAACGCGAAGACCACGTGGTTCGCGTCGGCGTAGACGCGTTTGCGTTCGCGCTGAAGTTCGCGCGCCTCCCCGGGCGAGGCGACCGGAGTCGCTTCGGCGAGGAAACGCGATTTGCGCACGATGAGTTCGGCGCGTGTGCCCTGACGCAGGATCAGCATGTTGATCCTGCCTTGCGGAACGTCTCCGCCGGGGCGGGGGAGGATCCGATGTCAAAGGTGTTGTGTGAACGGGCGGGCATGTTGTGTCTCACGGTGTTTTTCTTGAAGCGGGATTCGTCGGGGCGCATCCGGACGGCCGACAGCGCAAATTGAATATACACTGACATCCGCACGAAATCAAGACGGATGAGCCGTGTTTTCCAAAAATGTTTTTCGTGAAAAGGGCTTTTATGGAAGACGGGTTCGGGGCAATCGTTTTTTCTTCTGAAAAAGGCTTGACATTCCCGTAAAGCCTGCTATAGTAACAAAGCCTGCTATAGTAACCATAATATCTTTAAAATAAACACAGTCCGGTCCCGGAACGGGCCGGGCGCATCAAGACGAGGGAAAAAATGCCTGAGCTGAGAAACTATTATTTCGAACTCTTCCACCGCGACGTCGACCCCATTGTCAACAGCAGCAATCTCTGGAGCGTGCAAGGTCAATACGTCATAGACGACGAAAGCTTCGGCTATACCAACTGGATCTCCGACGAGAGCGCCATCCAGACCGCGGTCCCGAACGGCGAGAATGTGGCGATGCATATCATTACGGACACCGCCGTGTCGCTGGACATGGATGTCGTGGCGCACAGTATCGAGCTCGGCGAGCAGGCCACGCTGAGCCTGGATTCCACTCACTCGATGCGGATCATCGACCACTTCGCGATCAACGGCCTCGTGTCGGTCTTCAAAGACAGTCTGACCAATGCGTCCGAGGACGCGCTTCAGCTGATCGGGACCGGCATGCTGAACCTGAGCGGCAACGGCACATCGGGCGCTCTGGGCAGCACGGAAAACCGCAGCGCGTTCAACGTCGGCAAGGACCTGTCGATCACCACGAAGGGGTACTCCGACGGCTTCATCTACGCGAACCTCATCAACACCGGCACCGTCACCACGGACGCCGGAAACCTGTACCTGAAAGGCAACGCGGTCGAAAATACCGGCTTCATCGTCACCGGCGGAAGGACCATCATCATGGAGAACGCGACGGTCAACGGCATCGGCACGCTGAACGGAGCAAACGGGGATGTCCAGCTGTACGGAACAATCGTCAACAACGGCACGCTGACCGGCAAGGTCAGGACCCTGGGGGAAAATGCCTGCACACTGAACGGGGTGACGGTGGACGACAACGGCACGGTCGACCTCAATACGCTTGTCATCGCGCAGGGCACGCTTATCCTCAACGGCAAGATCAATGTCTGGAACGGCAAAAGCCTGTCCACCGCGTCCGCCGAAGAGACGGTCTCGCTGACCGGGACCGGCACGCTGAATCTGAGCAGCAACGGCTCGACCGGCTCTCTGGGCAGCGAAGACAATCGTGGCGCGTTCAATATCGGCAAGGACCTGACAGTTACCACGCAGGGGTATTCCGACGGGTTCATCTATGCGAACATCGCCAACAACGGCACCATCACCACGGAAACCGGAAACCTGTACCTGAAAGGCAACACGGTCGAAAACACGGGCTCCATCGTCACCGGCGGGGACAGGTTCATCTCACTGCAAAGCACGACGGTCAACGGCGGCACGCTGAACGGCAAGGCGGGCACCGTCTATCTGAACGGCAGCACGCTGACCGGCGTGCTTTTGAAGGGGGGCCTGCGTGCCGAGACCAGCAAGTCCACGCTGAAGAACGCCACGCTTGACGCGGACGCCGTCTTCACGCAGGCGACCGACGTCGCCCTGCAGGAGACCTTCGCCATCAACGGCACCGCGTCGGTTCAGGGCGGCGGCCATCTGATCAACGAAGCGACGGACGACACAGCCGTCTCGCTGACGGGGACCGGCACGCTGAACCTGAACGGCAACGGCTCGACCGGATCTCTGGGCGACGAAGACAAACGCGGCGCGTTCAATATCGGCAAGGACCTGACGCTCACCACGCAGGGCTACTCCGACGGCTTCATCTATGCGAACCTCACCAACAACGGCACCATCACCACGGAAGCCGGAATCCTGTACCTGAAAGGCAACACGGTCGAAAACAAAGGCTCCATCGTCACCGGCGGAAGGACCATCAACATGGAGAACACGACGGTCAACGGCGGCACGCTGAACGGCAAGGACGGCACCGTCTATCTGAACGACAGCACGCTGACCGGCGTGTTTTTGAAGGGGGGGCTGCGTGCCGAGACCGGCAAGTCCACGCTGAAAAACGCCACGCTCGACGCGGACGCCGTCTTCACGCAGGCGATCGACGTCGCTTTGCAGGAGACCTTCGCCATCAACGGCACCGCGTCGGTCCAGGGCGGCAGCCATCTGATCAACGAAGCGACGGACGGCACGGCCGTCTC
>ONQZ01000058.1 GCA_900320095.1 uncultured Lentisphaerota bacterium
ACTTGCGATGTGCGTCCGGCAGTTTCAGAATTCGCGTTTCGCGGTAATATAAGATGTCGAACTCGTGCAAGCGAGTTCACCGAGGAGCGTAGCGACCCCGGACGCGAATGCGTCCAAAGACGGATTAGTCTTCAGGCGTGGCAAGTCCTTCCCTGATATCCGTCAGCCTTTTGCCTTTGTATGTGAAATACGCTGTGCCCTGGACTTGCCATTTTGAACCGAGCAGTTCTTGTGCCAGCGCGGACATGGATGTCGTCACTCCGTTATACTCGATATGCCTGTCGTCTACAACAGTGGCAACAATAGAACTGTCGCGGACGTATGCGATCTTTGCCCCAACAGGAATTCCGCATTCTGAGAATGTGAAAGGCCCTTTCCGTGCTGTATTTGTGATATCTTCGGCAATCTGTTCGTCACGGATCTCATGTCCTTCCGGCGTCATGCGTTTAAGACAGTGTTCCGTTCCGCTGATTTTAGCGATACATTCAAGGAGAGAATAAGCATCTTCTTTTGACATCGCATAAAACTCTTTTTCCCGTTTTTTTCCATCAAAAGTTTCTATCGTACGAAGACCCGGATTTAAGGTGTCAATCAATTTGTGCAGTTTTTTGTCCGTTAGTTCGCTCTCTACCTCATAAATGGCATATGCCCTGAAAGCAAAAGGTATTGTTTCGCTGCGATTCAGTTGATTCAGCCTTTTTTCAAGATCATGTGCATACCCGATTTTAACATAATCGGGGAAAGACGGATTGGTCAAAATGTAGATGACGCCTTTTTTGTTTTTGTTGTCCATAGAACAAATGAATTCAAAGATGATTGTTAGCGATAATTATTTATGAATACTATAGCAGGCTTTGTTGGGGAGTCAAGTCTGATTCCAAAAAAACATGTGTTTTTATAAAAATTCAGCCTGTTTTTATGCAAATTTGAAAGCAAATTAAAAATACTTGCAATGTTTCTTCTGTCATTGGACGCGTTGCGTCGCGCTTCGCTGGGGGCGCTTCGCGCCTCGGAAAGTGTACTTACGCACGACATGCTTTTTCTACCGCGAGACGCGCACGGCCGATTCTTTAGGAGTGTGATGGGACATATAGGTCCAATGAGATACAAAAAACATTGAAACTATTTTGAAACTACTTGCAATATTTGAGCGTGAAATTGAAACTTAACTGAAACTATTTGCAATGTCTCGAGCATGCTGTTGAAGCAAAATTGAAACTATTTGCAGTGTCTGTGCATGGTATTGAAACAAAATTAAAACTATTAACAGAAAGGTTTCAATATGCATAGCTCGCGCGGCTCGCGGTTGATTTCCCCATATGCCGAGCTTGGCGAGGCTACCGAGGAGCGAAGCGACCCCCGAAGGGACAGCCCTATTGAATAATCCATATTCATCTGTGGAGAATGTTGAAACTATTTTGAAACTATTGGCAATGTTTGAGGCTATTTAGGACGCATTGCGTCCCGCTTCGCTGGGGGCGCACATTCGTGCGCCTCGGAAAGCGTGCTTACGCACGACAGATCTTTTCTTTACCGCTGAGACGCGAATGGCGGAGGATTATATAATAACGTATGCTTCTGTTTTATTACCGCTGAGGCGCGCACGGCGGAAGGATTAAAGATTGCGGTAGCCTCGCTCACACTCGGCGTCTGTTTTGATTTACCGCGAGGCGCGCACGACAGAGTATTTAGTAGATAGTTGAAGAGAAGGATCTCATCCCTGTGTGCCGTGCATCCGGGCGCTTTCTTCGCTGGGGACGCACATTCGTGCGCCTCGGAAAGCGTGCTTGCGCACGACATGCTTTTTTTGCCGTGAGTCGTGCACGGCAGAGCGAAATGAAACAAAATTAAAACTATTTGCAATAACCTTTCTGGTTGTGACGCGTTGGCGAGGCGGGGGCGTTGTTATCGAGGCGGCAGAAAAACAACGAAGGAAAAAACGTTTTTCGGGATTGATTTTTCGTGATTGTGTGATACTGTTAAGGAGTGTCAGTCAAAACTGCCGCACAGCATGGTATCGAGCGAAAAGAAGGCCGTCGGCCGGGAGTCAGCGAAAATGAACAGGAAACCGCCTCAGAAAAGTATCCCCCGTACACGGAAGGGGACGCCGTCGAAGATGAAGGGCCGCAAGATGCCGCCGCGGGCGCAGATCATCCGTCTGGCGCGTATCGCGTCGCTCCTGAAGAAGAACAGCTGTCCGACGGCGCAGAATCTCCTGAACGAATACCGGGAGATCGAGCTGGCGGAGGGGAAGACGATCCGGGCGAAATACAGCCTACGCACCGTGTACCGCGACATCGACCTGCTGCGGAGCGATTTCGACTGCCCGGTCCGGTTCGACCGGAGGCAGAAGATCTATTACCTTGAGGATCCTCAATGGGAGTTCAACTGCCCGGCGAACCTGTCGGAATCCGTGATGCTCGCGCTCATTCTCGGCGGCCGCATCGCGGAAGAGGTGTTCCCGAATCCGGTCCGGGCGCGCATCACGAAGTCCGTGGACGAGCTGCTGAAGGGGAACAGCCCGGAATTTCTGGAGAAGACGCTCATCCGGTCGCTGAAGGTGTTCGCCGAGGGGGGCGTCGCGGAAAACGCATCGGTCTTTTCGACCGTGTTCGAGGCGTGGCAGACGCACCGCCGCCTCCGCATCCTGTACGACGACCAGACCGGCGGCGTGATGGAGCGCGAGGTCGATCCGCACGTGCTGTTCCTGTACCAGCACGAATGGCGCATCAAGGCGTTCTGCCGCCTGCGGAACGCGCCGCGCACGTTCGTGATCAACCGCATCCGGAATGCCGCCATGCTGAAGGAGACGTTCGCGCCGGACCGCGCCATCATCGACTCCGTCACGCTCGACAGCATCGTGAGCTACGCGAAGCTTCACGGCGTGAAGATCCGGCTGACGGGCGACGCGGTGAAGTTCGCGAAGGCCAACCGCATGCATTCGGGGCAGAAGCTCAAAAAGACCGTCGGCGGCTGGCTGTTCCTTATCCCCGAGGTGCCGGCCGAGGTCGTCGTGCCGTGGATCCTGTCGCAGAAAGGGCAGGCGGTCCCGCTCGAACCCCCGGAGCTGATCGAACGCGTCCGGTCCAGCGCTCAATCCGTGCTGGACAGCCTGGCTTAAACTTCCAGCAACGCCATCCCGAACGGTTTCAGCTCGGCGCGAACAGCCGGTCCGCCGCCGCGTCTGAGCTCGGCGGTGCGGGCGACGCCGGAATCGTTGACGGCCGCGAGCGTGCGGCTTTCCGGCCAGTACGCGCATTCCACGAACGGATCGTCGGAGAGATAGATCTCCGGCCGGGCCGAACTTGAGGCGTAATGCAGAATGAGATTCCGCAGCAGAAGCGTGTTCTCCGGCGTGATTCTGAACTCGGAAAGATACACGCCGCAGCCCTTGCCGAACGGATGCGCCGTCAGCACGGGCGAATTGCCCTCCGCCATCAGCACGTGCGCGGTCCCGTCGGTGAGATACACGCCGTCGCGCGCATGCAGGACCGCGCCGTCCGGGATCAGTCCCGGCACGGATTTGACCTCGAAACGCCACCGTCCGTGGCACACGCGGCTCCCCGTGTCCTCGTCGACGCCGAGCACGGGCGCCAGCCGGAGGAACCTGTCGAATCCAGATACGGCCGACGGTTCGTTTACGCCCAGGAACACGCCGCCTTCCGCCGTCCAGCGCATGAACTCCGCCACAAGTCCGGGATCCCGCCAGGCGTCGCCGCCGCTCCAGGCGGACCCGGCGCGTCCGGCGTTGATCGCGACGCCGCAATCCCTTAGCGCGCCGCGTTTCACGTCCTCGAACGACAGGAACCCGACCTCGAACGGCATGCCGGACAGCGCCTCGTTCACGTGGATCAGGTCGTGCATGTACGTCTCGTGGAAGTGCCCGGAGAGGCTCCACGAACGGAGCCTGCCCCAGGAATGGACGACCGCGACGCGGATCTTTGCCGTTTCCGGCCGGCCCGAGGCGTGCAGCGCGCGAATCCGCCGGAATTCGTCCGCGATCCCGGCGATGCAGTCCACGAAATCCGGAAACCCCTCCGTGAGGTGCAGATAGCCGCCGAGCCCGATGCGGTCGATCGGGGCGCGGAGCAGCGCGCGCCGCACGGACACCCAGTATTTGCGGGCGTCCAGCGCGGGATCGCCGCCCTCCATGAACGTCGGCGCGCCGCCCAGGCCGACCGGGAAAAGATAGGGGTGCAGCCGGAGTTCGTGGACCGGGACGTCGACGCCGGAGCACAAGCGCGCCTCGTAGCCGGAGAACACGCATTTGATGAGGCCGTCGAACCCGAACTCACGGAACCTGCCGTTGTACGGCTCGACCCCGACCCAGCTGTCGTCGTAGAAGACGTATGCCTTCTTGCCGTAGCGGTGCACGATGTCGATGAGCTCGCGCCCGAACGAGATCACGAAGTCGTTGACGAACGCCATCCAGTCGGCCTTGCGCTTCGTCCCGGGCATGTGCGTCACGTGGAGCTGCCCCTTGTTCACGAAATCCTCCGCCGTGAGGCTGTACCCGTAACGCTCCGCGAACTCGTCCAGCGCCTTCGGGCTGACCGTGAAATCGTAGGATGCCCAGTCCGAATACAGATGCCGGCAGCGTTCGTCGCTCCCCCAGATCCATACGAAGTTGTAGAACATCGACGTGAACCGCACGACCGTTGCCGCCGGATGCGATTCGCACCAGCGCACCATCCAGTCGCGGAGATATGCGCGCGTCTCCTCGTGCCGCGGATCGATCTGCATCAGGTGTTCCGAGGTCCAATGGTTCGTCGTGTGGTTGTACATGGAGATCTCCTCCCACACGCGGAACGCCATGAAGCTCACGGAATACGTGTGGTACGGCACGGGCGAGGGGATCGTGACGATGCAGTCCGCATAGCTCCACTCCGAAGTCGGCAGCAGCGTGTCCGTCGTGCGGTCGTACACCTGCCAGTATTTGCGCGATTCGGGGCGTTCGTCGAGCTCGAACTGCCCGGCGAAAAACTCCTTCATCAGCGGGATCGCGAGCGGGCCGCCGCCCATCGCGGGCACGGGCGAGGTCATCAGGAACGTCTCCTGGAGTTTGTCGCGGTTCGCCTTCGCCCATTCGTTGTGGTTGCGGATGATGCAGATCGTGGCGTAGATGCCGTATCCGGCGTCCAGGATCTCCTGTGAGAGCTTCGTGCCGTCGCTGTCCCGGATCACGTCCGCTCCCCACTTTTCCGCCAGTTTCAGCGTCAGGTCTTCATAGCCGGATTCGCCCGGCAGCGTAAAAAAGCCGCGTTCCGTCGAGGTCATAAGCAGGTTCTCCGTGAGGGTGCAGTGCATCATAAAACGTGAATTGAAACAATATACACGGCATCCGGCGGGCATGCAAATCATTTTCGGGTGTTTTTTGCGAAAAACGGGGTTCATGCACAAAACGTGAAAAACATGTGTTTTTTCGTAAAAACCGCGCCCGGGGGATTGACAAAAACATGCTTGTGCTGTACTTTACTGGAAGACTTTTCTCCTGACAACAAAACAACCTCAAAACACAAGGATTTTTATCATGGAAATGAAAAAGACCTGCGTCGCGGCTGGAGCGATCCTGCTCACGACGGCTGCTTTCGCCCAGTTCGGCGGCGGCTTCGGCGGTTTCGGCGGCCCGGCCCGCTCCGCGCTCCCCGAAGGCTTCGTCCCGGCGGAAACAAACATCTACAACTCCGAATTCCCGGCGGTCAACCCGAAGACCAAGCAGGCGTTCTTCCGCATGCAGGCTCCGGGCGCGCAGAAGGTCACGATCTCGCAGGAAGGCAAGACCTACGAGCTGAAGAAGGACCAGAGCGGCTGGTGGTCCGTCACGACGGATCCGCTGGTGGAGGGCTTCCACTATTTCAGCTACACCGTGGACGGCAACAAGGCGTTCGACTTCGGCAGCGAGGCGTTCTACGGATGCAGCACCGAGATGGCGGGCATCGAGATCCCCGAGGATGAGGCGGAGGCCGCCTACTACCACTTCAACAAGGACATCAAGCACGGCCAGGTGCGCCATTGCCGCTACTGGTCCGAGATGAACGGCTTGGACCGCCACTGCCGCGTGTACACGCCCGCCGAATACGAGACCAATCCCGAAAAGCGCTTCCCCGTGCTGTATCTGCTCCACGGCGGCGGCGAGGACGAATCCGGCTGGGAGGAACAGGGCCGCATGGCGGACATCATGGACAACCTGATCGCCTCCGGCAAGGCCGTCCCGATGATCGTCGTCATGGACAGCGGCAACGTCCGCAACTACGGCGCGGTGCGTCCGCGCGGCGTCCGCGTGACCGACATCTTCGTGAAGGAGCTCAAACCGTGGGTCGACGCCACGTTCCGCACGAAGACCGACCGCGACAACACCGCGATGGCCGGCCTCTCCATGGGCGGCGTGAACACCTGGAACACGATCTTCCCGGACAACATGGACAAGTTCGCCTACATGGGCGGCTTCTCCGGCGCGGGCAATTTCTCCGGCCCCGGCGCGGCTCCCGGCGGCGGCGACGTGAACACCATCTTCGGCGGCGTCTACAAGGACGCGGACAAGTTCAACTCCCAGATGAAGCTCGTCTTCATCAGCGTCGGCGAGGCGGAAAAGACCAATCCGGTCCGCGAGACCTACCGCATCCTGAAGGATCACGGCATCAAGAACCTCGTGTTCTACGAATCCTCGAAGACCGACCACGAATGGCTCACCTGGCGCCGCAGTCTGCGCGAATTCGCGCCGCTGCTCTTCAAGTGATCCTGTATCCCTGAATTTGAAGCAGGAAAAAGGCTCTCTCCGTTTGCGCGGAGGGAGCCTGATTTGTCTTGCGCTTTCTGTGCTGAGCTGAAGGGGGGAGGATCAGCCCTTGAAGGCGGCGAGGGATTCCTCGACGCGTGCGAGCTTGTCCTTCAGGTCGGCGAGCTGCGTCTTCACGTCCTCGACGACTTTCGCCGGGGCGCGGCTGACGAACTTCTCGTTATTGAGTTTCGCCTCGGCGGCCTTGATCCAGCCGGTGAGCTCGGCTTTCTGCTTCGTGAGCTTCTCGCGTTCGGCGGCGGGGTCCACGAGGCCCTTCAGCGGCAGGAAGATCGCGCCGGCGTCGCAGACGATGGACGGCGCGGGCGTGCCGTCCTCGCTGGCGTAGTTTTCGAGCGAGACGCTGATGAGCGAGGCGTTCAGCATAGCGGTGAGGGAGTCCATCTGGTCGCAGAGGGAATCGAGGATCTCCTGCGAGGCGGCGCGGATGTGGTATTCGATGCGCTTGCCGGGGGCGATGTTGTTCGAGAGGCGCAGGTTGCGGCCGGCGGAGATGAGGGCGTACTTGTCGGCGGTCATCTCGGAGATCTTGTCGGCGTCCGCGGGGAGCTTGAGGTCGGCCTCGGGGAACGCCGCGGTCATGATGGACTGTCCGTCGGCGAGGAAACCCATGCGGTGGGCGAGTTCCTCGGTGATGAACGGCATGAAGGGGTGCAGAAGACGGAGGAGCTTCCAGAGCGCGTAGTCGAGCACGGCGAGCGCCTGCTGCTTCGCGGCCTCATCGGCGTTGAAGCGCGGCTTGCACGCCTCGATGAACCAGTCGCAGAAGTTGTTCCAGACCAGCTCATAGATGTCGTGCGCGGCGGAGTGGAAGCGGAATTCGCGGAGGGAGGTGTTCACGTCGGCGCACGCCTTTTCGAGCGTGTTGAGCATGTGGATCTCGTCCTGCGTGAGCTTTTCGATCGGGACCGCGAGCTTGTCGAACGAGGCGGAGACGGGGCCCTGCATGGTGCGGAAGCGGCAGGCGTTCCAGAGCTTGTTCGCGAAGTTGCGGCCGAGCTCGCACTTCTCGTTGGAGTAGCGGATGTCCATGCCGACGGGGGCGATGTAGACGATGGAGAAGCGGAGGGCGTCGGCGCCGTAGGTCTCGATGACCTTCAGCGGGTCGGGCGAGTTGCCGAGGGACTTGCTGAGCTTGCGGCCGAGTTCGTCGCGAATGATGCTGGTGAAGTAGACGTTGCGGAACGGCAGGTCGCCCTTGAACTCGTAGCCCGCCATGATCATGCGCGCGACCCAGAAGAAGATGATGTCCGGGCCGGTCACGAGGTCGTTGGTCGGGTAGAAATACTTGAGTTCGGCGGTCTCTTCCGGCCAGCCCATGATGGAGAAGGGCCAGAGCCAGGAGCTGAACCAGGTGTCGAGCACGTCCTCCTCCTGGTACCAGCCGTCGCCTTCGGGCGGGTTCACGCCCACGTAGACTTCACGGTTCTCGTCGTTCACGTCGCCGCGGTACCACGCCGGGATGCGGTGTCCCCACCAGATCTGGCGGCTGATGCACCAGTCCTGGATGTTCTCCATCCAGTGGAAATAGGTCTTCGCCCAGCGGTCGGGATAGAATTTGATCTTGCCGGAGCGGACCGCCTCGATGGCGGGCTTGGCGAGCTCGTCCATGCGGACGAACCACTGGTCGCTGAGGAGCGTTTCGATCTCCACGCCGCCGCGCTCGGAGAAGCCGACGTTGTGGACGATGTCCTCGATCTTTTCGAGGAGACCAAGGCTTTCCATCTCCGCGACGCACTGCTTGCGGCATTCGTAGCGGTCGAGGCCGGCGTACTTGCCGCACTGGGCGTTCATGGAGCCGTCGCGGTTCATGACGTTGATGAATTCGAGGTTGTGGCGCTTGCCGACCTGATAGTCGTTCGGGTCGTGCGCGGGCGTGATCTTCACGCAGCCGGTCCCCTTTTCCGGGTCGGCGTGCTCGTCCTCGATGATCGGGATCTTCCGGTCGGTGAGCGGGAGGTTCACGGTCTTGCCGACGAGGTGCTTGTAGCGCGGATCGCCGGGCGGGACGGCGACGGCGGTGTCGCCGAACATGGTCTCGGGGCGCGTGGTGGCGACGACGAGGTAGCCGGAGCCGTCGGTGAGCGGATAGCGGAAATGCCAGAACTTGCCCTTGACCTCCTTGTAGATGACTTCCTCGTCGGAAAGCGCGCTCTGGGCGGCCGGGCACCAGTTCACCATGCGTTTGCCGCGGTAGATGTAGCCTTTTTCATAGAGCTGGACGAACACCTTGCGGACGGCGGCGCTGAGGCCCTCGTCCATGGTGAAGCGCTCGCGGTCCCAGTCGCAGGACGTGCCGAGCTTGCGGAGCTGCTTGATGATCGTGCCGCCGTAGAGCTTCTTCCATTCCCAGACGCGTTCGATGAACTTCTCGCGTCCGAGCGCGCGGCGGTCGATGCCCTCCTTCTCGCGGAGGACCTTGTCGACCTTGCTCTCGGTGGCGATGCCGGCGTGGTCTGTGCCGGGGAACCAGCAGACTTCCTCGCCCATCATCCGGTGCCAGCGGATGAGGATGTCCTGGAGCGTGTTGTTCAGGACGTGGCCCATCGTGAGGATGCCGGTCACGTTCGGCGGCGGGATGACGATGGAATAGGGCTTCTTGCTGGGATTCGGTTCGCCGTGGAAGCGCTTGTTCGCCTCCCATTCGGCGTACCATTTCTCTTCGATTTCAGCGGGCAGATATGCTTTCGGCATTTCCGGCATGATGACGGTCTCCATTGAGTGTCGGTTGGTGTCAGAATAAAAAGTCAAAACATAATATAGCACGGTTTCAGACATTTTCCCATAAAATAATACAAAAAGCGGCGTCTTTTTTTTGAAAAAACGGCGTTTCGGGGGTATAGTATGGTGTATTTGTTATTCAATTCAGGGGATCATAATGGATCAGAACTTCGCCCAGGGCGCCAATCAGAGTCTGGAACAGACCCACATCCTTTCGCCTCAGCACCTTCAGGCGCTGAAGGCGCTTCAGGCGCCTGTCATGGAGCTGTCCGGCTCGTTCGCCGACGTCCTGGCGGAGAATCCCCTGATCACGACAGAGGACGACGATTCCGACTACGAAGAGGAGACTCCGGCGCCGGATGACCTGCCCGTGCAGGACGACGCTCCGGTCGAGAGCCTCGACGAAAACCGTCTGGACTACGACGAGGAACTGGCGCGCATCCTGGAGGGGGACGACGACTGGGTGTCCGTGCGGCAGGAGAACGGCGGCGATCCGCCCGACAGCGAGGCGGAGAAACGCCGCGAATACATGTTCAACTCCGTGGCGCAGGAGGTCTCGCTGCAGGAGATGCTCATGGAGCAGCTCAACACCGAGGACTGCGCGCCCGAGGCGCGCCGCGCCGCCGAAGAGGTCATCGGCAACATCGACGACGACGGCTTTTTCCGCAGTGTCCCCGCCGAGATCGCGCAGTCCGTGCCGTGTTCGCTGGAGACCGCCGAGGCCGCGCTGCGCCTCGTGCAGACGTTCGACCCGCCCGGAATCGGGGCGAGTTCCCTGCCGGAATGCCTCCTGATCCAGCTCGAACGTGCCGGAAAAAAGACGGAACGCATGACCGAATTCGTGACCCGCCATCTCGACGACCTGGAGCACAACCGCCTCCCGAAGATCGCGAAGGACATGGGCGTGACCGTGCAGGACGTGAAGGACATGGCGGACGAGCTCCGCCGCACCTGCGACCCGCGGCCCGCCGCATCCATCGCGCAGTCGCGCACCGAATACTGCCCCGTCGAGGTCACGGTCGAACGTTCCGGCGACGAATACACCGTGCGCCCGAACCGCGAATACGAGCCGCGTTTCCTGATTCCGAACCGTTACATGAAGATGCTCGACGACCCGCTGACCGACCAGGAGACGCGCGACTACATCCTGAAGAACCTGAAGAGCCTCATGGAGATCCGCAAGGCGCTCGCCGACCGCGAGAGCACCATCGTCCGCATCGCGCGCATCATCGCGGACCAGCAGCACGATTTCTTCGACAAGGGGCCGGAGCACCTCCGTCCCATGACCATGCGCGACGTCGCCGACCGCCTCGGCGTCCACGAGACCACCGTGAGCCGCGCCATCGCGAACAAATACATGGCGACGCCCGCCGGCACGTTCCGGTTCCGCGACTTCTTCACCGGCGGCTACCAGAACACCGACGGCGAGGACGTCTCCAGCTCGGCGGTCAAGGAATACATCCGCGAGGCAGTCAAAAACGAAAATCCCGCCCATCCGCTCTCCGACCAGAAGATCGCGGAGGACCTCAAAAAGAAGGGGCTCGACGTCGCCCGCCGCACCGTGGCGAAATACCGCGAGGAACTCGGCATCCCATCTTCGCAGGGAAGGAAACAGTACACGTGAAAAACAATCTTTCTTCATTCATTTCGAAACACAGACGACTCTGGAACGCCTTCCTCTTCCTTGTCATCCTCCTCACGGCATTCGCGTTCCGCACGTACCACTACAACACCTCCGTGGAGATGCTGAACGACATCATCCGCGAGGTCCCGCAGCAGGAACAGGTCCACCGTTCGTTCTTCGAGCGCTTCCTGCCGCTCCGGCACAACAACTTCTCGCCATTCACCATCGAGAGCGCCATGATGTTTTCCTATTCGCAGGACATCGCCGAGGGGAAGGGCGTGCCGGAACGCGACGAGACGCTGAAGCACATGGAGGACATCCCCCCGTACGCGCAGATGAACATGGCGCTGGAGTGGTTCCTCGGCTGGGGCTGGCGGCTGAAACAGATGGTCGCGCCCGACCCGGAGGGTTCGCCCCGCGAAAAGCTGTTCCAGGACCATCCGTACATGGCGCAGTGGATGAGCGCGCAGATACGGCTGTGGGCGTCGCTCACGTCCGCGCTGATCTTCCTGTGGCTTCTGCTCCTGAAATGCCCGCGCAAGCTGGCGTTCTGCGGCGGTTTCCTGCACGCTGTGGCGCTGTCGGCGATCGCACGTTCCACGGGACAGGACCTGGTGCGCGGCGAATTCTGCATCCCGCTGATCACGATGACGTTCGTGCTGGCGGCGTGGTGCAATGCGCGGCCGCGCTGGTGGAAGATGCCGGTCATTTTCTGCGTGGTGTTTCTGGCGTTCATCGCGTGGGACCTGTGCCAGATGATCTTCTCCGCATGGGCGCTGGTCGAGGTCCTGCGGGCGGTCTGCGGATACCGGATGAAACGCGGCGTGCTGTATTCCTGGATCGCGATCGCCGCCGCCGTGCTGCTGAACGCCCTCGTCGTGCCGTTCAATATCACCTACGGCCTGATCCATGCGCCGATCCTGTGGTTCGCCCTGCCGACGCTTTTCTGCTGCTATGCGCTGCAGAGCGTGTCCCGCCGCCTGAATCTGAAGGGCGGCCGCAGGCTCGCATTGCGTCTGGCGGTGCCGGTCCTGGCGGCGGCGCTGTACGTGAACTGGGCGCAGTTCGGCAACACCCCGGAATACGCCTCGAACTACAGCCATTTCTCCGAGGCGATGAAGGCGAAGATCCAGTTCAACAACGTGAAGCCCGCGAACGCCCTGCTGCTGAACTACGACGCGCGCATCATGTGGACGCCCTCCATGCACTCCGCCACCTGGGAGATCGCGTCGTCGTTCTTCCCGAGCCTCATCTTCGGACGCATGCTCCAGTTCGGCCTCTTCCGGTTCCTGTTCGGACTGCTCCCGGTCACGCTGGCGCTGTACGCCGTGCTGCTGCTCGGGCTGACCTTGTTCCGAATACCACGGGCCGAGTTCGTGAAGACGCTGTCGCGGACGTTCCTGCCGAACATCTTCACGGTCGGGTTCATCGTCGGATTCATCTACATCGTGCGCTACCACGAGTTCGTGATCCTCTTCCTCTGCGTGTCCCTTCCGATGCTCGTCTGCACGTATCTGCGTGCGTTCCGGCACGCCCCGTGGAAGGTCGACCCCGCCGAAGCCTGCACGGTCATTTTCGACCGTCCGCGCCTGCTCAAACTCCTCCGCCGGGCGCTCACGGGCGTTTTCGCGTTCATCCTCATCTGGGAGACGATCGTTTCCGTCGGGACGCCCCGGCGTTACACGGGCGACGTCGCGTTCCGGGAGACCGCCATGCTGATCCTGTGGTTCCGCCAGCACAAAGACGCCGTGGCGGGCAAGGGCGTGGCGGCGAACTTCACCGTCGGGCCGATGCTGAAGGCGTACGCTGGGACCGGACTCGTCATGAATCCGCAGTTCGGCATGAAGCGCATCCGCGACGCCACGGAGAAATACCTGAACGCGATGTTCCACGGATCCGAGCTCGACCTGGCGCGCTACTGCGGCGAATACGGCGCGGACTACGTGATCTACAACAAGGGCGCGTGCTTCACCTATTCGATCTACTCGAACCGCTACATCGCCGGCGCGAACGAGATCAAGCCTGAGTCCATCGTCAACCTCATGATCGCCGACCCGGACAGCCTCCACTGGTTCTACCGCCTCGACGTCCCGCGCGGCCTGGAGAGCATCAACCGCGTGTATACGGTCTTCAAGGTGGTCTCCCCGGAGGGCAAGCGCGAGGCCGCCCGTCTCGGCGCGCTCGGCAGAAACGAGCTTGCGCTCGGACGGAAGGAAGCCGCCGCCGATTTCGCGAAGAAAGCCGTCTGGCTCGATCCGACCGCCGAAGGACCGAGGCTCCTGTACTTTGAAACGCACGGCTATCTGCCGCGCATCACGCTGTCCGGCGTGGAGGACGAGAAATAACGGATCGTCCGCTTCCGTCGGACACCTCTCCGTGGAAGGACTGGACCGTCGCCCCTGTTCACCCGGCCGTTTTTTCGCGAAAAAAACAGGTCGTCTGCTTGTATTTTTCCCGTGCCGGGTGTATAGTAATCAATACTTCTTTCGATGCGTCCCCATCGTCTAGAGGCCTAGGACATCAGGTTCTCATCCTGGTAACATGGGTTCGAATCCCATTGGGGATGCCATTTTTTGTGCCCGGATTACAAGCCGTTTTTCTTTTTTCAGGGAAAACGGCTTTATCTGTGTCCTGATCAGCAAAAAAAGCCTCCGGGGAGGGCAAGCCCTCCACGTGGGTTGTGCTTGGCTACGTTCAAGCACGGGGCGGGTGCGTTTTACGCGATGACGGTCCAGTTCATATCGACGCCGCGGCCGAGTTCGACCCACTGCGACGTGTCGCCGGAGTTGTAGTAGCCGAGCATGCCGGTCGAATACTGCCGCACGAGCAGGTCGTCCTTGCTGTCGCCGTTGTAATCGCCCGCGCCGACCACGAACCAGTCTTCCG
>ONQZ01000007.1 GCA_900320095.1 uncultured Lentisphaerota bacterium
CGGCGGGCGGATTCGCGGGGCCGGACGCCACCGGGTCGATCTTCACGACGGCGGCCCCGGTCTCCTTGCCGATGAGCTTGGCGAGTTCGTCCGGGTACTGCGGTTCGGTGAAGATGACCTTCACGCCGTGCTCCTTGAATTCCTTCGTCATGGCCGTGATCTCGGCGGGCGAGGGGGGCGTTTCGGGGTCGGCGAAGATCGCGAGCGGCGTCTCGAATCCGCAGTCGCGCAGGAGATAATCGAAAACGTTGTGCTGGGCGGCGACGTGCTTGTCCGCGTACGGTTCGAGCTGCGCTTTGAAAGAATCGCCGAGCATCTGGAGGCGTTTGTCGAGCTTGGCGGCGTTCTCGCGGAATTTGTTCGCGTGGAGGACGTCTGTCTTCGCGAGCTCGTCGGCGATCGTTGCGACGATCTTCCGCGCCTCGTACGGACTGGCGAAGAAATGCCCGTTCTCGCCGCCGTGATGGTGGTGGTGATGATGGCCTTCCGCCTCGTGTTCGTCGTGGTCTTCCTCGCCTTCGTGCTCCTCGTGTTCGTCATGATCGTCTTCGGCGTCGTGGTCATGGTCGTCGTCATCGTCGCCGCCAATCACTTCGATCCCGGCGCCGGTGTCGATCACCACGATGCCTTTGCCAGCGCTCAACGCCGCCTTGCAGATGTGGTCGTCGAGCCCGGCGCCGTTCTTGAACAGCAGAAGCGGTTTGCGGGCGGCGGAGACCTTCATGAGGTCGTTCGGGGTCAGGACATAGTCGTGGGGACATCCGGCGTCCGGCGGGGTCAGCAGCTCCGCCTCGATCCCGGTCCCGTCCAGGACTTCGCGAGTCAGCACCCAGATCGGATATGTGGTCGCGGCGACGCCGTAGCCTTCCTGAGCCGTGGTGTGCACCGCCGACGTGATCCTGCCGGGCAGGAAGTACAGGACGGCGCACAGCGCGACGAGCGCGAGCAGAAAACTGATGGTGAAGAATTTCATTCTGTCAAAACTCCTTTTTCGGTCTTGCGTTGAGGATATGAGCCGGTCAAACAAAATGAATCAATTACTATACACGAAAAAAAGAAAAAAGCAAATCCCGGCCTCGTTTTCCGCTCCGTGTCCGAGCTCGGCCGGACACTGTTCCGTGGAGACTTCGTCTCCTCAGGCGGCCGGGACGTGTTGTTTTGTGCGAAGATGCTTTTTTACGCGGCGGGAACGGTCTCTTCGGACTGCCCCTTGACATTCTGCTGCTTGATGAGATTCTGAACTTTCTCCAGATTCTCCTTGCCGAACGCATCGTCGGGCGCGATGACCAGCAGATGCTTGCACTGGTCTTCCGCCTGCATGTATCTTTCGGCGGCGATGCTGTTTTCGATGACGTGGCGCATGCAGTCGGCCCACAGCTCGACGACGTCTTCGCGGTAGTTCACAGCGTGACGCGGGAAACTGAGAACATTCACGGCATCCTCATAGCGCTTTGCCTCGGACAGCCTTTTCGCATAGATGAACGCCGGAAGCATGGATGTCTTTTCCATATCGCAAGCCTCTTTTGCGGTCTCCAGCGCCTTTGCCTCGTCTCCTTTTTCGTGATAGAGTTCCGAGAGATTTACGAGAATCAGTGACGGGAAGCGGTAGGTCTTCAGGATCGCCTTGTATCTCATCTCAGCCTCATCGAACCGCTCATATTCGCAGAGGCGGTTCGCCGCATAGAATGTGAATTCAGGATCGCCGGTCGGCGTCGACGCCAGCAGATCAAGCGCTTCGTTTTCTTTTTCTTCGTCTTCGGTCGCGAGCAGTGCCGCCGCACGGAAGAATTTTCCGAAATGCTCCAATTTGCCGTCCTGCAAGGGGGTCAGTTTGTCGGCCATAGCCAGCAGGTCTTCCACTCTTTTATTCTCCACACAGAATTGGAAATACAGGTTCAGCAGCTCCAGATTGAACTCGGAGTGTTCCACCAGTGTACGGAAGATGACGGAGGCCTCGTCGTAACGTCCGAGCTGATCCAGCGCCAGCATATACAGGAAAAGAAGCTCCCGGTTTTGGTCCTGTTCTTCTTCCGCGACGGGAAGAACCGACTCTATCATGGGAATCGCCTGTTCCGCCTTGCCGTTGAAGATCAGGTGTTCCACGGTCAGTTGCAGCAGCAGGGCGTCATCGGGGAATTGCTCCAGGGCCTCCATCAGGTCGGCCTCTTTTGCCAGTCCTTTTTTACACTGGTCCATGATAATGATCTCGGTAAGCATCCGGTTGCCATGCAGATAGCCCGAAAGGATCTTCGCAAGGTCGGCCATCTGCGTCGGATCTTTGCTGATCTCCGGCTTTTCCATTTCTCCGGAAATATAATCCATGCAGATAAGCATAGCGCGGTTGTGCAGATCATGGAACGGCGCCGAAGAGAAGATTTCCTGAGCTACGTTCCTGATTTCGTTGAATGCGCCGTTTTTTATTGCTACACGCAACCGGACAAGACGGGAAAGCGGGGAGATAATGATGTTTCCCGTTTTTCTGACAGCGGAAACGAGTTTTTCCTCATCGTTCTCCATATATGCGACCAGGATTTCACAGTAATCCGCCAGAACGGGCAGAACACCCGGTTTCCGGCGCAG
Organism: uncultured Lentisphaerota bacterium; assembly: GCA_900320095.1. Taxonomy (GTDB): domain Bacteria; phylum Verrucomicrobiota; class Lentisphaeria; order Victivallales; family UBA1829; genus UBA1732. The sequence goes on from ONQZ01000007.1 coordinate 2,581, forward strand.
TTTCTTTTCCAATGCCTTGAGTTCGTCCAGTTTCCCCTCGAAAACGCAACTCTCTGCATACAGCAGATACATGTTGACGTCGTCGATCGTTTTCAGGTATGGTTCGAGAATGCTGATCACATCGGCGAACCGGCATTGGGAATAAGAGAAATCCGCCAGGTACAGCGTTCCCGCGAAATAGTTTGTGGCCACAGCCTGTTTCAACAAAGCCTCTATTTCTTCCAACCGGTCTGTTTCTGTGCCGAGCTGAGCTCGGATGCGCCTGATGGAATAGAGGATTGCTTCGAGACGCACAACGGGATCCTCCGACTGCATGGCGATGCTCAGATACGTGTTCCGTTCGGCATCGGAAAGGGAATCATACAATGCCATGAATTCCGCCAGTCGCCCCAGGTCGTTTTTGTGGAACGCCTCGGGATCGGCTTTCACGGCTTTCTGGTACACATCTTTTCCATCCTTCGGGTGGCCGGAACGGCAGGACGAAATCACATACAGGTAAAGCTCCTGGTCGGTGAACGGTTCGTCCACTTTTGTTTTCCGTCCCAGAATACTGTGCAGAAGCGCATAGTTCGCGGATCGAGCCGCGCTGGTCAGCATGTTTTCGTAATACTCCGGATTCAGCGGGTTCAGGGAATTGGCCGTCTGCCACATCTGCGCCTCCATCCCGGCGTTGTCGAATTCATGGTAAATGTTTGCCAGCGCAACGAACTCCGCTTCTGCGTTCGGGTCTTTGGAAACGTACTGGAGCAGAAGACGCTCCGCCGCCGAATAATCTTTGTTTTCGTATGCCGCCATCGCGGCGCGGCGCAGTTTCGTGCGGCGTATCGTCTTCACTCCGAAATATCCGCATGCCAGAAGACTTGCCAGAAGGATAAGCCCCAGCACGATGACCGCGATGTTTTTCCGGTTCATTTTCATCTCATCTTTCTTTTCAGCTCAATGGTTTCTATCGGATATCCGCGATGGAACCAGCGAATACTTGATTGTTTTTTGTTTCCCCGTTTCATCTGTCAGGATATAAAACAGCAGGCCGTCCGACCGGGGAAGGACGAACCGTCTGCCTTGACGCCGTTACCTTCTTTCGGAAGACGCGGCTTTCATGATTCTGTCAAATTCATCCTGATGGGAAAGCCGCGGCAAACGGCTTCCCCTGTCAGGATTATCAGATTCAGGCTTTCACCTGCTTGCGGTTGCGGTACATCACCAGGGCGGCGCCGAAGCCGAGAGCGATGAGGAGCGTCACGACCGGAGCCGGCAGCGGAGCGCCGAAGGGTTCGCCGCCAACGAGGAACATTGCGCCGTTGTTGTACTGGCCGACCCAGTTGCCCTTGCCCATATAAATGATATTGCCATCGCCGATGGACCAGAAGTCGTTGCCGTTGGTCGCGGATCTCTGCCAGACCGATTCGACGAACGCGCCATTTCCGTTGCCGCCGGCAAGGCCGATCTCGATGATGTCGTCCGTAACAGGGATGGAGAACTCATAGATGCCGATAGCATGCTGGTTCAGACCCGCTCTCACATCTTCGGGCAGGTTTTCCATGCCGGCGATAATCTTCTGGATCTTCGACTTGTCGGAGGAGACCAGATACTGGTCGTCCTTGCTCAGGAGAGATCTGTAGGAAAGAACGGGATCGGCATTTTCGCCTGTACCCTGGGTATAGCCGTTCACATAATAATTCCAGCCGTTATTCATGCGGAACATTTTAATGTTCAGCGTATTCGTGCTTTCGGAGCGCTCCATCGTGAGAAAATCGGACACGTTCGACATGTCGACTTTCGGTTTTGCAAAGGCGATGGTGGCGGAAACGAAGAGGGCGGCGGTGAGAAGGAGGTTGCTAAGTTTCATGGTAGATTACCTTTCGTTTGTTTGGGGGTGGCGGGTTGTCCGCCGTGCTTCCGGTTTGTTTTGTGTTTTGTTGGAAGTTTTCCGGAAGCGGTTTCGGGGCATTCGTTTGCTATGGAATCCGACGCGCGGCGCCCCGTGGGCCGCGACCGCAGAACTCCGGCGTCAGTCGTGTCCGATGCGCCGGGAATCCCGCCTCATTCCCTCTGACAGAATAAATCCGGTCCTGGGGAGATCGTGTGAATCGTATTAGGCGGATATGAATACAAAATCTTCATGCGGAGAAGACGTGCCGTGAGCAGAAGCACGCTCTCCGTCGTTTGTTCGGAGTGATCGTTGCGGCGGCCGTTGCGGAGTTTCCGGGCGAGCCCGAACGCTGCGCCGAGGAGCAGGGAGATCAGCACGCCGGGGAGCGGCTGCCCGTGGACGGTGTTGATGCCGAGTTCGCGGTGCAGAAATTCCGAGGCGGCGGACCTGATGGAGTCGGTGAAGAGGAAAAGCGAAGCGGCGGCTTCATCCTGCGAGGCGGATTCAGCCTCGACGGCTTCCGCGGATACGGCGTATTCGCCCGCTCTGGACGCGTCGAACGCATCCACGGCGAGGGTCTCGAACGAGAAGCCCGCCGCGAACAGGAAGATCGCCAGGATTGTCAGAAGTCGTTTCATGAAGCCGTATTCTCCGTTTCTTGCAGTTCAATTATATAAATATACACCCGCGAATCATTATTTTCAAGGTTATTTAATAAAAAACCAAGTTTTTCTAACAAAGTCTGGGAATGAAGGATTGCGAATGGGAAAATGCCCGTTGTGTTAGGAACAATTGTCCTTGCTTTTTGAGAATAAGAACTCTTTATTGCATGGGAGTTGCGGGCTTGGGCGATTCGATCCGCTTTCCCGTGCTTCTCTGCCCGAGTTTTTTCCGGGCTTTCTCCAGGTTTTCTTTTGCCATGGCATCATCCGGCGCGAAGATGAGCAGGTGCTTGCACTGTTCTTCCGCCTGCATGTATCTTTCGCCGGTCATGCTGGCCTCGATGACGTGGTGCATGATGTCCGTCCAGAGATTCATGATCTCATCCGGCAGCTCGACTTTGCGATTCGGGATGCTGAGGACTTTTTCCGCATCCTGATACTGTCCGTTTGCCGCGAGCATTTTCGCATAGATGAATTGGCCGCCCCCGTTGTCCTGATCCGTTTCCCACGCCTGTTTCGCATAGGAAAGGGCTTCCGCCTTCATTCCTTTGGCCAGATAGACCTCGGCGATATTGGCGAAAATCAGACGATTGTCGGGATACTTGTCAACCAATGCGAGATAGCAGGAAAGCGCCTGGTCCGGCAAGTCGTATTTTGAGAACAGATTTGCCGCGCGGAGTGCGAAGTCCGGAAGGTCCGTTTTTGTGGTTTTGAGCAGGGAAAGCGCATCATCCTTCTTTCCCTGCAGAAGCAGTTCCTCCGCCCGGAAGAACGAGGCCAGCGCCTTCAGGTCCGGTACGTCCGAGGCGGCCAGTCGTTCCGCCATTTTCGACAGTTCCTCTTTGCGCTCATGTTTGATGCAGAACCTGAGATAGCGATAGAGAATTTCACGGTCCATTTCATTATTGTCGACCAGGGCGGCGAATTCCTTCGCGGCTTCGTCGATCTTTCCCGTAAGCTCCAGTGCGAGCATGTGCAGGAGGTCGAACGAAATGGAACGTTCTTTTTTCTCAAGCGCATAGAACCGTTCGACGTAATCGAGACACTGTTCCGGATTGCCGTTGAAAAGCTCGAATTCGGCAGCAACTTCCAGAAGATACGGGTCCTGCGGAAATGCCTCCAGATTTTCCTGAAGGATCTGGCGGGTCAGCACATTCCTCTTGCGCATATCTGAGATGATTATCCGTATCACTAAAGGATCCTTTTTGTCGGAACCGGAAATAAGCTGGGCAAGTTTAATGATCCGGGAATCTTCGGCACAATCCGGGTTTTCCTGGATTTTGCTCCATAGATAGTACTGGACTGCGGCACGGGCTCTATCCCGCAGGTCGTAGAACGGCGGTTTTTTCATGATCGTTTCGAGGATGTTGACGATCTTTTCCACATTGTCGTTATTGAGCGCGATCTGGAGATTCATCAGATTGGCGAGGTCCGTCTGTGCTGCACCGACTTCCTGCATGTGCTTGGCGAGGTCGTCGTTATTGTCCTGAGTGAAATCGTACAGCGCTTCAAAATAAGCAATCTGCATCCTGTATTTCTGTCCGAGGGAACGGGAATGTTCGATCAGCGGTTTCAGCTTCTCCGGCTGTGCGCCGTACACGCAGCTTTCCGCATAAAGAATGGATAGCAGATTATGATCAATATTCGCCAGATAAGGCTCAGCGATCTCGATTACGGAACCGAATTTCATGTGGGAATAATAGAAATCGACCAGAAGCGGGGTCGCGGCGAACCGGTTCAGTTCGACCGCCTGTTTCAACAGTTTTTCCCTCTGTTCCAGGATGGAGGATTCTGTGCCGTCTCCGGAAACAGCAAGAGACGCGGTGCGAAGCAGGATGGATTCCAGCCGGACGAAAGGATTGTCCGACTTGATTCCGTCGTCTATAAATTTCCTGCGCTCGTCATCGGTACGTTTTCCGATTGTTACAAGGAACTCCGCAAATCGACCGAGATCATCCTTTCGGAATACCTCCGGATCCGCCTTGAGCATACGTTCATAATACTTTTCGGCATCCCTGGCACGGTCTGTGATAACCGCGCTGATGAGGTACAGCATCATTTCCTTCGGAGCCAGTTTCGTATTCAGGACGGCCTTGCGGTTCAGGGCCGTGTAAAGGTGCTGGAAGTTGCGAGCGTTCATGGCGCACGTTGTGTAATTGTCCCAGTACTCCGGCTTCAGCGGATTCAGCGTGCTGGCTCGATGCCAGCATCGCATTTCCTCGCCCGTATTGCCGAAATGGTTATAGACCTTAGCAAGGCGGACGAAATCCTCCTCGCTGTCAGGATCCTTCCTCACGTATTCGTTCAGAAGTTTCTCCGCTTTTTTCCAGTCCTCCGCGGCAAAAGCCTTCCTCGCTTCCATCCGCAGATGGCTCCGGCGCATCGTCTTGATCCCGAAATACCCCAGGAATCCGAGACACGCGAGCAGAACGACCGATACAAGGACAATTACAAGAACAAGTTTGGTCTTTTTCATTTCTTTTTCCTGGGCGCATCGTGGTACTGTCTTCCCGATGCGTATCATTGTCAGTGGTTCAAAAAAGCCCCGGTCAGTTTCCCAACCGGGGCGAATTTCATCAATAAACGTTTAGAAAATGCTTTTGCCGTGAACGGTTCAAGCCGTGATGGCTTTTCTGCGGCGGACATACCAGAATCCGAGCCCGAAGAGTCCGGCGATCAGAGCGATCTGAAGGCCACCGGGAAGCGGAGAACCGACAGCTCCCGGATCTGAAGCGATAATTCCGAAAAAGACACGGCTGCCATTCGGGTCAAGCGCGGCAAGAGGCATCGCCAGTCCAGCTTCTGTGGCATTTCCATTCTTATAAAGCAGCATCAGCTGGTCCGTGGCATCAGTGGTGGTAATGCCATCGCCATATCCGCCTTTGTACCATGTGGAATAGGACCAGGCCCCTTCCTCAAGATTGTTAGTGCGATTCAGATAGATTTCGATTTCGTCGCCCGCCGAGAAAGTTCCAAGATAATACTTATTGCGGGTCACGTCATATTGGTAGTACTCATTGGGGGCAAAATGCACGCTTTCGAAAGGAACGGCTTCGGCCTTAAGAGGATTGATTTCTTCCTTACCGATTAGGGCCTCGTTCTGGGAGTCCAGATAACGGAATCCGACATAAGAGATGCCTTTTGCCATCAGGGAATCAACGTTAGTGCTGCTTCCTACATTATCAATATAGTCACCGAGGTAAAGACTGACACTCTCTCCCGTAATGCGAATCGTGTAAAGAGAATCGTGCTGGAGAGTTTGATTCGGGTAGTTGCTTCTGACAACCTGATAGGAACCATAATCGGTGATGATGCCATTGACAGCATACGTATGACCCGCCCAATTGAGATTGTCTGCGACATCAGTATAGGGTTTGTTCGACGCGCTTTCAAAATAGTCGTAATAAGTTCCGGCGGATGCGGTAGCTGCCGTGAGCGCAAGTGCGGCGGTGAGGATCGGAAGAATGTGTTTCATGTGGTTCCTGTCTCGTTTCTGTCCAGCTCATTTGAAGCCGGACGGTTGTAAGTTGTTCCCCTCTTAGAACGTCCAGGGATGATTCATCTTATACGATTTAATATAATGTTTCTTAGATAATAAATGTCTTTACAAGAAAAATAATTAAGCTCAAATCATAAAAGTGACGGTAGCCTTTTTTGTTCAATCGATATTTTTTTATCTTTTCCGCTGTCCGAAAGACTTGCCCGGATGTCATGAACATCTTTTCTTCAGAAACGCCGTCACTCGTGGAAGACGATCGCCTCGAACACGGTGAACGACGCCCCCTCGCGCCAGGCATCAGGCGGAAGCCCGGCCTTCATCGAGAGGTTGGTCAGCGTCTCCTCGATGCCCCAGCCCTGTTCCGGCGCGACCTGCGGAAGGAAGACCGCGGACCGTCCGTTTTTGGTCAGGGTCATGCCGTGGCGGCCGATCACGATGTCGTGCCAGGAGCCGACCGGGACGGCGGGCGTGAGGGCGGAGATCTCGATCTCGACGCTGGCGAATTCCTGCGCGGTGAGCGGGAGGAACCTCGGATCGCGGAACGCGGCGTCGACGGCGCGCCCGAGGACGGCTTTCCAGAGCGGGCGGTACGGCTGGATTTCGCCGATGCAGCCGCGCAGCCGATGGTTCTGTTTGAGGCTGAGCGTTACGAACGCGCCCATGTTTTTGCGGAGCGCGGGGGACAGCGCGGCCTGGTTCACGCCGAGCGCGTCCGCCGTGGGGACCATGCGCGTGTTCAGGGCGTACTGGATGGCGCGGCGGGCGAGGTCAAGCAGGAAGGACTTGTCAACGGCGGAGAGCGAGCCGGAATCCGCTTCCGAAGCTGTTTCGGTCCGCTCCGGCGCGGGCGGGAACTCAGCATGGAATCCGATGGAGCAGTAGCAGACGAACCGGGAGAAGTCGCGGGATTCGTCCGAGCTGGTGGCGTAGTGGAGCACGGAGCCGGTGCAGCCGGTCGGGAGCATCCGGAGCGCGGCGCGGATCGGCTCGCGTCCGCAGATGGTCGCGCCGGATTCGTCCACGATGCGCTCGAACTGGGCGGTGTCATGGCGGGCGATTGCGTCGGCGGCGTCGAGGTTGAGCGCGCGCGTCTTCGCCTCGGTGTCCTGCGGGAAGGGTTCGTAGTCGAAGTCGCTGCCGTAGTGGATGAAATCCGAGCTGACGACCAGGAGCACGTCGTCGAAGAGGAACGGCTTCAGCGCGGCGGCGAGGGCGTCGGCGGCGCGCGGGCTCAGATTGCCGACGATGACCGGCAGGAGCTTGAAGTCGCCGAGGCAGTGCTGAAGGAACGGATACTGGATCTGTGTGCTGTGTTCGACCCGGTGCACGCCGTCGTCCGCGCGGAACATCGCTTCGCCGAGCAGGGCGTTGCGCATGGCGGTGTCCAGCGGGATCGTGCCGAGCGGCGTGGAGACGGCGTCGGACATCGGCAGGACCGCGAGGTCGCGGATGCCGTAGCGGTGGCTCGGCGCGAGCAGGATCACGCGGCGGATCTTTTTGCGGTCGATAGCGGCGTAGGCGCAGCCCGCGGTCGGCCCGGAGTACGGATACCCGGCGTGCGGCACGACGAGCACGTTGCACGGCGTATCCGGCACGGGGCAGGGGGCCAGGAACGAGTCGATCATGGCTTTGAGGCGGGCGGGGTTGCCGGGATACCAGGAACCGGCGATGGTCGATGCGAGAGTCTGGGATTCGGACATGATGTGTGTGCTCCTTCCGTGGAAACCGATAAAATGCGTTTTTAACGGAAAACATATCACAGGTTCCGGGAAATGCAAGCCGGAAACCGAAAAACTTGCGCGCGTGGCGCGGACGGATGGGGTGTTTCGAGCCTGATCCGTGGCGCGGACGGATGGGGTGTTTCGAGCCTGATCCGGGGCGCGGACGCCGTCGCTTTTCTCCGCCTCACAGCAAGTTTTTTCCGTAAAAAAACACTTCCGCGCTTGATTTTTCCGGATTCGGGGGTATAGTAAAATGATTGCTTTGCAACGGCGTGATGGTCGAGCGGCTAAGGCAACGGTTTGCAAAACCGGTTCTGGTGGGTTCAACTCCCACTCACGCCTCCAATTCGCCCCCTCCTTGAGGCGGCAGGGTTCCCCCTCATTTTCCCTGCTGCCTCTTTTTTTGTGTCCGCGTCTCCCGGAGCATTTCCTTCTGCGAATGATCAAAGAAACTTTTTTCGTTCAAAACATATGGATTCCTCTTGTTTTTTTCGTTCTTTGGTGGTACATTATTAAGAAGAAACAATTCACACTGCATTCGGAGTTTTCAGGTTTACCATGAGGACGGCACATATCATCCGTCGCTTTGCTTTCTCGGAATGGGGCGGTACCGAAAGCGTTGTCTGGAATACGGCCCGTACCTTGCAGGAGAAGGGCAATCCGTCCGAGATCTTTGCGACCCGGGCTCTTTCGTCGGTTCAGGACGAGGTGAAGAACACGATCCAGATCCACCGGTTCAACTACCGGTATCCGCGTTTCCCTCTGTCGAAGGAGAAAATCCGTGCCCTTGACAAAAAAGGCGGAGACCCCGTCGTGCCAGGACTTCAAAGAGCGCTGAGGAAAGGCGAGTTCGATATCCTGCACTGTCATACCATGGGACGCATGGCCGCCACGGTCCGCGCCGCCGCGAAACAGCTGCATGTCCCGTACATCATGACGCTTCACGGCGGATATTTCGATGTGCCTGCCTCGGAACTCCAGCAGATGATGAAGCCGATGAAGGGGACGATCCCCTACGGCAATATTATAGACCGTATGTTCGGACGCCGGGTCGATGCGCTGAAGCTCGCCAACGGCATCGTGTGCGTCGGCGAGAACGAGCTTCAGCCCGCGAAGGAGCATTTCCCGGACAAGCCGGTCATTCATCTGCCGAACGGCGTGAACTACCAGTATTTCCATGACTACGCCAGCACCGATTTCCGCAAGCAGGTCGGGATTCCTCAGGACCATAAGATACTGCTTTGCGTTTCCCGTCTCGACTATCAGAAAAACCAGCTCATGCTTCCCGAAGTTCTGGCGATTCTCGGGGAACCGTGGCATCTTGTGTTTATCGGCGCGTCCACGGCGGAATGGTATGTAGACAAACTCCGCGAAAAAATCAATCTCATGAAGCTCGCTGACCGCGTGACTCTTCTCAACGGCGTGCCGCCGGATTCCTCCATGCTGCCTGCCGCCTACCACGCGGCGTCGGCTTTCCTGCTGCCCTCCCTGCACGAACCGTTCGGCATCGTGGTGCTGGAGGCGTGGAGTTCCGGGACACCGGTGATCGTGTCGCCGGTCGGCGGACTGAAGACGCTCGTCCGCGACGGGGAAACCGGGTTCTTCGCTCCCGCGGAAGGCGCGCCCGACGAATGGGCCGCCCTGATCCGGAAACTGGATGAGGACGCCGAGCTGCGCGGCAGGATCACGGAAGCCGCCGACACCGAGGTCCGGGAGCATTATTCCTGGGACATCATCACGGACCGGCTGCTGGATTTCTATCAGGACGTTCAGCGTCTCTATCGCCGCCGCTGACGCGGCCGGTATGATGGTGTCCGGCAGGTCTTTGTCCGCTGCCTGAAAAACTCAGATTCCTTCCCTCGTTTTTATTCCGGGGGAGGACTGTGCTTACATGTTCGTCGGGATGTCGACGAATGCCGTTTCGATGCCGAACTTCGACTTCACGAGGTCCATGACGGCGAACACGCCGGGCGTCTCGGAACGGTAATGTCCGAGTGTGAGAATGGTCGTTCCGCTTTCCTTCGCGGGGTGGAAGACCTCATGCGTGGCTTCGCCCGTGATGAGGCAGTCCACCTGGTCCTCTTCATCGAACATGTCCGGCCATGCGCCGCCGCCGGAAATGACGCCGACGGACTTTACAGATTGCGCGGGATCGCCGACGAACCCGAACGGCCCGCTCGACGGCAGCGCCTTGTCGAGGGCCTGCGCGAGCTCGGAAACGGTCTTTTGTTCGGGCAGGATCCCCTGGAACCCGATCTGCTTGCCGTGATAGGAACCGAAGGTGCGGCGTTCGGTGAGCCCGATCATGTCCGCGAGGCGCGCGTTGTGTCCGAACCTCGGATTCGCGTCGAGCGGGAGGTGCGCGGCGTAGAGAGAGATGCCGTTCGCGGCGAGCAGCCTGATGCGTTCCGCCAGAATGCCGTCGATGCGGCGGATGCCGGAGCCCCAGGAGATGCCGTGATGGACAAAGATGAAGCCCGCGTCGAGATCGGCGGCCCTGCAGAAGAGCTCGGCGGAGGCGTCGACCGCGAAGACCGCCTTTTCGACCTCGGCGTCGCCCTCGAACTGAAGGCCGTTGTTAGACGGGTCGTCGGGCCACTGGTCGAGTTCGAGGATGTGGTCGAGAAAGCGGACGATGTCATTCCGGGATGCTGTTTTCATGCGGAGTCTCCGTTGTCTGGTGTTGGAACCGGTGAATCAGAATCTGCCAGCGCAGTTCGGTATTGGATTTGTTTTCGAGGTATTGTTGGATTTCGCTGTCCGGGGTCCGGGCGAGCGTGCGGATCTCGTCCGCGGTCATGCGGAACATCGCGGCGTCCGGATTCGCGAATCCGTTCTTTTCGAGCTTTGACCGTGCCGCGAAAAACCTGCGCCGGTCCGGGATGTTCCGCGCGATCAGGAACACAGGGAACGCGAACGCAAGGATCCAGAACGGCCAGATCGGAAGGCGCAGAAGGCCGGAATACACGACGATCTGGGCGACGAGCAGCAGGACGACCGGGATCAGGAACGCGATCGCGTCCCATTCGCGGCGGAAACAGTTTCCCGTCCAGCGCCGGAACGCGCTGTCCGAGGTCATGTAGGCGAAATGCTCCTCGTAGGGTTCGTTCTCCAGGCAGCCGCGCACCGCGTGGCAGAGCTCGTGCGCGAGGAGTTCGTCGCGGCGGTAGATGAACCATTTCGGTTTCGAGCGAAACCCTCGGCGCAGAAAGAAGACGGGAAAACCGGAGTCGGTGATGACCGTGCAGCCGCCCCAGAGCAGTCCGAGGCCGCGCGTCGGGAAGAATGCCGGGACCCAGTCGGCGCGGAATCCGAAGAGCTTCTCCGTTTTATCGGCGGCTTCTGCGACGATCTCCGTTCCGATCGGCTCGACGGTCCCGACCTTGAACCCGATCTCTGCCTCCAGCGATTCGGAGCCGCCCCGGTCGTCTTCCGTGCAGAGATCGAACCTGGCGCGCGTACGGAGCAGTTCGTCGATGCGTGCCGCGAACGCCTCCAGCGTCTCTCCGGGCGCGGCGATCAGCCCGTGCGAATCAAGTTCGTACGGAGTCTCCGGGTTGTCCCAGTTGACGGACCAGTTTTCTGTACCGTTGAATATCACGAAAAGGCTTTCAGTTTGTAGTTGTGTTAAACCGGAATGCGGTTCCTGCCCGTGAGCTTGACGGAAAAAACTGCGAACCGCACTTTCATCTATAATGTTGTACCCGATGTCCGATTTTTCAAGCCGTATTTCCTCAAAAAAAAGAAAAAAGACCTGTCCCGCAGAAAAAAAAGCCCAATTTCCGTGTGATTCCGGCTATGGGCTGTTCTATCTGTCACCCGCTTCCCCATGATCCTGCCTGCATTTTTCCTCCGTTTTTGAACAAAAAAAGAAAGAAATATGATTGACTTTGAAAGATACACCGGATATATTATATCGTTTATACATTTTTTTCCCGAAGTCTAAAACTCTTTTCCAGTTCAAAACGCATCTTCCGCCCATGCAAGTGTCCGTCGCAAAGAATACCGCCACGAATTATCTGGTGATCCTGGTCCGCTTTTTTCAGGGACTTCTGGTCACTCGCTGGTTGATCGGTTACCTCGGCGACAGCGGTTATGGTTTCTGGATGCTGCTCTGGTCTTTCTTCGGATATGCGATCCTTGTTGACTTCGGTTTCGGTATTGCCGGGCAAAAATACACCTCGCAGGAGCTTTTCAAGCGGGACATCCGGCATTACAATGCCATCATTTCCATGATTTTTACGTTTCATACCCTGATGGCGCTTCTGATTGTCTTCGGAGCGTTCATTGCATCGTTTTACCTGGAAAAACTGTTCAATGTCCATGATCCGGTTCTGCTTGCATATTACCGGAAATGTTTTTTCGTTTTCTCGTTTGGAACCGCGGTGATTTTTTCCTTCAGCGTTTTGAATGAGGTTCTGATCGGCTTGCATAAGATTTATGTGAACAATTATATTCTTACTGTGGGCCGTCTCTTTGAGCTTTTCGGATTCCTTATCATCCTGAAATGCCGGGGCGGCTTGCTCGGGATCATTTGTTACGAATTGTGTGTCATGGCTGCTGAACGGATCGTTGCATGGATTTGTATCGTACGCATGATTCCCGGATTCCGGATGCGGCTCCATCTTTTTGACCGTGAAGTGTTTCGCGAGGTGTTCGGTTTTTCAAGCGGCACCTATTTTCTGTCGCTGGCGAGGCTTCTTCGAGGCCAGACGCGAAACCCGATTATCAGTAAATACTGCGGACTGGATTTCGTGGGTATCTTCAGTATCTCCAACCGCCTGTCCGAACTGTGCAATCAGGCGATCGGGCAATATAACAACAATGTTCGTCCCGTGACTGCGCAGCTCTTTCACCGCAGACGTTTCCGGATGCTGCGGGAATTCATAGTGAAATCCATGCAGTGGAATATGTTTATGAGCTGTCTGATCATTATTCCCGCCTTTTTTTTGCGTGACGAGGCCATTACAGCTCTTTTTAAGAAGGAAGTTACTCCATTGATCCATGATTTGAGCTTTCTTTCTCTGCTGGGGGTCTTCGCGTGGCTTGTCATGACTCAGATTCCGGCATCTGTGCTGCTGATGTGCGAAAAACATCAGCTTTCGGCTTGTGTCTCAATGATTGAAGCGATTATAATAATCACTCTGAACATCCTGTTCCTCCGGAGGGGGACCAGTATCGTCTGTATTGAGATCATTTCTTTGATAACAAGCGTTTTCTTCTTTGCGGTTGTCCGGTTCCCTGTTATGGAGAAGCTCATTCATGGAAGAATTCTGCGTGATATATGGAATATCTATGTCCCGTCTCTGCTGGCCGCCGTTCCCGCGGTCCTGGCCCTGCTTCTTTGCAGGAAGGTCCTGCTCGGACACGTTCACAATTTCCTGCTCTGCGCCGTCTGCGGAAGCGTCTACGCCATTATCTACGTGCTGACCGCCTGGCAGTTTCTGCTCGGACGGACGAAGAAAGAGCTGTGGAAACGCCGCGTGATGATCCGCGTGCGGAAATACCTGAAATGAGTCTGATGAAGGTATAAAAAAAGCGCCGGATCTCAAACCCGGCGCTGAAGCATGATTGGATGATTTGTCCCTGTGCCGGAGCGCAAGCCCGGCACAAACGCAGTGAAGGCTGTGCCTTCCCTCAGGTGCTGTGAAGCAGATCCCGGAATTCGTTTGTCGCGTCGTGCATGGTGCGCACGAATTCGCCGATTGTGGCGTCCTCTTCCGGCGTGAGATACTGCTCCACGATGCCGCTGAAGAACGTCTGTTCCGCCGCGTCCGAAAATCTGTCGAAGTCGTCGCGGATGCGGTCGAGCTCTTCCGGCGGGATCTCATGGATGTTCTCGCGCATCATGTCGAGGCCGCTCCGCACGAAGAGCGTCGTCTGGTGCATCTGGTCGTTCAGGCGGGCGCGTTCATGCGGCGCGAGGGCACGGTATTCCTCCAGCCCCTTCACGAGTTCCTCCTCGAACTCCTCCGGCGTCGGCACTTGGCCGAAGTCATCGCCGTCGGGCAGGAGGCGCGTCACGTCGCCGCGTCTGCTGTCGTGGAATCCGCCTCCGCCTCCTCGTCTTCCGCGCCGGCGCGGACGGTCCTGATTCTGCTGTTCCTCTTCCCGCGGCTCCTCGACCGCGGTCACTTCGGCCTGCGGTTTCCGGTTGCGCGCGTTGATCGTGAGGATGACGGCTGTGGCGGCGGATATGATACAGGCGCAGAGTCCCAGTGAATACAATGCCGTTCTGGTTTTCTGATTCATTTTTTTTCCCTTCCGATAGACAAGCAGCTTATTATTTCGGTAATCCAGTTAATATAGCATCCCCCTCATGGATTTCAAGCGGCGATTCGTTGTTTTTGATCGTTTTTGCGGAAACAGCCGCATCCGGAGGTTCGCTGGCCCGGTCTTCGGGTGAGCCCGGAGTAGCCTTCTGTTCCTGACGGTCCTCATGCTCCGCGCTGAACAGGTCGGGCGACAGGAACATCACCTCTCTGGAGAGCGCGAAGATGTCGTCGGCGAGGAAAAACAGCAGGAAGATCAGGAAGATCGTGACGCCCTTCGCGAATTCGGAATGGACGTTTCTCAGGCGCGGCACGTATTCCGTCAGCGCGTTCCAGCCGTCGAGCCCGGGGATCGGGAGCAGGTTGAAGATGCACAGGAAAAGGTTGTAGACGCCGAGCAAAAGAAACAGCTCCAGGATCGTTATCCCGGCGTCTTCGTTTTCGACCAGGTTCCAGATGCGCGTCGAGAGGAATCCGAAGAAGAAAAAGCCGACCAGGAAGAGCCCGAAGTTGGTCGCCGGGCCCGCCAGCGCGACGATCGCCGGCGCATGGCGGTTTCTTGCCCGAAGAAGCGGCGGATTGACCGGGACGGCGCCCCACGCGAATCCGAGCAGCAGGAACATGATGATGGACATCGGCCCCATCTGCTTCAGCGGGTTCAAGGTCAGGTGTCCGCGGTCGGCCGCGGTCGTGTCGCCGAACTTCAGCGCGGTCCACGCGTGGAAGAACTCGTGCAGGCAGATGGAGAAGACCACGACGAGCGTGATCATGAAGAACATTTTGGTGTCTTTGTATACCAGAAAAAGGAAGATGTCCATGGAGCGTTATGCCTTTGCCGGTTTGACGGGGATGATAATTGCCGGTTCGCCGAGGCGGTAGGAGCATTTCGGATGTTCGTGCCCGAACGCGAGCCCGGTGCAGACCGGTTTCCCTGTCTGCGCGGCGAAATCACGCAGCAGACGCCGTATCTGCGGCTTCGGTCCGCATTTGGTGAAATACCCGAAGACGACCGCCCGCGTCTGTTCGATGATCCCCGCCTGGATCAGGTGCGTCAGGTGGCGGTCCAACACGCGTACCTCCTCGTGTACGTCCTCCAATGCCAGAATCGTGCCGTTCAGGTCCGGCATCCAAGGCGTGCCGCAAAGCGTGGTCATGACCGTGAGATTGGAGAGCACGAGCGGGCCGGAGATAGTGGAATCTGCGGTGCTTTCCCCCACCGGGATGAGCTTGAGCTTGCGCGGCACGGTGCGTTTCAGAACGGTGCCAAAAGATGCTCTTGCCGCGGACCAGGCCATCGCATCAGGAAGGCCATCGGCCATCGGTGCGCAGACCGGGATTCCGGCGTGCTCCGCCAACATGGCCAGGTGAAGCGCAGAGATATCACTGTACCCATAGACCGGCAGGTTTCGCTCGCGGAGCAGGTCGAAGTCGAGCTTCGGCAGGATGTGCGCGCTGCCGAATCCGCCGCGCGTGCACAGGATAAGGTCGACGCGCGGATCGTTCAGCAGCGCGTGGAAATCCGCCAGCCTCGATTCCGGCGTGCCGCAGCAGTATTTCATCGGGCCGTGCTTGAGCGCGCCCGGCGCGAGCACGGTCTGCACGCCGCAGACGTCCTCCAGATAACGCCGCGCCTCGGCGATCCGGGCGGCGTCGGGCAGGCTCGCGGGCGAGGTCAGGCCGACGGTTCGGACGGAGGCGGGGAAGAGACGTTCCGGTTTTGCGGACATGATGCGGATTCCTTCATTCGGGGACAAAACAGATTAAAAATACTATACCCCGTTCAGGTGTGTTTTGCAACCCGGTCCGGCGTTTTTCCGGCAAAAAACAGCGCGGTTTCCGCTTCCCGCGCGTCCGCGTCAGAGCAGGGGCGGCGTGGTCTCCGGGAACACGATCTCGCCGTCGCGCTCCACGGCGCGTTCGAGCTTGGCGAAGAGCTGGTTTTTGCCCCGGTTCTTGAGGCAGTCCAGGTCGCCGATGATGACGAGTTCGCTGCGGCAGCGCGTGTACGCCACGTTGATGCGGTTGGCGTTGTCCGTGAACCCGATCCCGTGGCGTTCGCTGCTGCGCACGTAGGAGATGATGACTGCTTCGCTTTCGCCGCCCTGGAAACTGTCCACGGTCGCGATATTTTTCAGCAGGAAATGGTTCCAGCGGTCCGTCGCGAACCGGCTGGCGAAGAGGTCGGAAAACGTTTTCCTGAGCAGCACGATCTGCCGCCGGTACGGGCTGATGACCGTGATGTCCTCCAGCTCGTAGCGCGTCAGCATCGACCGGAACGTCTCGGCGGCGAGGCGGACTTCGCCCGGATTCCAGATGCCGGGCCGCCCGTTCTCGTAGACGAACCGCTCCGAACGTTTCTTGAGCGGCAGATGCGAGGTCGAGATGAACTGGAGCGTGGACTTCGGGAACTGCTGTTCGCGTTCGGCGGGCGGCAGCTTGTAGTAGTCGGCGTCCGGGTTCGGCAGGAGTTCGGCGTTGTAGAACATCGTGGAGGCGAACCTGAGGAGGCGCGGATTGCGGCAGCGGTAGGAGAGGTTCAGCACGTACACCGGGAACTTCCGGTAGCTGATGAGCCATTCCATGATGCTCTTCGTCGCGAGCGTGGCGGCTTCGCTGTCGTCCGACGGATTGTCCTTCAATATCTCCTCGAGCACGCTCTTGTGGCGCGGGAAGGGCGGGAGCTGCCTGTGGTCGCCGAGCAGCACGATCCGGTTCGCCAGCCGGGCGGCAAGGATCGCCTCGTCCGGCGCGGCCATGCCCGCCTCGTCGATCAGGATCACGTCGAACTCGGTCCCGGTCTTCTGGAAGTTCTCGATCGTGTAGTCGCGCAACAATCCGGGCAGCGTCCCGGCGAAGATGATCCCGGCCGCCTTCTCGCTGCAGCGCGACCGGATCTTCCGGTAGTTGCCGGGCGTGCCGACCCAATGGCTTTCCATCAGCACGGGGTCCACGTTGTCGCGGTTCCGGGCGCAGCGCAGGAACGGCAGGTCCATGATCCGGCGGCACAGGTTGTCGACCGCCGCGTGCGACGGCGCGCCCACGAGGATGCGGAGCCCCTGCCGCTGCATCCGCCTCACGATCTGCTCAAGCAAGTACGTCTTGCCCGTGCCCGGCGGCCCCTGGATCAAAACGATTTTGTTCGCGCCCGAACACGCCGCTTCCAGCGCGGCGCGCTGAGGTGCGTTGAGGCGGCTCCCCGGCGCGGGCGGAGGGCAGGGCGGCGCGATAAAAGACGTGGCGGACACGCCGAGCAGTCCGGCTGCCGCCCCGAACGAATCGGTTACGCCGTTGTCAAGTTCAAGTTTGAGGTCGCGAATGCTGTTCGCGTACTGTTCCAGCGGACTTTTCGGCATGCGCGCGGTAAGAAATGCCTTTTCCCGTTCGAAATCCACCTTGCGGTCCGTCCGGATCCGCCCCGCGATCATGTCGCCGTCCGCCAGGTCCACGTGCAGGAACCCGATCCGTTCGCCGTCGTCCCGGACCACGGCCAGCACGTCGTCCTGCCGGACCGGAGCGTCGGGTTTCGCCTGGATCTCCACGACGAGCTCGCGGTCGCGCGACCGCAGCAGCCCGGCGTCGGCGAGCTTCAACGAGAAATCGCGTTCGAGTTCCGCCTGAAGCCGCGCGGACCGTTCGATCAGCTCCAGACGCTGCTTCACGCGCCAGACCGTCTCCGATCCGATCACGTCGCGCCGGTTTTTCAGGTATGTTTCTCCGCCGTCGAGCTCGCGCGCGTAGGTCCCGTCGAGCGGCAGGACCAGCTGGTCGTCGAGCTCGTCACCGGCGAGGTCGGCGAGCGCGCTCTGGATCAGCTCGTGCACCTGCTGCGCCCCGAGCGACTTGATCGCCTTCACGGTGCTTTCCGGGAAATCGTCCGCGACACGGTCGGCGTATTCGTGAAGCTCCTTCAGTTTGAGCTTGGAGTCGACCGCCGCCTTTCCGTCCTCCTTCATCATCCGCGCGATCTCGCGCATCGCGTCGATCATTTCCGCCACGCCGTCGCTCGTGAGCGACACCGTCTCCTGTTCCTCCCAGTCCGCCGTGCCGTCCTGCTTCATGCGGATCAAGTAGCTTTTCTCCCAGTCGGCGGTCCGGACGCGCAGACGCGGACACCCTTCCGCCTCGTCCCAGCAGTACACGCACTCGGCGTCCGTGCCGCGGTGGCGCGGGAATCTGAGGAGAGTCCCGTTCAGGACGAGCGTGCTTTTCGACACGGGGAACGGCTGAGGGCAGCAGAGTTTTTCCCACAGCTCGTAAAACGCCCGCGAGGCCGCATGCGCGGGATTGCGCGAAAACATGCGGGCGCGCTCCATTAAATAACTCTCTATGATCTGAGCTTCGGGCGAGTTCATCGGCTGTATCTGTTGCGTGGGATGTGATGCGGACGTCCGCGATTGTCGCGCCGCCGTATGTCTGACGGGATAATATAGGCCGCCGGAGGGCAAAAGTCAAGGCGGAATCCGGAAAAGCGTGCGGCGAAAATAGAACCGTATTCCGGCGAACATGAGATATTTCCCCGGATCGTTTGTCATTTTTGGCGAAACTTTTCTAAACGTCTTTTGAGGTTAGACAATTTAGAAACTGAACAAAATCAATGTTTTTTCAGTCTTTTTTCGGGAAAATCGTTTGACAACGTTAGAAAACAGAGTTATATTAATCCCCACAGACAAAAAACTTGGACCACCCGGGTCTGAGTAAACATCTATTCAAACCTCAAAAAGAAAGGTCTTTTCTCAAATGAAAAAGATGATTCTTGGCATGGGCGCCATCCTCGCCGCCTCTATCGTCACCAGCTGCGCTGCTGTCGGCATCAACAACGGCATGCCCGCCGTCACCAGCCTCGGCCCGAACTTCTTCACGGAAGCCAAAGCCAACTCCTTCATCGGCGATGTCCAGAGCAGCTACACTGTCGTGAAGCACGGCGTCACGGCTGAAGCCAGCCTCAAGAGCTTCTTCACCTGCGTCAACTTCGGCGATGCCTCCTTCGAAACCCTCAAGAGCAAAGCCCTCGAAGGCCTCGCTGCCGATGATCTGATCGACGTCCGCGTCGACTACGACCAGACCTGCATCTGCGGTATCAACAACATCACCGTCAAGCTGACCGGCACCGCGATCAAGTACAAATAATTGAATTAAGTTCAATTTGTGCTTTTGTCCCGGGCCCCTCACCGGACCCGGGATTTTCTTTTGAATCCTCGCGTTTGCCGAAGGAGGCGGCGCCTCCACTGAGACAGTGTCCGGCCGCGCCCGGACACGGTTGACGGCGGAAACGGCATTGGTTTTTTCAACGCCGCCGGCACGCTCCGTTTTCAGGATGGTGTACTGTTTTGTCCTCCGCCAAACGCGAGAACTCGAAAGTCAACCTCAAAATGAGGTGAAAGGCCGAGGCGTTCCGATCATGGATTCCGGCGTTTTTTCCGGGTTCGGCCCGAAAAAATCGGAAAAAACTTTGAAAAAACGCGAAAAAGTGCTTGCATTTCCCGAAATTCGTGGTATATTAAAGTCTCATTACGCTTCGAAACAAAGCGGCCAGCTTCAGTTTTGAGTGTGATACCGTGATGCCTACGTAGCTCAGCTGGTAGAGCGCATCCTTGGTAAGGATGAGGTCCCCGGTTCGATTCCGGGCGTAGGCTCCACTTTTCCCCGGATCATACAACACCTTTAACATAAACAACACACTTCGGCAGACCGCCGAAAAACTCCTAAGGAGAAAGAAAATGGCAAAGGAAACGTTTGCAAGAACCAAACCGCACGTCAACGTCGGTACCATCGGTCACGTCGACCACGGCAAAACCACTCTTACCGCTGCGATCACGCATGTCCAGAACATGAAGGGTCTCGCAGACTACATCCCCTACGACCAGGTTGCCAAGGCTTCCGAATCCCAGGGCCGCCGCGACGCCACCAAGATCCTCACGATCGCCACCTCCCACGTCGAATATCAGAGCGACAAGCGCCACTATGCGCACGTTGACTGCCCCGGTCACGCCGACTACGTCAAGAACATGATCACCGGCGCTGCCCAGATGGACGGCGCGATCCTCGTGATCGACGGCGCCGACGGCGTCATGCCCCAGACCAAGGAACACGTCCTCCTCGCCAAGCAGGTCGGCGTGCCCCGCATCGTCGTTTTCCTCAATAAGATGGACCTCGCCGATCCCGAACTCGTCGAACTCATCGAAATGGAAGTCCGCGAGCTCCTCTCCAAGTACGGTTTCGACGGCGACAACACCCCGATCGTGAAGGGCGCCGCTTTCCCGGCCCTGAAGGCCACCAGCCCCGATGATCCCGCCTGCGCCTGCATCCAGGAGCTCATGGACGCCATCGATACCTGGATTCCGGATCCCGTCCGCGACATCGACAAGCCCTTCCTCATGCCGATCGAAGACGTGTTCAGCATTGAAGGCCGCGGCACCGTCGTCACCGGTCGTGTCGAACGCGGCGTCGTCAAGGTCAACGATCCTGTCGAAATCGTCGGTATCCACGAGACCGCCAAGACCGTCGTCACCGGCGTTGAAATGTTCCGCAAGAGCCTCGATCAGGGCCAGGCCGGCGACAACATCGGCTGCCTCCTCCGCGGCACCAAGAAGGAAGAAGTCCAGCGCGGCCAGGTCCTCGCGAAGCCGGGTTCCATCACCCCGCACACGAAGTTCACCGCCACGATCTACGTCCTCTCCGATAAGGAAGGCGGCCGCAAGACCCCGTTCATGAACGGCTATCGTCCGCAGTTCTACTTCCGCACCACCGACGTGACCGGCGTCATCACGCTCCCCGAAGGCACCGAAATGGTCATGCCCGGCGACAACGTCACCATCTCCGTCGAGCTCATCTGCCCGATCGCCATGGAAGAAAAGCAGCGCTTCGCCATCCGCGAAGGCGGCCGCACCGTTGCCTCCGGTACCGTGGACACGATCACCGAGTAACATCAACTCCGTCCCGTTGCGGATTTCTCTGCCGCCGGTTCGCCTCAAATGGAGAGCCGGCGGCGTGAATCAATCAACAGGGGACGAAGAAAGCAGATACCGCCATGCGCGAAATCATCATTCTTGAATGCACCGAGTGCAAACGCCGGAACTACACGACGACCAAGGAGAAGAAGAATACTCCCGGCCGTTTCGAGATCAAGAAGTTCTGCAAGTTTGAACGGAAGCACACCATTCACAAGGAATGCCGCTGACCTCGCAGGCGCGCCTTCGCGGTGCGCCGCATGAGGCCGGGCGTTCCGGCAAATCAGTTCGTTACGCAGGAGTGTAGCTCAGTTGGTAGAGCAGCGGTCTCCAAAACCGCAGGTCGTGAGTTCGAGACTCTCCGCTCCTGCCATTTCATTTTCAGACAGAGGATTCGAGTAACGGGTTCCGGACGGGGCCCGGGCGGCGCAAAAAGCCGCGAAATCAACAGCAAGCTATGGACAACAACCTCAGTTTTTTCGGAAAAATACGGTCTTTCATCGAACGGACCATGGATGAGATGAGAAAGTGCACCTGGCCGACCCGGGAGCAGCTCCTGGAGTCCACGGTGCTTGTCCTCGTTGTCATGGCTGTGTCCTCCGCGTACATCGCCGGAGTCGACCAGATCCTCTATCGCATCATCAATTACTTAATCTCTTTCTGATCCGGTTCCGGTGAATCCCATGAAGACAGACGAAGAAAAACAGCTCGAACCTGTTGACCGCAGCAAAGGCCAGTGGTACGTCCTTCAGACCGGTACCGGCCGCGAAAACAAGGTCAAGGAAGCGATCGAAGGAAAACTTCTGCAGGATCCCGGCGCGGTTCCCGTGTACGAAGTGATCATCCCCGTTCACAAATACATTGACCCGAAAACGCAGCGTACCGTCACCACCAAGATCCATCCGAACTACGTCTACGTGAGAATGGACCTGTACAAGGAAGACGGCGAGATCAACGAGGTCGTGTGGTATTTCGTCCGCGGCATCGCGGGCGTGACCCGTTTCGTCGGCGATCCCGAGCATCCGATGCCGATCACGGACGACGAGGTGAAGGACCTCCTCCACACGGTCGATACGCTGAAAGACGGCGCGACGCTTCCGCCTCCGCCCTCGTGGCTGGTGGTCGGCACGCGCGTCAGAGTCGAGGACCGCGACTGCGTGTTCAACGGTTCCGACGGCAAGATCATAGAGGTCGATCCCGAACATGCGAAACTCAAACTGATGATTTCGATCTTTGAGCGGGATACTCCTGTTGAATTGGAGTTTGGGCAGGTCGGTCCGTGCGAAGATTGACGCACAGGCCGAACAAACATACTAAACATATCGTAGTCCGCAAGGTGGAAGAATTCCTGCCGGTTCGTACCAGCTTGCGGTTTGGAGACAGAAATGGCGAAAAAGGTAACTGCGGAAATCCGTTTGCAGATCCCGGCCGGCGATGCGAAACCGTCGCCCCCGGTAGGCCCCGCGCTCGGCCAGGCCGGCGTGAACATCATGGGCTTCTGCAAGCAGTTTAACGCTGCGACTCAGTCACAGGCCGGAATGATCATCCCGGTCGTGATCACCGTCTACCAGGATCGTTCTTTCACATTTGTCACGAAGTCTCCGCCGGCTGCTGAGCTCATCAAGAAGCTGGCGAACATCCCGAGCGGGTCCCACAACCCCGGCCGCGAATCGGCCGGAAAGATCACCCGCGCGCAGATCAAGCAGATCGTGGAAATGAAAAAGAAAGACATCAACGCCCGAAGCGAGGAAGCCGCGATGCGCGTCATCGAAGGCACTGCCCGCAGTATGGGTATCGAGGTGGTAGATGCCTAAAAGAAGCAAACTCTACAGAGCACAGCTGGAGCGTTTCGACAAGCTCAAACGCTACTCGCTGGCCGAGGCGGCCGCGCTGCTCAAGGAACTCCCGAGCGTGAAGTTCGACCAGACGGTCGAAATCGCTTTCAAGCTCGGCGTCGACCCGAAGCAGACCGACCAGACCGTCCGCGGAGCCGTCGCGCTCCCGCGCGGTACCGGCAAGGAAGTGCGTGTCGTGGTCATCGCGGACGACGACAAGTTCCGCCAGGAGGCTGAGGCCGCCGGCGCGAACGTGGTCGGATTCGAAGATGTCATCTCCAGGATCAAAGGCGGATGGCTCGACTTCGACGTCCTCATCGCGACTCCCTCCTCCATGTCCCAGATCCGCCCCCTGGGCCGTCAGCTCGGCCCCCGCGGCCTCATGCCGAACCCGAAGACCGGCACCGTCACCGAGAAGGTCGGCGATGCCGTCCGCGAGGCGAAGGCCGGCCGTGCGGAATTTCGTGCCGACCGCGGCGCCTGCGTGCAGGTTCCCATCGGAAAGCTCTCGTTCGAGGCCGATGCCATCGTCGAGAACGCCGTTGCGGTCATCAAGGCTCTCATCAAAGCGAAACCGTCCTCCGCGAAGGGTGTCTACATCCAGTCGATCACGCTCAGTGCGACCATGACCCCCGGCGTGAAGGTTGACATTCGCGAAGCATCGGTGAAGGAGACAGCATGAGACAGGAACGCATCCAGCTCGGACAGGACGTCGCTGCCCTCCTTACAGGTTCGGACTATCTGTTCTTTGTGACCTACAAGGGACTGAAGGTCAAAGACGTCGACTCGTTCAAAAAACAACTGGCGCCGCTCGGCGCGGAGTGCCACGTGCTGAAGAACCGCTTCATCAACAAAATGGCGGAACTCAACGGCATGGACGCTCTCGCCGGATTCAAACTCACCGGTGATACCGCTATGATCTCCGGGAAAGGCGATGCCGGCCCCGTTGCGAAGGCTATCAAGGCCTTCTCCACTGAAACCAAAGGTGTTCTCTCCGCCAAGGGCGGCTATTTCGATGGCGAAATTCTGAATTCGGAACAGGTCATCGCGATCGCCGATCTCCCCGGCAAGGACGCGCTCCGTGCTCAGCTGCTTGGTCTCCTCGTGGCTGTCCCGACCGGCCTTGTCCGCGTGCTGAACGCCAAGGCTTCCAGCATCGTCAACGTTATCAACGCTTACAAAAACAAACTCGAAGAAAACTCTTAATTCAACTCATATGGAGGTCATACAATGACTGAACAGGCTAACGTGGAAGTAACGCAGGAAATGGAACAGTTCATCTCCTACGTTGAGAAACTCTCCGTCCTCGAGCTCTCCAAGCTCGTCAAAGCTCTCGAAGACCGTCTCGGCGTCTCCGCCGCTGCTCCGGTCGCCGTCGCCGCTGCTGCTCCGGCTGCCGCCGCTGCCGCTCCCGCCGAAGAAAAGACCGAATTCGACGTCATCCTCTCCGACGTCGGCGCGAACAAGATCGCGGTCATCAAGGTCGTCCGCGAGATCGCGGGCCTCGGCCTCAAGGAAGCCAAAGAGCTCGTCGAAGGCGCTCCGAAGGCTGTCAAGGAAGGCGCTTCCAAGGAAGAAGCCGACAAGATCAAAGAGCAGCTCACTGCCGCCGGCGCCAAGGTCGAAGTCAAGTAATGACTTCGCTTTGAAAGAAGTACATTTGTTGACGGCGGGATTCCCTCACGGGAGTCCCCCGTCCTTTCCTCGTTTAAATCCGCAACGGGCTTTGCGGATTTTGCGGCAGACGGTTCTGCCGTGAAAAATTGCCTTCTCAACTAAGCACAGGGTGGAATATGCCTGACCGACTGAACTTTGGAAAATTGGAAGAAGTACTTGAGATTCCGGACCTGATCGGAATTCAGCTCGATTCATACGCTTCTTTCCTTCAGCTGGACACGCCGCCGGAGAAACGCCTGAAGCAGGGACTTCAGGAGATCTTCATGGACGTGTTTCCGGTTATTAGCTTCGACAAACACATCACCCTCGAATTCCTCTCCTATACCATAGGCACACCGAAAAAAGAGATCGTCGACTGCATCAAGGACGGCGAATCCTATACCGCTTCCATCCACGTCGACTTCAAGCTGACCAACAAAGACACGGTCACCACGGAAACCGTCTACCTCGGCGAGATCCCCATGATGACCCCGCGCGGCTCCTTCATCATCAACGGCGCCGAACGCGTCATCATCAGTCAGCTGCACCGTTCCCCCGGCATCTGCTTCGAAAAACGTCACCACTCCACCGGCAGATTCCTCTATTCTTATCGCATTATCCCGGACCGTGGTTCCTGGCTTGAAGTCCAGTTCGACATCAACGGTCAGATATTCATTTTCCTCGACCGGCGCCGCAAACGCCGCAAATTCCTCATCACCACGTTCCTCCGCGCGCTCGGATTCAGCTCCAACGACGATATCGTCCGCGTGATGTATGACGTGAAGAAGATGACGCCGGCACAGCTCCTCAAGGCCGACAACATCGCCGACTACTACACCTACGAACCCATCCTCGACGAAAACAAGCGCGTCGTCGTGGAGCCGTTCATCTCCATGACCGAAAGCCATGCGAAGACCATGTCCGCCGCAGGCATCAAGTCCGCGAACTTCGCCGTCGTCCCGAACAAGGAATCCTACATCATCAACTGCCTTGCCCGCGATCCGTCCAAGAACACGGACGACGCCCTCAAGGAGATCTACAAGCGCATGCGCCAGGGCGATCCCTCCCCGAGCACGGAAACCGCCAGGGCGCTCCTCCAGCACCTCTTCTTCGACAACGAGCGCTACGACCTCGGTCTCGTCGGCCGCTACAAGATCAACGAGCACCTCAACCTGAACATCGACGAGAACTGCCGCATCCTGACGAAGGAGGACATCATCGAGGCCACCAAGTACCTCATGAACCTCTACAGCCACAACGGCCAGACCGACGACATCGACCACCTCGGCGCGCGCCGCGTGCGCCCCGTCGGCGAACTCCTCCAGAACCAGTGCCGCGTCGGCCTGCTCCGCACGAAACGCATCGTGAAGGAGCACATGACGATGGTGCAGCCCGGCGACACCCCGCTGAAGCTCATCAACCAGAAGATCTTCATCAGCGCCGTCCGCGACTTCTTCTCGCGCAACCAGCTGTCCCAGTTCATGGACCAGACCAACCCGCTGTCCGAGCTCACCAACAAGCGCCGTCTCTCCGCGCTCGGTCCCGGCGGCCTCTCCCGCGAACGCGCCGGATTCGAAGTCCGCGATATTCACACCAGCCATTACGGCCGCATCTGCCCGATCGAGACTCCTGAAGGTCCGAACATCGGTCTGATCTCCTCCATGTCCCTGTACTCCCGCATCAATCACTTCGGGTTCCTGGAGACTCCGTACCGCCGCGTCGAGAACGGCGTGGTCACGGACAAGATCGACTATCTGACCGCCGACAAGGAAGAGCAGTTCGTGATCGCGCAGGCCAACGCCCCGCTCACTCCCGAACATACGTTCGTCAACCCCACCGTCATGGCGCGCCAGTACGGCGAATCCGCCGAGCATCCGCGCGAGGAAGTCCAGCTCATGGACGTCTCCCCGAAGCAGCTCGTCTCCGGCGCCGCCGGCCTGATCCCGTTCCTCGAACACGACGACGCCAACCGCGCGCTGATGGGATCGAACATGCAGCGCCAGGCCGTGCCGCTCATGACGACGGAATCCCCGTACGTTGGAACCGGCCTCGAACACAAGATCGCCGTGGATTCGCGCGCTGTCCTGAGCGCCGACCGCGACGGCATCGTCGCCGAGGTCAGCGCCGACCATGTCGTGGTCACCAGCGACGGCAAGGTCATCGGCGAGACCGCCGACAAGAACCCGACGACCTACAAACTCATCAAATTCCTCCGCAGCAACGCCGGCACGTGCGTCAACCAGGTGCCGATCGTCCGCTCCGGAATGAAGATTAAAAAAGGCGATCCGATCGCCGACGGCGCCGCCACGCAGGGCGCGGAACTCGCGCTCGGCAAGAACGTCCGCGCGGCCTACATGCCGTGGTGCGGATACAACTTCGAAGACGCCATCGTGCTCAGCGAACGCCTCGTGAAGGAAGACGTCTACACGAGTCTCCACATCGACGAGTTCGAGATCGAAAGCCGCGAGACCAAGCTCGGCGACGAGGAGATCACCTGCGACCTCCCGAACGTCGGCGAAGACGCGCTCCGCAACCTCGACGCGCACGGCATCGTCCGCCTCGGCACCGAGGTCAAGCCCGGCGACATCCTGGTCGGCAAGATCACGCCGAAGTCCGAGACCGAGCTCGCACCCGAGGAACGCCTCCTCCGCGCCATCTTCGGCGAAAAGGCCGCCGACGTCAAGGACTCCAGCCTCACCGTTCCCAGCGGCAAGGGCGGCGTCGTGATGGACATCCGCATCGAATACGCCAAGGAATCCGGCCAGCAGGCCAAGACGAAGACCGAACAGAAACGCGTTCTGAAGCGCGCCAAGGACACCTACCGCGAACAGTTCGGCGAAGCGATCGACTCCCTCGTCGAACGCCTCTCCGCCATGCTCCTCGGTCAGAAGCTTCCGAAACCGATCTACACGCGCAATGAAGACGGCGAGGAAGTCGTCCTCGTCACGTCCAACCGCAAGGTCACGCGTCCCTCCATCGCCAAGCTCGCGAACGCCTACAACAACTGGAGCATGGAGGAGTGCGACATCCGCACCCAGCTCAAGGAAGTCTTCGACGAGTACATCCCGCGCTTCAACATCATCGAGCAGACCCGCGCCGACGCCCTGAACGCCGTGAACAACAACGGCGGCGAGGACCGCGGCCCGATCAAGCGCGTCAAGGTCTACGTCGCCTCCAAGCGCAAGATCCAGGTCGGCGACAAGATGGCCGGCCGTCACGGCAACAAGGGTATCGTCTCCCGTATCGTCCCGATCGAGGACATGCCGTTCACCAAGGACGGCCGTCCGGTCGACATCGTGCTGAATCCGCTGGGCGTGCCCTCCCGTATGAACATCGGACAGGTCCTGGAAGCCCATCTGGGCTGGGCGGTCAGCATGCTCGGCGTGAAGGTCGCCACCCCGGTGTTCGACGGTATCTCCGAATCCAAGATCATCGACATGATGCGCGAAGCTAACGCCAAGGTCGAACAGGAGACCGGCGAGAACTTCCACTGGGGCTTCAAGACCGTCAACGGCGAAGAAGTCTTCGACGGCAAGACCGACCTCTTCGACGGCCGCACCGGCAACCGGTTCGACCAGCGCGTCATGGTCGGCGTCGTCTACATGCTCAAGCTCGACCACTTGGTCGCCAACAAGATCCACGCGCGTTCCATCGGCCCGTACTCGCTCGTCACCCAGCAGCCGCTCGGCGGCAAGGCGCAGCACGGCGGCCAGAGATTCGGCGAAATGGAAGTGTGGGCGCTCGAAGCCTACGGCGCGGCGCACACCCTGCAGGAAATGCTCACGGTGAAGAGCGACGACGTGACCGGCAGAACCCGCATCTACGAGTCGATCGTCCGCGGCCAGGGCATCCTGGAACCCGGCCGTCCCGAATCCTTCAACGTCCTGCTCAAGGAACTCCAGTCGCTGGGCCTTGACGTGCAGACGGTGAAACGTTCCGAAAATCCGAGTAAATAACCGAAGGGGGAAGAGATACCATGATTGACAGCTCTTACAACCGGGACGCCCGCGAACCCTACCAGCCGCTCAGCCAGTTCGAGGCGGTCGTGATCAAAGTCGCGTCTCCCGAAGTCATCCGCTCCTGGAGTCACGGCGAGGTCAAGAACCCCGAGACGATCAACTACCGCAGCTTCAAGCCCGAAAAAGGCGGCCTGTTCTGCGAAAAGATCTTCGGACCGTACCGCGACTGGGAATGCAGCTGCGGCAAATACAAACGCGTCAAGAACAAAGGCATCATCTGCGAACGCTGCGGCGTCGAAGTCTGCCATTCCAAGGTCCGCCGCGAACGCATGGGCCATATCGAACTCGCCGTTCCCGTGTCCCATATCTGGTTCTTCAAGTGCATGCCCAGCCGCATCGGCCTCATGCTCGAAAAGACCGCGCGCGAACTCGAACGCATCATCTACTATGAAGTCTGGGTCGTGACCGATCCCGGCGACACCCCGCTTGCCCTCGGCGAAACGCTCGACGGCATGCAGTACCAGCAGGCGCGTTCCGAGTACGGCGACGGTTTCCGCGCCGAGATGGGCGCGCCCGCCGTGCGCACGCTGCTGGAGCAGATCGACCTCGAACCTCTGCGCGCCCAGCTTGAGGTGGACTTCGCGTCCACGCACAACAAGGCGACGCGCAAGAAACTTTCCAAGCGCCTCCGCCTCGTCGAAGGCTTCATCAAGAGCAATTCGCGCCCCGAATGGATGATCCTCGAGGTCCTCCCGGTCATCCCGCCGGACCTGCGCCCGCTCGTTCCCCTCGAGGGCGGCCGTTTCGCCACCTCCGACCTCAACGACCTCTACCGCCGCGTGATCAACCGCAACAGCCGCCTGAAAGGCATGCTCCAGACCCATACGCCGGAAGTCATCATCCGCAACGAAAAGCGCATGCTCCAGGAAGCCGTCGACGCCCTGCTCGACAACGGCCGCCACGGCCGCGCCGTCACCGGCGCCGGCAGCCGCCCGCTGAAGAGCCTCAGCTGCATGCTGAAGGGCAAACAGGGCCGCTTCCGTCTGAACCTGCTCGGCAAACGCGTCGACTACTCCGGCCGCTCGGTCATCGTCGTCGGCCCCGAACTCAAGCTCATGCAGTGCGGCCTCCCGAAGAAGATGGCGCTCACGCTCTTCGAGCCCTTCATCATCCGTTACCTCAAGGAAGGCGGCTACGCCCATACGGTGCGTTCCGCCAAGAAGATGATCGAACGCGGCGACACGGTCGTGTGGGACATCCTCGAAAAGGTCACGAAGGGCCACCCGGTGATGCTCAACCGCGCGCCGACCCTCCACCGCCTCTCCATCCAGGCGTTCGACCCGATCCTGATCGAAGGTTCCGCCATCCGTCTGCATCCGCTCGTC
This sequence comes from uncultured Lentisphaerota bacterium, assembly GCA_900320095.1. Taxonomy (GTDB): domain Bacteria; phylum Verrucomicrobiota; class Lentisphaeria; order Victivallales; family UBA1829; genus UBA1732. Next base: position 32,390 of record ONQZ01000007.1, read on the forward strand.
TGCACGGGCTACAACGCCGACTTCGACGGCGACCAGATGGCCGTTCACGTGCCGCTGTCCGCCGCCGCCCAGCTCGAATGCAAGCTCCTGATGCTGTCCACGAACAACATCTTCTCGCCTGCCAGCGGCAAGCCGATCACGACCCCGACGCAGGACATCACGCTCGGCGTGTACTACCTCACGCGTCCCCCGATGACCCCGCCCGGCAGCGCGCGTCTCTTCCGCGATATTCACGAAGTGCTGTTCGCGCTCGACACCGGACACATCAAGATCCACGACGCCGTGAAGATCCCGAACCCGGACTACGGCGTGGACACCCCGCGCGGCGACAAGGATTCCAAGTTCATCATCACGACCCCGGGCCGCTGCATCTTCAACGGCATCTGGGACAAGTCCCTCGGATTCTACAATTCCCAGGCTACGAAGAAGGAGATCGGCAAGCTCATCGCCGAGGCGTACGAGCACGTCGGACACGACCGCGCCATCATCCTGCTAGACAAGCTCAAAAACCTGGGCTACGAATACGCCACCGTCGCCGGTTTCTCCATCTCCGTCGCCGACGTTCCGTTCCCGGAGAACAAGGCTTCCCTCATTGAGGCCGCCCGCAAGGAGATCAAGAAGATCCAGGACGAGTTCGAAGCCGGCGCCCGTACCGAAGGCGAAAAACACGACCGCATCGTCGAAGTCTGGACGAAGGTCACGAACGACGTCGCCAAGGACCTCTTCGCCGCGTGCGAGGAGGAGAACAAGAAGCGCATCAACCCGGTTTACGCCATGCTCGATTCCGGCGCGCGAGGCAGCAAGGACCAGATCCGTCAGCTCGCCGGCATGCGCGGCCTGATGGCAAAGCCGAACGGCGAAATCATCGAACGCCCGATCCTCTCCAACTTCCGCGAGGGTCTTACGGTGCTCGAATACTTCATCTCCACGCACGGCGCACGCAAAGGCCTGGCCGACACCGCTCTGAAGACCGCCGACTCCGGCTACATGACCCGCAAGCTCGTCGACGTCGCGCAGGACATCATCTGCCGCTGCGAAGACTGCGGCACCATGAAGGGCATCTGGATCAGCGCCATCAAGGGCGACGACGAAAAGCCGCTGCTCTCGCTCGCCGACCGTCTGGTCGGACGCTACAGCGCCCAGGACATCCGCGACACCGCCAACTCCGGCGAACTTATCATCGCCGCCGGCGAGGAGTTCACGCCCGAGATCGCCAAGCGCGTCGAAGCGCTCGGCCATCCGCGCGTGCTCATCCGCTCCGTGCTGACCTGCGAGGTCGAACACGGCGTCTGCGTGAAGTGCTACGGCAAGAACCTCGCCACCGACCGCGACGCGGAAGTGGGCGACGCCCTCGGCATCATCGCCGCGCAGTCCATCGGCGAACCCGGCACGCAGCTCACCATGCGTACGTTCCACATCGGCGGCGTCGCTTCCGCCGTGTCCAAGCAGTCCGACATCAAGGCGCGCAAGTCCGGCAAGATCAGCTTCGAAGGCATCAACACCGTCACGAACGAAAAGGGCGAAATGCTGGTCATCAACAAGAACGGGTTCATCGTCGTGTACGACGAAGACCTGGTGAAGGAAGCCGAACAGAACGCCCGCGAACGCGCCAAGCAGGAAGCCGCCATCATCGGCACCATCTACAATCCGAACTACGATTACTGGAAGGACGCGATGAAGGAAACGCCGGTCGAACGCTACTCGGTCGAAATCGGCGCCGTGCTGTTCTGCCGCGAAGGCGACGTGGTCGAAGCCAACCAGCAGCTCGCCAAGTGGGACCCCTCCAACATGCCGATCATCGCGGAAGACGGCGGCGTCGTCGATCTTCTGGACCTGCTCGACGGCGTGACCTACAAGCGCGACCAGCGCCGCGGCAGCATGGAACAGCTGACCGTGCTGGAGCACAACGACGACCTCAGTCCGCGCATCGTCATCAAGAATCCGCAGACGCTCGAGGATGTCCGCGAGTATCCTCTGGCCGCCGGCACCCTGCTCATGGTCAAGAAAGGCCAGCGCGTCAGCCCCGGCACCACGCTCGCCCGTATCCCGTATCAGCAGCAGAGAAACAAAGACATCACCGGCGGTCTGCCGCGCGTCGCCGAGCTGTTCGAGGCGCGTACGCCGAAGGACATCGCCGAGATCTCGCAGATCGACGGCTACTTCTTCACGTCGCTTCAGGACGGCAAGAAGGACATCGCCGCCTACAAGACCAAAAAAGGCCGCGTGGTGTACGTGACCAATCCCGATACCGAAGAGACTTCGGAACACCATATCCCGAACAACAAGCACCTGATCGTGAGCAACGGCGAATACGTCAAGAAGGGCCAGAAGCTCACCACGGGCGCCGTGATCCCGCAGGACCTGCTCCGCATCTGCGGCGCGCAGGAACTCCAGCGCTACCTCGTGAACGAAGTCCAGAACGTGTACCGGTCCCAGGGCGTCGAAATCAACGACAAGCACATTGAGATCATCATCCGTCAGATGATGCAGAAAGTCCGCATCGTCGACAAGTGCGAGGACGGTTCCTCCGGCCAGGGCGACACCCGTTTCCTGGCGGGCGAACTGGTCGACCGTTACGAATTCGACCGCGAGAACAAGCGCGTCGCCGCCGCCGGCGGCAGACCCGCCGAGGCCGAACCCGTCCTGCTTGGCATCACCAAAGCCTCCCTCGAAACCGACAGCTTTATCTCCGCCGCGTCCTTCCAGGATACCACGCGCATCCTGACCGACGCCGCCACGCTCGGACGTGAAGACGTGCTGCGCGGATTCAAGGAAAATGTGATCACCGGACATCTGATTCCCGCGGGAACCGGAGCCGTCGAACTTCAGAATCTGAAAGTGAAACTCCTGGGCGAAGAGTTGCCGCCCGAGACGCCGCTTGACGAGCCGAAGGAAGACGAAACCGTTCCCGAACTCGATATCACCAAGATCGACTTCGGCGACGACGACGAATACCAGCCCACCGACGAGGAAAAGGCGGAATTCGACGACCTCAACGATGCCGATGCGCTGGATTTCCCCGCCGAGGACATCATCTTCGACGAGACGGAACTCTCCGACGACGAGTTCAGCGACGACTCCCTTACGGACGACGACGATGGGGAATAAAACCATTCAAAACGAGCAAAAATCAAAAAAAATAACGAAAAACTGGGAAAATTGATTTGATTATCCGCGGAAATGACGGTATATTATATGCTTGAATTTTTGCACACAATCATCAATTAACCAGAATACAGGTGGAAAACAAACATGCCGACAATCAACCAGTTGGTCAGAGCCGGTCGCAGCCCGAAACCCTGCAAGAGCAAATCCAAAGCTCTTACCAAATGCCCGCAGAGACGTGGCGTTTGCCTTCAGGTTACGACGAGAACCCCGAAAAAGCCGAACTCCGCTATGCGTAAAATCGCCCGTGTCCGTCTGACCAACGGACTCGAAGTCACCGCCTACATCGGCGGCGAAGGCCACAACCTCCAGGAACACAGCGTCGTCCTCGTGAAGGGCGGCCGTGTCCGTGACCTCCCGGGCGTCCGCTACCACGTCGTGCGCGGCGCACTCGACAGCATGGGCGTCGACGGACGCCGCCAGGGCCGTTCCAAGTACGGCGCGAAGCGTGCCAAAGACGACAAGAAGAAATAATCACGATAAGGTAACGCATACACCATGAGAAGACGCAGAACCACGAAACGGGAACTCATCCCGGACGTCAAATACAACAGCGAACTCGTCGCCCGCCTCATCAACACCCTGATGAAGTGCGGCAAGAAGTCCATCGCCCAGAAGATCGTTTACGGCGCTTTCGACTACATCGCGACCCAGAAGAAAGACATGGAACCCCTCGAAGTCTTCATCCAGGCCGTCGAAAACGTCAAGCCCAAAGTCGAAGTCAAGTCCCGTCGCGTCGGCGGCGCCAACTACCAGGTGCCCATCGACGTCGCGCCGGAACGCCAGGTCGCTCTCGCCATCCGCTGGATCACGACCTATTCCCAGGCCAAGAAGGGCAAACCCATGATGATCGCCCTCGCCACGGAACTCCTCGACGCCTTCGACAACACCGGCTCCTCCGTGAAGAAAAAAGATGATACCCACAAGATGGCGCAGGCCAACAAGGCGTTCGCCCACTACCGCTGGTAATCATCCGAAGCTCCCAAGTTCTACCCTATGACGACTGCTGCACACACACTCAATCAGGATTACCACGAGGCTCCCGGCCGCAAGACCCCTCTCGCCGCCACCCGGAACATCGGGATCATGGCTCACATCGACGCCGGCAAGACCACGCTTTCCGAGCGTATCCTCTACTACACCGGCAAGAGCCACAAAATGGGCGAGGTCCATGAAGGCGCTGCTACGATGGACTGGATGGTCCAGGAACAGGAACGCGGCATCACCATTACGTCCGCCGCCACCACCTGCTTCTGGCTGAAGCATCGCATCAACCTCATCGACACTCCCGGCCACGTCGACTTCACTGCCGAAGTCGAACGCTCCCTCCGCGTGCTCGACGGCGCCGTTGCCGTCTTCTGCGCGGTCGGCGGCGTCCAGCCCCAGACGGAAACCGTGTGGCGCCAGGCCAAGAAGTACCACGTGCCGATTCTCGCGTTCGTCAACAAGATGGACCGCACCGGCGCGAATTTCTACCGTGTTGTCGACGAAATGCGCAAGAAACTCGGCGCGACCGTCGTGCCGATCTCCCTTCCCATCGGCTCCGAAGCCAACTTTAGCGGCAACGTCCAGGTCATCGACCAGAAGGCGTACCGCTACGAAGGCGCGGACGGCGCGCAGGTCGTCGAATACGACATCCCCGCCGAATATCAGGAAAAAGCCAAGGAAGCGTTCGACTACCTGATTGAGTGTCTCGCCGAAGTCGACGACACCATCATGGAGCTCTACCTCGACGGCAAGACCCCGGACAAGGAGCAGATCAAGACCTCCCTCCGCGCCGCCGTCGTCGCCGGCAAGCTCGTTCCCGCTCTCTGCGGCACCGCGTTCAAGGACAAAGGCGTCCAGCTCCTCCTCAACGCGGTCGTCGATTATCTGCCGTCCCCGGTCGATATCTGGGAGACCAAAGGCACCGACCCCGATACCGAAGCTCCCATCTCCCGTCACTGCGGCGATGACCAGCCGTTCTCCGCGCTGGTCTTCAAAATCATGAACGACCCGTACGTCGGCAAGCTCGCGTTCATCCGCATCTACTCCGGCATGGCGGAAAAGGGCGCGACGGTCATCAATCCCCGTACCCGCCGCCGCGAACGCCTCGGCCGTCTGCTCCAGATGCACGCCAATTCCCGTGAGGAACGCGACGTGATCTACTGCGGCGACATCGCCGCCTGCGTCGGTCTCAAGAACTGCACCACCGGCGACACCATCTGCGACGAAGGAAACCAGATCGTCCTGGAATCCATGACGTTCCCGGATCCCGTCATCTCCATCGCCGTCGAGCCGAAGAGCTCCGCCGCCCGCGACAAACTTTTCGCCGCGCTCGCCGCTCTCTCCGACGAAGACCCGACCTTCACGATCAACAGCAACGCCGAAACCGGCCAGACCATTATCTCCGGCATGGGCGAACTCCACCTCGAGATCATCATGGACCGTCTGATCCGTGAGTTCAAGGTCGAGGCCAACTCCGGCCAGCCCGAAGTCGCCTACCGCGAAACCATCCTCAATCCCGCCACCGCGGACTCCAAGTTCGTCCGCCAGACCGGCGGCCACGGCCAGTACGGTCATTGCGTGCTGAACGTCTCCCCGATGGAACGCGGCCACGGCATCACGATCGAAAACAAAGTCGTCGGCGGCGCCATTCCGAAAGAATTCATCAAGCCGATCGAACAGGGCATCCGCGAAGCCGCGTCCACCGGCGTGCTTGCCGGCTACCCGCTCACCGATTTCCATGTGGATATCGTCGACGGCTCGTTCCACCCGGTCGACTCCTCGGAAATGGCGTTCAAGATCGCCGCTTCCATGGGCCTGAAGGATGCCGCGCGCAAGGGCGGCCTCTGCCTCCTCGAGCCGATCATGAAGGTGGAAGTCACCACTCCGGAAGAAAACATGGGCGATATCATCGGCGACATCAGCTCCCGCCGCGGCGCGGTCATCCAGGTCGATACCCGCGAAAACACCGTCCAGATCATCGCCAACACCCCGCTTTCCGAGCTCTTCGGGTATGCGACGGCCATCCGCTCCCTGACGCGCGGCCGCGCCTCCTACACGATGGAGCCCAACCACTTCGAACGCGTACCAACTTTTATTCAAGATAAAATCGTGGAGAAATCACAAAAATGAGCACAAAGCCCGCTCCCCGTCAGGTCCAGAAGTTCCGCATTAAACTTCAGGCCTACGAACACCGCATCCTCGACCAGTCGGTCGCGGAAATCCTCAACACCGCCCGCCGCACCGGATCCCGCGTTGCCGGTCCGATCCCGCTGCCGACCCGGGTGGAACGTTTCACCGTCAACCGCTCTCCTCACGTGGACAAGAAGTCCATGGAGCAGTTCGAGATCCGCACGCACAAGCGGCTGATGGACATCATCGATCCTACCGCCAAGACGGTCGACGAGCTGAAGAAGCTCAGCCTCCCCGCGGGCGTGGATATTTCCATCAAGATCGGCGGCTGATCCGCAGCCGCTGAACAGGTCGTCGCCCGAACGGTTCGGGCGCTGACCGGCAATCCGGCACCAAGGTCCTTTTTCCGATTGAGGACATGTGCCTGAAAGGAGAACAACATGAAAGGTTTGATCGGAAAGAAAGTCGGGATGACTCAGCTTTACGACGACAAGGGTGTGCTGACCCCTGTGACGGTCGTTCAGGCTGGCCCGTGCGTCGTGATCGACGTGAAGAATGTGGAACGCGACGGCTATTCCGCCGTGCTTTTCGGATTTGGTTCCCGGAAAGCGAAAAATGCAGGCAAGGCAGTTGCCGGCCAGGCCGCAAAGGCCGGAGTCAACACTCCGTCCATCATGAAGGAATTCCGCATTACCGACGATTCCAAGTTCGAGATCGGAGCCGAGATCGGCGCCGGCATCTTCGAAGAAGGTGAATATCTCGACGTCACCGGCGTGACCAAGGGACGCGGCTATCAGGGCGTCATGGTCCGCCATCATTTCAAAGGCGGTCGTGACGGACACGGCGGCGGCTGGCACAGAAAGCCCGGCTCCATCGGATGCCGTGAATCCCCCGGCAACATCATCAAAGGCAAGAAAATGCCCGGTCAGCACGGCAGCGTGAAGCGCACTGTGCAGAACCTGCGCGTTGTCAAAGTCGATTCCGCGGAAAATCTGATCTTTGTAAGTGGGGCGATCCCCGGACCTAACGGCGGCACCGTACTCGTCAGAAAAGCGATCAAGAAATAATCCCAAACTTACAAGGTGACACGTTATGAATCTCGATATTCTCAATATGAAGGGCGAAAAGGTCGGAGTCTACGAGCTCCCCGATACCGCCCTCGAACTGGAGAAGGGCTCCCAGGCGGTCAAAGACACCGTCGTGTCCTTCCTCAACGCGTGCCGCGCAGGCACTGCCTCCACCAAGACCCGCGGCCAGGTTTCCGGCGGCGGCCGCAAGCCCTTCAAGCAGAAAGGCCTCGGCCGTGCCCGCAGCGGTTCCTCCCGTAATGCCTCCTGGCGTCACGGCGGTGTGGCGTTCGGCCCCACCCCCCGCAGCTTCGCGACCAAGATCAACGCCAAGGTCCGCAGACTCGCGCTCCAGCGTTCGTTCTCCGAATCCGTGAAGAACTCCGGCGTCATCGTCGTCGACGACGTCAAGTTCGAAAGCCCGAAGACGAAGGAAGCGGTCGCCGCTTTCAACGCCCTGAAGGCCACCGGCAAAATCCTTTGCGTCGTTGCCGACTACGAGGAAAACTCCATCCTCGCCACCAGCAATCTCCCCGCCGTCTGCCTCATGAAGGCTTCCGCGGTCAACACCTACCAGGTCCTCTGGGCGGACATGCTCGTTTGCAGCAAGGATGCCATGGATGTGATCGTCAAGCGCATTGAGAAGGTGACCAAATGAAATCTTCCTACGACATCATCAAGCACATCATGATGACTGAGAAGTGCACGCTTCTCAAGGGCGCCAACCAGTATTCCTTCAAGGTCTGCTCCTGCGCCACGAAGACCGAGATCGCCGCCGCCGTCGAAGACATCTACGAAGGCGTGAAGGTCAAGTCCGTCAACATCATGAACTACACCGGCAAGCTCAAACGCGTCGGAAAATCCCCCGTCCGCGGTCGCCGTTCCAACTGGAAAAAAGCCATCGTCACCCTCGCCGAGGGCACGATCGAGCTCGCATAAGGAGACACGCAAATGCCGATCAAAACCTACAAGCCCACGACGAACAACCGCCGCTACATCGGCGTCGTCGACTACTCCGCCGAGCTCACTAAGAAGGCTCCCGAGAAGGCTCTCACCAAGGGCATCCGCTCCACCGGCGCCCGCAACAACGTCGGCCGCATGACCGTCCGCTTCCGCGGCGGCGGCAACAAGCGCGCCTACCGCCAGATCGACTTCAACCGCACCAAGACCGGTCCCGCGACCGTCAAGGCGATCGAGTACGATCCGAACCGCTCCGCGTTCATCGCCCTCATCTGCTACGAAGACGGCACGAAGTCCTACATCCTCGCGCCCGTCGGCCTCAAGGTCGGTCAGGTCATCGCTTCCGGCGCGGGCGCCGAGATCAAGCCCGGCAACGCCCTCCAGCTGAAGAACATCCCCCTGGGACTCCAGATCCACAACATCGAAATGACCCCCGGCCGCGGCGGCAAGATCGTCCGTTCCGCCGGTCAGTACGCCGTCCTCCGCTCCCGCGAAGGCGACTACTGCCAGGTCAAGCTTCCCAGCGGTGAAGTCCGCATGTTCCACATCAACTGCCTCGCCACCATCGGCCAGGTGGGCAACCTCGATCACATGAACGTCTCCCTCGGCAAGGCCGGCAAAGCCCGCTACAAAGGCTTCCGCCCCCACGTCCGCGGCGTCGTCCAGAACCCGATCGACCACCCCATGGGCGGCGGCGAAGGCCGTTCCTCCGGCGGCGGTCACCCCGTGTCCCCCTGGGGTCAGCTTGCCAAGGGCAAACGCACCCGTCACCCGAAGAAGCCGAGCAACAAGTTCATCGTCGAACGCAGGAGAAAGTAACCTATGGGCAGATCAATCAAAAAAGGTCCGTTTGTGGACTATCATCTGGTCGAAAAAGTCGAACGCATGGAAAAGGCCGGCGGCAACAAGAAGCCGATCAAGACCTGGTCCCGCCGTTCCATGGTACTCCCCGAGTTCGTCGGGTATACCTTCAACGTGCACAACGGCAAGATCTTCGTTCCCGTGTTCGTCACGGAGAACATGGTCGGACACCGTTTCGGCGAATTCGCCCCGACCCGTACCTTCCACGGCCACGGCGTCATCTCCGGCAAGACTGTCTAATCCGCAGTTTTCCGGGTACCGTTTACGGTATTCTCTTCCGGGATCCCCCTCAAAAGGGACCCCGGTTTTTTTATGTCGCCTCAATTCATTTCCCTTCGGCGGCTTTTCGTGTCCGGGCAAAGTCCAACTGGTAAGATTCTCGGTGGTTACGTTTTCAGGTAGCCACGCTCGAATCTTCCTGCATTGGCCTTTATGCCCGTACGCTGAAAATCCATCCGAACTGAATTCATTGAGGCTCCCTTCGTTTTTACAGCGGCGGCGGTCCGGCGGCTTTTCGTGTCCGGGCATCGCTTTGCCGAGTTACGATGTAAAATGGCAGGAAACGGCCTTGCGGCGCGATTTGCGCGCCGAAACGGGCGTAGACGAGTATTGATGCGTCCGGAGTGTCAAGGCCGCCCGAAACGGCCCGGGCAAAGCCGGGTGCTGCCGCAGTGGAGACCCCGCCTCCCGTGCGCAAGCGAAGCTGAGCGCACTGCATCAGTCCAGGACTTGTCCTGGTTACGGTGTAGGAAATATGAATTCCTTCCGCGGGATGCGCGGCGTGAGCCCGATCTCGTGCAGGATCTTCGCGCAGGTCAGCGCGTCCTCCAGCGCATCGTGGTGCCGGAAGGTGATGTTGAAATACGCGGCGACGTTGTTCAGCGAATGCGAGGCGAGTTCGGGCAGGGCGCGGCGGCTGGCGGCCAGGCTGCACACGTACGGGAAGCGCACCGGCGGCAGATTATAAAGCCCCAGCACGGCGCGCAGGTGGCTCAGGTCGAACGGCGCGTTGTGGATGACCACGCAGTCCGCCGACAGCAGCATGTCGCGCAGTCCCGGCCAGATCGACGGGAATTCGTCCGCGTCCTCCAGGTCGCACGCGCCGATCCCGTGCACGCGGTAGCAGAACGATGCGATCCAGTTCATGTCCGGATGCGGCCGGACCAGACGTTCGAACGTTTCGGCCTCCTCGCCGTCCTGGATGATGCCGCATCCCGCCGCGCAGATGCTCCCCGCGCAGCCGTTCGCCGTCTCGAAATCAAGTCCCGCCAGCCTCATTTCCGCCTGAATGATTCCTCTGTTTTACTTTGATTTGTTCGCACAAATATCAGGTAAATATAGTGCGTGTTTTTCGTTTGTCAAACTGCTTTTCCCCCTAACAGAAGGTCCTGCCTCCTGTCTTCCGCGAGCGCGCCGCACAGCTCCAGGATCGACTGGAACGCGGCCCAGTGTTCCGGCAGGACGCTGCCGCCGTTCACCTGTTTCACGGATTTTCCGCCGTCGAACAGCTCCAGACCCCATCGGGCTCCGTTCGTGCCCGGCGCGGGGGCATCGTCCCGCCACGCCTCGAACTCGCAGGCGTCGAGTTTCAGTTTCAGCACGTCCAGCACGGGGCGCGTGAGGCGGCGCCAGTTGACTTCGCCGCGGATGCCGGACCTCACCGTGAGCTCGCCGATCCCGCCGAAGTCGACGGTCAGCGTGCTCCCCGGCTCCGATCCGGGGGATTCGCGGTACACCAGTTTGTCGAAGGTCATGCGCATATTCCTTTCCGTTCATTTTCCTGTTTCTGTCCTGTTCAGGCGCAGGCGAGTTTGAGGATGACGGCGAGTGTGACGGCGCAGACGGCGACGAATCCGAGGTTTTCGGCTGTGAGGTCGAACAGGACGTGCAGGGCGGCGGCGGTCTTTTCTTTCATGGCAGGTACTCCTTGTGAAATGTTTGTCGGTTTTGTGCGGAAACAGCTTTTATGCTCTTTCGTGTTTGCGAGTATACTATATCATCGAACACTGCCATAGAGTGTCAGTTTCAATCGCCGGAATCAAAAAAAGACAAAAAAAAACCACCTCAAAGGGCGGATCGTGCATAAATAAATCCCGCAAGTTGTCAGAAGATGACACTTGCGGGATTCGTTGTCAAACGGAAAAGAAATCAGAAGCGGAAGAGGGCGTCTTCGGGGAAGGGATTGTCGAAGGAGGCGCAGAGCTCGCGGAGGTTCTTTTCCGTGGAGGCGGTAAAGACGGGGATCATCTGAATCCCAGGGTAGTCCGTCTGGAACCGGATGCAGATCTGAGCGGGCGTGAGGCCGGTTTCCCGCGCGAGGCCGTGGATCTTTTTCGCGAGCAGACGCGCCGCGCCGGAATCGTACATGGTCCCGGCGAAACGCTCGTTGTCCGGGTCGGAGAGGAAGCCCTCCGCGAGCGAGGAGGAGCCCATGACGGTCATTCCGGTCGCGCGATGGTAGTCCGCGTAATTCCGGTTCCACATGGACATCGTGTCGTCGGGCATGGGATTGGTGAGGCCGACCGCCGGATGCGTGGTGAGCTGGTTCACGCGGAATCCCTCGAAGCCGTGTTCCTGCGCGGCCTTGTCGGCGGCGGTGAGCCGCTGGACGCGCCAGTTGGACGAGCCGTAGTAACGGATCTTGCCCTCCGCCTTCGCCTTTTCGCAGACCTCCAGCAGAGTCGCGACGGGCATGCGCATGTCGTCGCGGTGGAAGAGATACAGGTCGATGCGGTCGGTGCGGAGCGCCTTGAGCGAGGTTTCCAGGTCGGCCATGAAGTCGGCGGGCGTCACGCGGTCCGCCTTCGTTTCCAAGTCGTAGTGGCAGCCCTTCGTGCAGACGACGAACTTGTCGCGGTTGCTGCGCGATTTGAAATAGTCGCCGAGGACGCGTTCGCTGCGGTGGAGTTCGCCGGGCACCCAGTTCGAGTAGACGGACGCGGTATCGACGAAATTGCCGCCAAGCGAGGCGAACAGGTCGAGCAGGCGCATGCCTTCGGCTTCGTCCGGCCGGAGCCCGAGTTTGACCTGTCCGTAGCAGATTTGCGAGACTTCGAGGTCTGTGTTGTGTATCCGTATGCGGTTCATATCGCACAAAAAAAGCTGTCGGGCGGCTCAATGTCGAACCGCCCGGAGCCGGGGATCAGTAGTTGTCGGCCTCGATCTGGAAATAAGCCCGCGGATGGTTGCAGACGGGGCAGACTTCCGGCGGAGTGGTGCCGATGTAGATGTGGCCGCAGTTGCGGCATTCCCAGCGGTTTTCGCCGGTGCGGACCCAGATTTCTCCGGTTTCGATGTTGGAGAGGAGCTTGCGGTAGCGTTCCTCGTGGCGCTTCTCAATGGCGGCGACGCCCTCGAACTGGGCGGCGATGTCGTTGAAGCCTTCTGCGCGCGCCTCTTCGGCGAAGCGCTTGTACATGTCGGTCCATTCCTCGCGTTCGCCTTCGGCGGCGGCCTTCAGGTTTTCGACGGTGGAGCCGATGCCGCCGAGGTGCTTGAACCAGAGCTTGGCGTGTTCCTTTTCATTGTCGGCGGTCTCGAGGAAGAACGCGGCGATCTGCTCGTAGCCTTCCTTCTTCGCCTTGCTGGCGAAGTAGGTGTATTTGTTGCGTGCCTGGGATTCGCCTGCGAACGCGAATGCGAGGTTCTTTTCGGTCTTGCTGCCTTTCAGTTCCATGATGAAAATCCTTTCATGGGTTTGAGGGTGTGGATTGGAGAAAGTGAGGGTAAATTGTCAGTTCGGTTCGAGGTCATCTTCTGCCGCGCTGGGGCGGCGGATCGGGGATGAACGGCTTGACCTTGTCGACGAGCTGGCGGGAGTTCAGCCCGAGTTCGCTGCAGAGGTCGAGCACGCGGATGAGCTTGCGGTACTTCACGTTCGGGTCGCACTTGATGATGATCGTGGAGTTCGCGTCGGCCGCGGCGACGGCGGCAAGGCGTTCGCGGAGGCGGGAGACCTCCATCGGGGCGGAGCCGTTGAACGAATAGTACAGGCGTTCGTCCTTCAGGACCTCGTTCGGGTCGTCGCGGTCGCCGAGCGCGGCCAGGCGCGCGTCGATCTCGTCGATATTGTCGCGCGAATACTTGTCGACGTCGATGGTGATTGGGATGAGCGGGTCGGCGGCGACGGTCGACATGTCGGGCGCGGGCAGTTCCACGTTGATCATGACTTCCTCGGTGATCGGTTTCTGTGTCACGAGGAAGAAGATGAGCAGCAGGAAGACGACGTCGATCATGCTGGACAGGGGGAAGCTGGCGTCCGGGGGCGGATTGAGCTTGGTGGATTCTTTTCTTGCCATGTTGCGCCTCCGTTATTCCTGCACGCCCGCGAGGCTGACTTTGTACAGCCCGGTCTTCTTGATCGCATCCAGGGCCTTCGCGCCGTAGTAATACTGCACCTGGCGGTCGCCGCGGATCACGATGGGGATCGACAGCGGATCGGGCGCGGTGCGCTTCACGTCCTCCAGCAGGGCGGTGAGTTCCGGGCCGGTCATGGCGCGGCCGCCGACGGTCATGGAGCCGTCCATGCGGAGGTTGATCGTGATGGTGCGCGGATCCTGCTTGACGACGGGGCGTCCGTTGGGGGCGTCGGCGAGGAGGACGCTTTCGTCCTGCATGTCCTTGTCAAGCGTGGCGGTCACGATGAAGAAGATGATGAGGAGGAAGACGATGTCGATCATGCTGGAGATCGGCACCGATGCGGCTTCCTCGGTCATGAGTCTGGTTTTCTTGGCCATTTGTGATGCTCCTTTGAGCGGGATTCACGGGTGCGGTCACTGTTCCTTGACTTCGGAGTTCTTCAGCGTGTTGATGAGTTCGTAGGTCATTGCCTCCATCATGAGGATGATCTTGGAGGCGTTGTTCTTGATGAACGTGAATCCGAGGATGGCGGGGACGGCGATGAAGAGGCCGACGGCGGTGGTGTAGAGTGCGGAGGAGATGGACTGCGCGAGCGCGGCGGTCTGCGCGGCGCCCTTCACGGTGCCGAGGCTGCCGAACGCGGACACCATGCCTGTGACCGTGCCCATGAGGCCGAACATCGGGGCGAGCTGGCCGCAGAGGTTGAGGTAGTTCACGCGCTGCATGAGCTTTTCGGTCTCAATGCTGGCCTGCGAGGACACGGAGTCGAGCACGACGTCGTAGCCCTCGGTGATGCTGTTGAAGCCGGACATCAGGATGTTGGAGAGCGGGCCGGGGGTGGCTTCACAGGCTTCCATCGCGGCGCCCAGGTCGCCCTCGGCGAGCGAGTTCTTCACGGTCTCGATGAGGTCGGCGGGCATGATCTTCACCGCGCGAATGCAGACGCAGGAGTCGATGATGAGCGCGAGCGTGGCGAGCGAGGTCAGGAAGATCATGAGCCAGACGATCAGGTCCATCGCCGTGCCGCCGAAGACGACCGACAGGAAACTGGTGCCCTTGGCAGCCGGTTCTTCCGCCGCTTCCGCGGCTTCCTGCGCCCAGGCGGGCATGGAGAGCAGAAGACCCGTGGCGGCGACGGCCGCGGCCGTCAGGAACGCTGAGGTGCGATTGAGTTTCATACGAATGATTCCTTTATGTTGAAAGTTTCGATTTGATGACTTTTTCAGGTGGGGCAGGGGGGATCAGAGCTGCTTGGCGTAGTCGCTCTTCGGGTAGTCCTTCTTCAGCTTGTCGGCGAAGATCTTCGCGCGGGCGTCGTTCAGCACGGTGAGCGTCTGGTAGGCGCGGAACGTCGCTTCGGCGGCGCGGCTGGACTTCGGGAAGAGAAGGCTGATCTGGGCGTAGGCGTTGAACGCGTCGCGGCGGTCATCCTGGGAGTTCGTTTCCGAGGCGCGGGCGGAGAGGATGTCGCCGCGTGCGAAGAGTGCGCTCACGGCCGCGGCGTCGCCGGCGTACATGAGTTTCTTGGAGAGTTCGAGCCCCTTGTCCCACGCCTTGATGTTGGCGTAGAACTTGATGAGGAGCTCGTATGCCGCGCTCAGGTCCGCCTCGTTGCGCGGACTGGCGTTCGAGTAGTCCTTCAGCGTCTCGAGCACCTTGATCGCCTCGGACTGCTTCCCGGAGGCGTCGAGCGCCTCGGCCTGGCGGAGCTTGCAGTAGGGTTCCCAGCCGAGTGGACCGAACGGCTTGACGAGTCCGGCGAACGTGGTGGCGGCTTCGTCGTATTTCTTGTTCGTGATGAGCTTGTCGGCGGCGGTGATCTCCTCCGGTTTCGGAATCCACGCCCAGCGGACGCGGTTTTTGCGGATGGAGAGTTTCGGGGAGCCGTCTTTCAGGGATTCAGCATAGCGGAAATCGCCGCTCTGCGTGAGCTCGACGGACGCGGCGCGGATCTCCTCGCCGTCGGTCGTCATGATCACGGGTTTGGCGGAGGCGGCGGACTGCGCGGAGAGCTGGACTGCCGCCAGCAGGAGTCCGCCTGTGAGGAGCGTCATCAGTTTTTTCATCTGGTTACCTCGTTGTATGGATGATGTTTTGATTATTGAGCCTGGGATGCCGGGAGGGAGCCGATTTCGGCGGCGTACTTCCCGTCGGGGAAATGCCTGCGGTATTTCCTGACCATGCGGTCGCGTTCTTCGGTGTTGCCGAGCAGGGCCGCCGTGTAGGCGGTACGGTAGATCGCCTGTTCGATCCACTGCATCGCGGCGGGATCAAACTCCTCTTCGGCGGCGGATTCTGTCTGCTGTCCGTCCACGGTCGCTCCTTCGGCCGTTTCGGCGGATCCTTCGCCGGTTTCGGGGACCGTCTCCGGTGCTATATCGGCGGAGGCGTCGTCCTCGTCTTCGGGGAACGCGGTCGCGGCGATGATGCTGAAGCATGCGTAAGCCTTGTTGATCGCGCCGGACTTCAGGAACGATTCGCCGGTCAGGACCTGCGCCTTGTTGTAGAGTTCGAAGTTTTCGGTCTGGTTGGCGCGCACGGAGATCTTTGCGAGTTCGGCGCGCGCTTCCTCGGCGCGTCCCTGCAGCTCGCGAGCCTCCGCCATCGCGAAGTGCATGTCGTAGAAATAGGGCGAATCCTTCTCCAGCATTTCGATCTTCTCGAGCTCCGCGACCGCCTTTTCGAACTGCCCGGCCTTCGCGGCGGCGCGTCCGGCGTCCAGATGCAGGCGCTGTTCCAGCCTCGAAATGGCGGTCCGTGCGGCGGCCTTGTCGGATTTGAGTTCGGCGGCGCGCTGTTCGGAAAACCATTCGTCGAGGTTCGGATCCTGTATCGCCATGATGAGGCGTTCGCAGACCTTCAGTGCGATCTCCGCCGCTTTTTTCGCCTGGGATTCGTCGGGGCACTGGGAAAGCGTGGAGGCGATCCAGCGCAGATTCGTGATGGAGAGGTTCTTTGCCTGTTCCCCGGCGAAGAGCTTGTCGAAGATGTCGAGCGCCTTGGCGTAGTTGCCGGCGGTGTAGAGTGTGCGCGCAAGAACATACTGGGCGTTTTTCGCCTCGGCGGAATCCGGATAGCGGTTCACGAGCGTGGTCAGGATCTTCTGCGCCTCGCTGTCGCGGCCCATGTCCATGTGGATGATGCCGATGCGCATGAGGTAGGCCGAGGCGAGCGGATCGTCCGGATGCTTGCGCACGAACGACTCGAATTCGGAGATCGCCTTGTCCCATTTTCCGGCGCCGTTGTACAGCCACGGGAGCAGGGAATCCGCGCGGCTGGCGGCCTTCTGCACCTCGGGCGTCTTCGCGACGGACGCGTATTTGCCGCCGTCTTCGAGTTCGCGGCGAAGCGCGAAGATCTCTTCCGCCGCCTCGTCATAGATCGTCGCGGCCTGCGCCTTGAGCTTGTCCGCCTTTTCGATCAGCGAGGCGTCCCCGGCGGCCTCGTCGCGGATGGACGCGGCCTGGTCGGCGAGACGGTCGGCCTCACGGGAAAGCATTTCGGGGATGATCTCCCGGACCACGGCGGCGACGGCCAGCGAGCTGGGGCCGAACGCGATGAATTTGCGGAGCGTGTTTGCCGCGCCATCGTAGTCGTCCTGCATGGCGAGGCAGTCGGCGTACTTCATGTATGCCTCGTCGGTCAGCTCGGGATTGTTGCCGAAATTCTCCATGATGACCTTGTAGGACGCCGCGGCTTTGTTCACTTGCGCCTGCCACTGCTTCTTCAGCGCGACGCGTTCGGCGGGATCGGACGAGGCGTTCAGGCGCTTGCCGATGGCGCTTGCCGAGTTCAGGTGTTCGCGTGCCACTCGGAGCGAGACGACGCCCGCGTAGGGATTCAGCATGTCAATGTCGAGCAGGAGCCTGTAAAGCGTGAGCGCGTCGCCCTTGAGCTGGGCGGCCTTCGCCGGATCGGACGATGCCGCTTCGGCGGCCTGTTTCCACAGGATGTGTCCGGCGTTCAGGAGCGCGGTCGTGACGAAATCGTCCTTCGGGAGAAGCGCGGCATAGCTGCCCAGCACGACGGCGTTCGTGGAGTCGCCCATGTAGGCGTAGGAGAGGACAAGGCGGTTCACGAGCTCGGAGAGGCCGGGCGTGTAGCGGGACGCCATGCGCTGGAGGATGGGCAGGAGCTCCTCCACGACCAGATTGTACTGTTTGCTGGCGTAGTTCTGTTCCGCCCAGGCGGAAACGAGCGCGGACTGGTCGCTGGTCATCTCGGGCGCCTTGACCTTGGCGAATTCGGACTGATACGTGGATCGCTTGTCCGTGTCGATCGCCATGGCGCTTTCGGTGACCTGCTTGAAATCCTTGTACGCGGCCGGGGCGTCCTTGAACTGCGGATAATATTTCACGAGCTTGCCGAGGTACTTGAACGCGCGCCGGTAGTATGTGACCGCCTGCTTCTTGAGGTCGTTGTTCTTTTTCTCGTTGTATGCGGCCTCCGCCTGTTCGGCGAGCGCGAGGTAGGACCGCCCGGTCCAGAACTTTGCGTCCGCGGCGGGCGATTCGCTCTTCTTGCCGTCTTTTTCCAGCGCCTCGTCCGAAGCCTCGAAGAGGTCGGGATAACGCCGGACCTCCTCGCCGGCCTCCTCATATTCGCCGAGGAGGTAGAAACAGTGGATGATCTGGGCTGTGGCGTAGGCGGTGAGCATGTCCTGTCCGCCCCACTGGATGTCGTGGAAATCGACGGCGGAGGCGAGCACGGCGGTCTGCCAGTCGTTGGGGTCGACCCTGCGGAGACGGCTCTTGTCGCCGGAATTCCACTTGTCGCGGTTCTTCACCTCGCCGGAGGTCTTTTTGCGCGCGAGCTCCATTTCGTCGATCTTCATGACACGGTCGAGGTCCATGCCGAGGATTTCGCCGAGCTGCTTGTACGCCTTGATGCGGTCCTGCTGCTTGCCGGTGTTGCCGGGATTGTTCACGACCTCCTTCGTGAGGTCCGCGATGCGTTTCTGGAGGACGGTCAGTTCGGTCTGCTTGCTCTTGTCCTTCATCAGGTCGGAGAGCCTGCGCTGGAACGCCGCCTTCTCGCGCTGTTCGGCGCGACGGTTGTTCTCCGCGGTGGCGAGCTGCATGACGGCCTTGGTGTACATGGTGGCGCGTTTATCCGAGGTGGTGCCGCGGGTCCAGTCCATGAGCGAGGCGGCGTCGTTCTCGCGTCCCTCCTGGTAGTAGATGTTCAGCAGGGCGGTGAGGGGGCGCTCGAAGTCGGTCGGGTCGACCTTCTCGCGTTTCAGGTGGTTGTAGAGTTCCTCCAGCGGCTTCAGCGCCTTCTGGTTGTCCTTTTTCATGAAGTGGTACACGCCGAGCGTGCCGAGGGACTGGTAATAGGCGGGGTCGGTCTTCGGGATGCCGTCGATGATCTTCTGGGCTTCCTCGTTTTTCCCGGAGGCGAGATAGGTCTCCGCGAGCTGGACGCGGTAAAAATTCGCCATGTCCTTGCTCTTGTTTTCCGCCAGGCGTTCCGTGAGGAACCGCGTCGAGAAGTCGTACAGCCCCAGGGCGTTGAGCTCGCGCGAATATGCCATGTCGCGTTTGACCGCGCCCGACTGCGCGAACGCGGCCGCGCCCGGGAGCGTCAGCATCGCCAGTATCGCCAAATAACTGATTTTGTTCAGCATAAAAACTCCGGCCGTGTCAGGTTTTCTTTATAAAATATGGACGTCAGAAAAAAATACCCCATATTATATCACAGTTTTTGTCAAATGTCAAGCGTATTTTGTCAGGCTTTTTGCCCAAATCGACAGACTTTCGTCGCGCGCGCCCGCCACGATCACCACGTCGCCGCGTTTCACGGCCTGGTTCAGATACTTTTCGCACTCCTGGCGGTCCTCGAAATCCAGGACGGAAGCGGCTCTGGCGCCCGACGCCTCACGGCAGGTCACGGCGACCTCGGCGCTGGTCGGGCTGAACGACGCCGTGCCGCCCGCGTAGTAGACCGGCAGGAAGATGAACTGGTCGGCGGGACGCAGGATCGAGGGCAGGGCTTTCGCGAGGGCTTCGCGCATGAACCTCAGCGGGGCGAATCCGTGCGGCTGGAAGACCGTAATCACGCGGCCGTCCGGGGCGAGCTCCTGCGCCGCGCCGATGCACGACGCCAGCTTCTCCACATTGTGCGCATAGTCGTCGATGACCTGCGCGCCGTTCGCCATGACGCCCGCGCGGTCGAACCGACGCGCCACGCCGCTGAACTCGGAAACCGCCTTTAGCGCCTCCGTGGAATCGTAGCCGCGCGAGGTCAGCACGGTATGCACCGCGAGCGCGTTCATGGCGTTGTGACGGCCCGGCATCGGGAGACGGATCTCCGGCAGGCCGTTGAACGCGCACCACGCGCTGCCGTCCGCCACGCGGTAGGAATCCAGCCGCAGGACGGGGCGTCCGGCGCAGGAGACGGGCGCGTCCGGATCGCCGCTGAAGAGCAGGATCATTTTTCCCGAGGGGAATTTTTCCGGGCCGATCTCCTGAAACGCCGCCAGCTCCATGACCACGCACGAGCGCGCCGAGTCGGCGAATTCCAGGAAGACTTCGGCGAGCTCCTCGCGGGAATAGTGGTCCGTGCCGATGTTCAGGATGAGCGCGGCGTCCGGCACATAATTCAGCAGACTCTTGTCGCTCTCGTCCGCCTCGATCACGAAATCGCGCCCGAATCCGCCGCGGTAGTTCCCCGCCGCGCCGCCCTCGCGGAAGCGTTTCACATAGCCGCCGCTCAGCATCCCCGGATCGCCGCCGAGACGGTCCAGCGAGTCCGCCAGCCAGGCGCTCACGGTCGTTTTGCCGCATGTGCCTGTCACGGCGATCGTGAAGCGTCCGCGCAGCGCCTTGATCCCGAGCGACAGCGCCTCGCTCCTGTGGAGACGGCGCGTGCCCGGCGGCGCGCATCGGAAGTCGGGGTTGTCCTCCTCGATCGCGGTCGAGTAGACGATCGCGTCCGGCACATAGCCGTCCGCGTAGACCGAGCCGTCCTGCGGACAGAGTTTCGCGCCGCATTTGCGGAGCGCCGCGAAGATGCGTTCATTCTCCGGGTGTCCGAGCGCACGGTCGCTGCCGGTTACGGTGCAGCCGAGGTCGCGGAACATCTGTGCGAGTCCGCTCATGCCGATGCCGCCGATGCCGACGAAGTGGATGGATTTCGGGAGATCCGGATGCGCTCCGGAGGAAGATTTGACGGTCGGTTCCGATGTCATAAAAAGCAGCCTCAGATGAATTGTGTTTCAAGTTCAGAAAACAATAGCATCATCCGGCTGAAAAATCAATCCGTTCCGCCTGAAAAAACGCAAAAAAAACAGGGCCGGAAACGATTTCCGGTCCTGTGAGGTCCTTAACGAGTGGGAGTGCCGCGTTTCGCGGCGTCTCAGACCAGAGCCGTCTCCTCGGGGAACCCGAAGCGGATGTTGAAGTCCTGCACAGCCTGTCCCGACGCGCCCTTGGTAAGGTTGTCGATGCAGGAGAAGAGCAGGAGTTTTCCGGTGTGGGAGTCGAGCTTGAATCCGATCTCGCAGCAGTTCGTGAGCGTGACGTGCTTCGTGTCCGGGAGTTTTCCGGCGGGGAGCACGCGCACGAACCGTTCGTTTCCGTATGCCTTCGCGAAGGCGTCCGCCACGGCTTCCTCGGTGCAGCCTTCGGCGGCGTCCAGGATGACCGTGGACTGGATGCCGCGGTTGGTCGGCACCAGGTGCGGGATGAAGTTCATGCTGAGGGAGGGCAGCCCGGCGGCGACGGCGAGCTCCTGCTCGATCTCGGGCAGGTGGCGGTGGCCGCTCACACCGTAGGCGCGCACGCTCTCGTTGCATTCCGGGAAGATGTACGGCAGGTCGACTTTGCGTCCGGCTCCGGTCACGCCGCTCATGCTGCACGCCACGATGCCTTCGGGCGAGGCGAGCTTTGCCGCCAGGATCGCGGTCGTCGGGAGCAGGATGCTCGTGACATAGCAGCCCGGGCAGGCGATCAGCTTCGCGGTGCGGATCTGTTCGCGGTAGCGTTCGGGGAGGCCGTAGACCGCGCTGGAGAGCAGGGCGGGCGCGGGATGGTCGATCTTGTAGTACTTTTTGTACTGGTCGAGGGAGCGCAGACGGAAGTCCGCGCTGATGTCAATGACGGTGAGTCCGGCATTGATGAACGGCTCGGCGAATTCGTGCGCGAGGCCGTGGGGAAGCGCCAGGAAAGCGGCGTCGCAGCCGGATTTGATGGCCTCGACGTCCGGCATGGAGAAACTCAGGCCGGTCCCGGCGAGACGGGGGAAAATCTCCGCGATGTCCTTGCCCGCGTTCTGGCGGGACGTGATCACGCGGATATCGGCATACGGATGACGGGAAAGCAGGCGGAGAAGCTCTTCGCCTGCATATCCCGCGGCGCCGACGATCGCGACGCGTACTTTGTCCATGACAGCAGTCTCCAATTAGCGTTTGGAGAACTGGAAGCGTCTGCGCGCGCCCGGCTGACCGGGTTTTTTGCGTTCCTTGACTCTGGAGTCGCGCGTCAGCATGCCGCTGCTCTTCAGCACGGACTTGTAGTTTTCGTCCGTGAGAACGAGGGCTCGGGCGATGCCGTGACGGATGGCGCCGGCCTGACCGGCTTTGCCGCCGCCAACGACGGAGGCGTCGATGTCATACGCTTCGGCTGCGCCGGAGACGTTCAGGGGCTGCATCACATAACCGCGGAGAGCTTCGGTCTCGAAATATTCTTCGAACTTCTGGCCGTTCACGGTAATCTTGCCGCTGCCGGCGTCGATGCGGACGCGGGCGCTGGCGCATTTTCTGCGGCCGGTGGCTGCGATGGCGTTCTTCTTATCCATATCTCAATGCTCCATTATTTCACGGGTTCGGGTTTCTGGGCCGCGTGCGGATGCTCCGCACCGACGTACACTTTCAGCTTGGCGTACTGGGCACGGCCAAGACGTCCCTTCGGCATCATGCCCCACACGGCCTCGCGGACCAGGCGGTCGGCATGCTTCGCGCGGATCATTTCCGGCGTTTCGATTCTCTGGCCGCTGCGGTAGCCCGTCCAGCGGATGTACTTCTTGCCGGTTTCCTTGCTGCCCGTGAGGACGGCTTTGCCTGCGTTGATCACGACGACGAACGCGCCGGTGTCAACGTGGGGAGTATAGGTCGGTTTATCTTTGCCGCGCAGAGCGTTCGCGATCTTGACGGCAAGTCTTCCAAGCGGTTCGCCCGCGGCGTCGAACAGCACGAATTTGCGCTCGATTTCGCCGGTCTTGGCCAAATAGGTTTTCATTTCAGGATTGCTCCTTGTTCAGTTCAGTTTGTATCAACAAATAATCGAAAAAAGGGCGTTCCGGAACTGCCAGATCCCGGGACTTTCCTGACGTCGTATTCGGGATATACCACATCGGAATCAATTACTATACATCCTGTTCCCGTTTTTTTCAAGAAAATTCCGTATTTTTCCATGATTTTTTCCGCCGATTCCGCTTTTTTCGTAAAACTTTCCGCCGGGGCATCGATTCATCGCAGGTCTTCCTTTTGCTGAACAATCGTAAAAAATGACAAATGTTCCGGTTTGCGTCTTGAAAGTCCGGCTACTCGAATATATATTACCGTATCTTTTTTTCAGGCGGAAGTGATTCTTCCGCCATCCATAAACCCGTACAGCACGACCCTCGGGAGATCCTTATGACACCACAAAACAATCCGGACCCGTCTCAAAAGAAATATATCATCGCGATCCCGCTGCTCTTCCTCTTAGCGGTTTGCTTTTATGCGGTCGCAGCACTAATCACGGGCGGTCCGGTGGACCCGGAGAATGCCGCTGCGGCGACAAAAATTGTTTGTGCGGAGCCCCCCGGTACGCCGACAGAACCCCATGTGGAGACCACGCCTGCGGGACGCGGTGGCGGGCAGCGCGGAGATAGACCCTCGGGAGGCATTCCGGTGGAGTTCCAGCCCGGGGATACCTCGCCCCTGGAAACCCTGCCCGAGGAAAAACCGCAGATGAAGAACACGCTGGCGGAAATTCAGGGGGATGTGGAACCGATTGTGGAGATCCTGCCGTTGGAAAGCGATCTGCCGGCAGAGGGCATCGTAAGAAACCGATTCGTCCGGCCGCAGCGATTCCTGACGGACGTCTGCCTGACGCGCGACGGTTCTCTGTGGGTGACCGCCGAGGCGGGCGGCGTCTGCCGTCTTGGCGACCCGGAAACTGACCGGGAATGGGAGGACATGCGGGCGCAGCCGGGATTCCCGGACACGTCGAACTGCACGGCGGTCTGCGAGGATTCGCAGGGGCGGATCTGGGTCGGCACCGCGAGCATGGGCGTACAGGTGTTCGCCGGCGGGAAATGGCGGAGATATGACCGGGATTCCGTGCTGGGCGGCAGCCATGTTCACGACCTGGCGAGTTCGGCATCCGGCCTGGTCGCCGTGGCGCACGAAGGGGGCGTGAGCGTGTACGATTCGAAACGGGACAGCTGGCGCGATTATACGGTCCTGGACGGGCTTCCGTCCGGCGGCGTGCGCGGCGTCTGCTTCGAAGGCGACGACTGGCTGCACTGCGCGATGGAAAGCGGCGGATATGCCCGGATCAATGTCCGCGATGTCGCGGATGATCATGCGGTGTCCTGTCTGACCGCGCCGGAAACCTGGGGCGCGGAACGCGCGGTGCTTTTCCCTCTCATGGAATCGGGAACGGGCCTGGGCTCGAATTTCTGCAACGGGATCACGGTTGACGGTTCGGGGCGGGTCTGCATCGCGGGGCTGAACGGGATAAGCTACGGCAAAGACGGGGATTTCCGGTTTTTGCAGGGACGCGACCTGAAGGCGAAGATGGACGGCGCCGCGTGGAAAGGGCTGATCGCCGATGAAATAAAGGTGTTCCGGGAGACCGATGCTGCGTTGAAGGAAAGCTATGTGAACTGCGTCCTGCACGGGAAATACGGACTTTGGATCGGTTACCGCACACAGGGCGTCGAACAGCGCGCCTCGGGCGATCCGAAGATCATCCGGGATTATTCCTTTCCGAGGGTCAATTCCCCCGTGCGCGGGTTCGTGGAGCTTCCCGATGGCCGGGTGTTCGCCGCGACCTACGGGGCCGGACTTGTCAAGCTGATCAAATTCGATCCGCTCGACACACCGTCCGCGGCCGTCCGGCAAACGGCGGACGCGGCGCATCCCTCGTACAGGACCGTCAACCCCGTTTCAGTCCTCCGCGATATCAGGCGGTTCGTCCGGGTGCGCGAAAACCGGCCGGAATGCTGGGCGCAGTACCTCGGTGAAGACTGGGTCACCAAGGGCGACTGGTGCGGCCGCTACGGCGCGCGGAAACAAGTGCTGTGCGCGATGAACGCACCTTCGTCGACCCGCCCCTGGGACGGCGGCGTCTCCAACTCGCAGATATTCGTCGCTGGCGGGATCGGCCCGCACCGGAATCCGAACGGCGACGGACGGAAATCCTGGGTGGACTGGGAACGCGCGGACGATAACCGTGACGTGCTGCTCCAGATGGAAGACGGCCACCGGACGCAGTCGGAGTGGAACGACAACGGCCAGGAGCACACGAGGACGTTCGAGGGGCCGGACCTGTGGCTTATGATCCGTCCGGAGCAGGAAAGCGCGGTCTGGCGGTTCTCGATGTATTTCTTCAACTCGAACGGCCGGAGCGGCAACAACGTCGAACGCGACTACATCATCGAGGTCTATGAATCATCCATGGGTGAGAGCGTCGCCGACTGCATGAAGAAAAAGCCGCTCTGCACGGCGCGCGTGGCGGATTTTGCCAGCGGCGGCGTGTACAAGACATTCCTCCTGCGGAACAGTTCCCGGCCGGGCATGTGCTTCCAGGTGCGGCTCGTCCGCTACGGTTCCCTGAACGTGATCCTGAACGGCATCTTCTTCGACCGTCTGTTCGAGGCGCAGGACGTCAGAAAGGTCCCGGAATACGAGCGGATCGCCGAACAGGGCGACTACCGTGCGCCGAGGTGGTATGATTGCGGCTGCGAGGAGCTCGAAGGCACGGCCGGCCTTTTCCTCGACCGGTATTTCGACGCGGGCGGTTCGACCCGCGGGATCGGCACGATGCCGCAGCTGCGGCTGGCGTTCTACCGGTATGTCCGGACCAGTCTGCCGTCCAACCGCAATCTCGCGGAACGTCTGCGCTGGGATGCGGCGATCTGGACCGACGCCGACCGCGCGGAATTCGACGCCGCCATGAGGAAATACGCGGAGGAGCGTCAGGCCGCCGGGGCCTCAAAGTAGGCAGCGGCGGCGCCCGGATCGGGATGTCCCTTAGCGCTGTTATTCCGCGGGAGCGGTCGGCGCGACGGGGACGTACCCCGTTTCTTCCACGAGCTTCTGCCCCTCCGGCGAAAGCATGAAGTCCACGATCTTCTGCACGTTTTCGGAGCGCGGGCCTTTCGTGACCATGTAAACCGTCGTG
This sequence comes from uncultured Lentisphaerota bacterium, assembly GCA_900320095.1. GTDB lineage: Bacteria > Verrucomicrobiota > Lentisphaeria > Victivallales > UBA1829 > UBA1732. The sequence goes on from ONQZ01000007.1 coordinate 58,311, forward strand.
ACAAGCGGATAGGAGCCGTCGCGGATGTTCTCGACGGTCGGCGCGACGCCGTCGACGGAGAGCAGCTTGATCTGGTCGTTGCGGAGCAGTTCCGTGGAGTAGTAGCGGAACGAGAACCCGAGGGCGGCCCTGTAGTTCCGGTAGTTCGCCGTGTCATTGATGATATCGCCCATGCCGCCGAGACGGTCCTCCTTCAGCGGCGGCATGATCGGCGTGTCGCCCATGAGCTTCTGAAGCGTCGTCTGGCTGCCGCTCCCCTCGTTGCGCTGGAACGGGATGATCTTCGTGCTGAACGGCGCGCCGACTTCCTTCCAGTCCGTGATCTTCCCGCTGTAAATCCCCTTGATCTGCTCCGTCGTGAGGTTGTCGACCGGGTTTTTAGCGTTCACGTAGAAGACGAAGGCGTCCATGCAGAACGGCGTGAGCTCGTATTTGACCCCGGCGGCTTCCGCCTCCTCCGCCTGCTTTTTCGACGGCGCCAGCGCGAAGATCAGGTCGCGTTCCCCGTTCAGCAATTCCTTGCAAATGAAGTCCGATCCGTCGGTCGTGACATATTGGGAATGCGCCGCGGTAGCATCCGGGTACATCCCCTGCGCCATGGCGGCGTAGATCGGGTAAAGCGCATACGCGCCGTTCAGACGAGGGAGTTCGTTTGTCTTGTACCCGCTCTCCCCGCTGAACACCAGGGAATACTCCGCCGGGATCTCCACCTTCACCAGCTTGTTGCCCTCCCTAAACGGCCTGTATTGTCGCCAGTCGACCTCTTTTACGACCGGATAACGGTCGACCGTCCACCAGGTGTATGCGCGGAACCCGAAGAAACCCAGGACGCAGGCGAGCAGGACGCAGACTGAAATGTTCCTGATTTTTCTCGCGCCGAATCTCCATGTCAGGAGACAAACACCCAGGCTCAGGATGAACAGGGACCAGAGGGGGAAATAAAAGCCTCTGTGGAGAGATCCCATGCTGATGCTGATGGTGCCCACAAACCATACGGGCCCAAGTCCCAGAAGCAAAAGAATCACGAGCAAAGACAACAGCGTGCTCCAGACGGATACACGTTTCCTTTTGTATTGCATCCCCGCCGCGGCATCTTCGCGGAAGGCGCGTTCGATGGCAAGACGTTTCCGCTCGGCTTCCTCTTCTTCGGCGGAACGCTGCGCGCCCTGTTCGCCGGTCGGTTTGTTTTTCAGGTCGTGCCCGGGGATGTATTCGGAGATATCGGGTCCGCCGGTTCCCGCCGGATTCGTTTTGTCCGTATTGTCGTCCTGCATGTCGGTTTCCTTCCGTTCCTGTTTGATTGTCTGCACGCAAATATACCATCTTCTTTTGCTCTTTGCAAGTTCTTTTTCGTAAAAAGAGACGGATAACCACGCCGACTGTCTCTGCCGCCGGATTCCGCATTACGTTAATTTCACGTTACAGGCGGTGTTTTTCCATTCTTTTCTATAGGAAACACCGGGTCGGGCGCTTGTTTTTTTCGTGACGCGTGATATATTTCTACCAAATATAGTCTAAACGAATTGCGCCGCGGGCCGAACTCGCGGCGTGCACCACCCTAAAATATAAGGAACACGATCATGACACGTATGAAACGCCTCATCCCCGCGCTTCTCTGTGCCTCGCTCTCCATCGGTTCGCTCCGCGCCGCGGAATGGACCGCGGATCAACTGAGACTTTCGGCTCCGTACCTGCAGCTCGGCTATTTCGACCAGGGCCGCCACAACGCTTCCGTCGAGGGCCGTCCCATCAGCATCGGCGGCGTCAGCTACCCCGCGAACTCCGTCGGCCTCCACGCAGAAGGCGAGTTCATCCTGAAGCTCGACGGCAAGGCGGTGCGCGCGACCGGCGCGGTCGGCATCGACGACGACACGAACGGGCAGGGCAGCGTCAATTTCCAGTGGTACGACGCCTCCGGCAGCAACATGAAGCTGCTGTGGGAATCCAAGGAAATGAAAGGCGGCGACAAGGCCAAAGAATTCTCCATCAACCTCAACGGCATTACGCGGCTGCGTTTCGTGGCTGCCCAGGGAGCCGATATGGACTACGATCACGCAGACCTCGTGAACTTCAAGATCGAATACAACGGAGCGGCGCCCGAGCAGCAGTCTCTCGGCGGCGCGGCAGGCGCGTTTGAAACCAACCGCCTGACCTGGAACCTCACCGGCAACGTCGGCGCCGAGCTCCGTCAGGGCGTCTTCGGCGCGTTGAAACAGCCCGCCAATCCCGCCATGGGCCAGGGCCGTCCCGGACAGGGCGGACGTCCCGGCGGATTCGGCGGCGGCCGAGGCGGATTCGGCGGCGGCACGCAGAGCGCCATCGCGGCGTGGCCGCGTCTGCCCTCCGAGGTCATGGAACCCTCCATCTACATCATTCAGGAAGACGGCACGCACAACCTCGAGCTCCGCATCGCGAAGAAGTCCGTCCGCCAGCTCGACGACGAGCGCACGGAAGCGGCGTATGAGCTGAAGGACCCGCTGTACCCCGTCACGGTCACCCTGATCGCCACGGCGTACAAGACCGCCGACGTCTTCACCTCGCAGATCATCGTGAAGAACAACGGCGAAAAGAACATCACGCTGCTCAACCGCGACGCCGCGTTCATCAACCTGCCGTTCACCAACGACACCTACCTCACCAGCTTCTACGGCGACTGGGGCCGCGAAATGACCGAGATCCACGAGGACAAGGTCGGCCGCGGCGTGCTGAAGCACCTCACCAACAAAGGGTCGCGCGTCGCCGTCCCGGACTATCCGGGCTGCTACATCTCCTTCGACGGCAAGCTCCAGGAGGAGAAGGGCCGCGTCTTCGCCGCCGCCATCGCATGGAGCGGCAGCTGGGAGTACAGCATCACCACCACGCAGAACAATACCGTGTTTTTCGCCGCCGGCGTCCCCGGCACCCCGACCATCTTGAAGCCCGGCGAGGACTACAACTCCCCGAAGATCGTCATGACGTTCTCCAACGAGGGCGCCGGCCAGGCTTCGCGCAACCTCCACAACTACGGCCGCATGTACGGCGTGTACAACGGCGACAAGCAGCGCCCGCTTGTGCTGAACAGCTGGGAAGGCACCTACATGGACTTCACCGAAGCCAAGCTTGACAAGTACATTCCCGCCGCCGCCAAGCTCGGCGTCGAATACTTCGTGCTCGACGACGGCTGGTTCGGCGACAAGTACCCGCGCAACAACGACCGTCAGGGCCTCGGCGACTGGATGGTCAACAAGGCCAAGCTCCCGAACGGAATCGAACACCTCTGCGACCTGTGCGAACAGAACGGCATCAAGTTCGGCATCTGGGTCGAGCCCGAAATGGTCTGCCCGAGGAGCGAACTCTTCGACGCGCATCCCGAATACGCCACCGAGCTGAAGGGCCGCGGCGTCCAGCTCATCCGCAACCAGCGCGTCCTCGACCTCGCCAACCCCGTCGTCGAAGAATACGTCTACAAATGCGTCGCGGACATCCTGAGGGAGCATCCGCGCGTCGCCTACATCAAGTGGGACCACAACGCCACCCTCGGCGCCAACCCCGGCAGCCACGCCGACCTCGACAACCAGGGCGCGTTCTCCGATAAGTTCACCGAGGCCTATTATCGCATCATGGCGCGCCTCCGCAAGGAATTCCCGAACGTGATCTTCCAGGCCTGCGGTTCCGGCGGCATGCGCGGCGACATCGGCGCGTTGCAGTACAGCGAGGAGATCTGGGGCAGCGACCAGACCAACGGCATCAACCGCATCTCCATCCAGTGGGGCTGGAGCCACTTCCTCCCGGTCAAGGCCGTCGCCGCCCACGTCGGCTGCCTCGGCGAAGGCGACTACAAGTTCCGCACCGACGTCGCCATGACCGCACGTCTTGGCGTCGAGCTCGATCCGGATTCCCAGGGTGCCCGCAGGCTGGATAACGTCGACAACATCGCGAAGGGCATCGCCGTCTACAAGCAGCTCCGTCCGCTCCTGCACAGCGCCGACCTCTACCGCGGCCGCAGCCCGATGGATTCCCAGACGACCGAACTCACGTTCGTCGCCCAGGATAAGTCCGAGGCCGTCTTCTTCGGCTTCAAGCGCGACCGCGGCGCGAGGACCGAGACTATCAAGGCATCCGGTCTCGACCCGAACGCGAAGTACAAGCTGACCGAGATGAACCCCGACACCGAGCCTCGCATTGCAGCCGGACAGACCCTCACGGGTGCCCAGCTCATGCAGAACGGCGTCCAGGTCAAGTTCCCGGACAAAGTCTCCAGCGTGAACATCAAGCTCGACAAGGTCCAGTGAGCTGAATCCCGCTGACATATCTCGGCAAAAACAGCGCGGACGCCGGAATCGAAACCGGCGTCCGCTTTTTGCGTCCGCGAGGGGAGGGGGATCTGAGGTGAAATGAGGGTAATAAATGTCAGCCCGTGATGCGGACCGCCGCGTTTCCGGCGTCCTCCGGCGGCTTCACGCCCGCGAGGCGCGCGAACCACTCGAAACTGTGCGCCGGATACTGTTCGTGTTCGCCGTCGAACACCTCGAAATACACCTCGTCTGCGCCCGCCGCCTCGAGTTTCCGCACGAACTCGGCGGAATGCCGGTACGGGACGACGGTGTCGTGTCTGCCGTGATGCACGGAGACGGGGAGGTCTTTCAGTTTTTCGAGGCGGGTCGAGGGGGACCGCAGCGCGTATTCGTCCGGCACGCCCGCCGGGGCGCCGCCCAGGCACGCCTCCATGTCATGCACATAATGCTGCCGCGTTTCCGTGAGGTATGCGTGCCACGCCGTGAGGTCGGATACCGGGCACCAGACGTCTACGGCGCGGAACACCTCCGGCGCGTCCTCGGCGGTCAGGAGCGCGGCGTGTCCTCCGCCCGAACACCCGAGCAGAAAGATGTTGTCGTAGTCGACCGCCGAAGTCCGCAGGACATGGTCCACGGCGTCGAGGATGTCGCGCCTCGCCCTGAGGCTGCCGCAGGCGTCGTGCCGATGCGGATTCGAGGCGAGGTTCGGCCCGCGGAATTCCGGCAGGAGCAGCGCCCAGCCGTACTTTTCGCACAACGGCAGATAATTGTCAGCCTGATTGAACCGGTCGTAGCTCCAGGTGTGCAGCCCGACGACGAGCGGGACCGGGGCGTCCGTCTCCGGACGGAAGAACAGCGACGGCTGAAGCGTGCCGTCGAGCGTGGATTTTACTTGGATCTCGTTCATGGTCTCACCTCGTCCTGTGTTCATGTTCGGATTGAAAAAACTCCTCCCCGCGCGGCCGTGCGGAGAGGAGCGACTGCAAAGGAAAGCTTTCCGGTCTTACTCGAAGAGCCAGGTGGAAAGATAGCGTTCGCCGGTGTCCGGGAGCAGCGCCACGATGCGCTTGCCCGCGAACTCGGGACGTTTCGCAAGTTCGAGCGCCGCGAAGAGCGCCGCGCCGGAGCTGATGCCGACGAGCAGGCCCTCCTTCGCTGCCGCCTCGCGCGCCGTGCGTCCGGCGTCCGCCGCCGAGACGCCGATCACCTCGGAGATGAGGCCGGTGTTCAGCACTTTCGGCACGAATCCCGCGCCGATGCCCTGGATCTTGTGCGGACCGGGCGCGCCGCCCGCGAGCACGGGGCTGGTGTCCGGTTCGACCGCGAAGATCTTCACGCCGGGGTTCTTTTCGCGCAGGTACTCGCCGACGCCCGTCAGCGTGCCGCCCGTGCCGACGCCCGCCACGAACGCGTCGACCTTGCCGTCGGCGTCCGCCCAGATCTCCGGGCCGGTGTGCGCCTTGTGGTACGCCGGGTTCGCCGGGTTCTCGAACTGCTGCGGGATGAACGAGCCGGGGTTGGCATCGCGGAGCTCGAGCGCCTTCGCGATCGCGCCCTTCATGCCCTTCGTGCCTTCGGTCAGCACGATCTCAGCGCCGTACGCCTGCGCCAGCTTGCGGCGCTCCACGCTCATCGTCTCCGGCATGGTCAGGATCAGGCGGTAGCCCTTCACCGCCGCCACGAACGCCAGCCCGATGCCCGTGTTGCCGCTCGTCGGCTCAATGATAAGCGCGCCCGGCTTCAGCGCGCCGGACTGTTCGGCGGCCTCGATCATGGCGAACGCGATGCGGTCCTTCACGGAGCCGCCGGGGTTGAAGTATTCGACCTTCACGACGACTTCCGCCGCGCTGGAGTTCAGTTTGTTGATGCGGACCAGAGGGGTGCCGCCGATCTTTTCGAGGATGTTGTTTGCGATGCTCATAGGAAGTGTCTCCTTTCGGGGTTGATTTTTAATGTCTACTAAAAACATCGTGATTATAATCTAGCACAGAAAAACCAAATGTCAAGCCCTTTTTTAAGAAATTCTCTACTTTTTTAGTTGAATTTTCTCCGCCCACCTCAAAAAAAAGCCCCCGGACTGTTTCCAGTTCGGAGGCTGTAAATATAAGACGTATAAGTCGAATAAGACTTATTTTGTGCGCGGTATTTCCGCGCACAAGGACAAGTCCTTGACTGAAGTAGTGCGCTCAGCTTCGCTTGCGCACGGGGCGGGTGCGTTTATGCTATCACGGTCCAGTTCATGTCGACGCCGCGGCCGAGTTCGACCCAGCCGTTCGTCATATCGCCGGAGCTGTAATAGCCGAGCGCTCCGAGTTGGTACGTATACCACACGATCGAATTCCTGCCGGCGTTTCCGGTCAGATTTCCGACCGTGTTCTTCCAGTCGATGTTGTCCTC
>ONQZ01000056.1 GCA_900320095.1 uncultured Lentisphaerota bacterium
GCGGCGGCTTCGGCGAGACCATCAACTATTCCACGGCTGAAAAGATCACCGGACCCTGGACCTTCCGCGGCCAGGTGACCGGTTCCGCCGAGAACAGCTTCACGATCCATCCCGGCGTGGTCGATTTCAAGGGCCACACCTATCTCTTCTACCACAACGGCAAACTTGACCGCGACGGTCAGACCGGACAGAGCCTGCGCCGTTCCGTCTGCGTCGACGAGCTCTTCTTCAACGAAGACGGCACGATCAAGGAAGTTGTGCAGACCAAGGCCGGCATCACGGAGCCGCTGAAATAATCCGCGCATCCCTGATGCAGTTCCGTTTGGACTGACATTTTCGCCGCACATCATCGCGTATGGTGTGCGGCTTTTTCGTGCCCGGACATTTTTACTTTCCACTTCAAAGTTACAATTCTTCGCGTTAATTAACACGGCAACCATCTTTTCTGCGGAAAAACACGGCGTTCCCGAACGAAAAACGCTTGAAAAACGCAAACGGGCGCGTTACATTATCACGAATGGAGCCCGCCCCGTGCGGGATCTGCCTCAAAACGGTGTTTCCTTCCCTTCACTACCCAATAACCAAAGGTGAACAAAAACATGAAAGCAAAACAATTCCTCCTCGCCGGAGCGGTCTCCGCTCTCGCACTCACGATGACTGCCTGCCAGTCCTCCTCCAAGGATGTCCTCTACGACGGCGTCGACCTGGAGCCGAGCGGCAACCCGATCTTCACGGACGCCTGGACGTGCGACCCCGCTCCGCTGGTGGTCGGCGACCGCCTGTACGTTTACACCGGCGAAGACATCTACAAGGACGGCGAGAACATCGGCCTCCCCGGCAACTACAATATCGCCGACTGGCGCGTCTACTCCACGACCGACATGGTCCACTGGCGCAGCCACGGCGTCAAGCTCCGTCCGGAAGACTTCCCGAACGGCAAGAAGGGCATCGCCTGGGCTGCCCAGTGCATCCAGAAGGGCGACAAGTTCTACTGGTACGTGACCTATAATACTCCGTCCGGAGGACAGTGCATTGGCGTCGCCATCGGCGACACCCCGGTCGGTCCGTTCGTGCCGCATCCGAAACCGTTGGTCGAGGATAAGGACACCCCCGGTCGCGGCTGGAACGACATCGACCCGACCGTCCTGATCGACGACGACGGCACCGCGTGGCTCGCCTGGGGACAGAACTCCTACATCGCGAAGCTGAAAGACAACATGACCGAGATCGACGGCGAGATCACCGACCTGCATCTCCAGAGCTATATCGAAGGTCCGTGGCTCTATAAGCGCAACGGCCTCTATTACAACATCTACGCCGGTGGCGGCGGCCGCGGCGGCGAAGCCATCAACTACTCCACCGCCGAAAATCCGCGCGGCCCCTGGACCTATCGCGGACAGGTAACCGGCTCGGCTGAAAACAGCTTCACCATTCACCCCGGCGTGGTCGACTACAAGGGACACACCTATCTCTTCTACCACAACGGCAAACTTGACCGCAACGGACAGAGAGGTCAGAGCCTCCGCCGCTCCGTCTGCGTCGATGAACTCTTCTTCAACGAAGACGGCACGATCAAGCCCGTGACCCAGACCAAGGAAGCCATCAAGGAACCGCTGAAGTAAGGGAGGACAAGTCCTCCGCTGCAGCAGTGCTCTCAGCTTCGCTTGAGCACGGGAGGAGAATTCCTCCACTGCAGCAGTGCTCTCAGCTTCGTTTGAGCAAAAAAGACAAATTGGCCGTGCATCGCTCAAAACGGTGCACGGCTTTTTCACGCCCTCGAAACGGGGCAGGGGGGTGAGGATAAGCTTGTTTTGCCGCCTCAGCAGGGGAACGGTCCGGCGTTGGCGACGCCGTGTGCGGAACATTCTCTGCCGTAGTCGAGCAGACCGTCCACGTACAGCTGGCCGTCGGATTCGCGGCGGTGGATGAGGTTTTCCGGGATCTCCTCGACCTGATAATCGCGGTAGAGCGATTCGATGAGCGCGGCGTGATTGCGCGCCATTTCGAGCGAACAGGTGAAGACCGAACGGTCGGCGAGCTTCGCGACCACGTCGTCGAACATCGTGCCGTAGCAGTCGCCCGCGGGACCGCCCGCGATCTCGCCGCCGTCCGCGTCGTGCATCGACCAGTCGCCGTTCAGCTCCCAGTCGGCTCGTCCCGCCGAACACTGCACGACGATGTGCGGCTCGGTAGTGTCCTGGCAGGTGTGCGTGAGGAACGCCGAGACGGGGATGCCGCCCGCGTTGAAGTCGATCGCGCAGGTGTCGAACGTCTCAATGGTGCGTCTGGCGCGGAGGAGCCGGGCGGCGGTGATGACGGGTTCCGCCGTGGCTTCGAGCTTGTCCGCCGCGAGGAACAGCGCGATGTTCAGGTAGTGCGCGAAGGCGTTGTTCGCCGGGGAGTCGAGGATGAGCGCGCCGGTCGCGGGCGAGGCGATCTTTCCCGCCCAGTTGTTGCGCCCGTAGTAGGCGTCGCCGCGCGGCCAGAATCCGTGGAACCGGATGGATTCGAGCTTGCCGAGCCTGCCGGAGAGGATCGTTTCCTTGATGCGGCGGATGTTGCGGTCCGCCATGTGCTGGAATCCGACCGTGACGGAGAGGTCCGGGTGCGCGTGCGCGGCGGCGATCATGCGGTCGACGGATGCCGTGGTCGTGGAGACGGGTTTTTCCACAAGCACGTTCACGCCGTGTTCGAGTGCCTCGCGGGTCATGGGCTCATGGAACTCAATGCCGACCGGGAGGCCGATGAGCGCGAGGTCGGGGACTGCGTCGTACATGGACCTGGTGTCCGGGAAGATGCGGACGCCGCGCTGTTTGAGGAGGGCGACTTCGTCCGGGGCTTTATCCGGGGAACGGACCACGGCGGCGGCCCAGTCGATCCTGCCCGTGTCCTGCAGGCGGATGTAATGGCGGATGTACATGCTGGCGAAACCGCGGGCGCCGACGACGGCGACTTTCGGAAGGGACATGGGAAAGCTCCTTGTATGTGTTATGTTGATTTGAGTTCAGAAACGGATGATCGTGCCGTCGTCCGCGGCCTGGCGCGTCAGCAGGCACGCATGGGTCAGGTCGAGCGACTGCCGCGTGTCCACGAGGCATTCCCGGCGGCCCTCAAGCCCGAAGACGAAATCGGAGAAGATCTTCCGGTCGGGCGCGTCGGGTTCGATGGTGCGCTGTCCGGCGGCGTCGATGAGGATGATGTGCTCGTCGCGCACCTCGATCACGCCGGAGGTCCCGGCGACGCGGACGCGGTCGTCGCCGTGGGACGGGGCGGCGGCGGGGCGGAGGTATTCGATGCTTGCCTCGGCGAGCGCGCCGGACTTCATCGTGAAGATCGCCTGCGCGGCGATCTCCATGGAGCCGTTGCCGAAATTGTCCTCGCTGGTCTGCGTGGCGGCGACGGAGGCGAATCCGCTGTCCGCGAACCACATGATCCAGTCGAGCGCGTGGCTGCCGACCCACGGGATGGTCCCGCCGTAGGTCTCGCGTTTTTTGTAGAAATCGGGCCGCGTGCCGAGGCGGTAGGATTTCTGGGCGTAGATGAGCTTGACCTTGCCGATCGCGCCGTCCGTGACGAGGCGGTGTGCGTGGTACATGGCGGGATCGTAGCGGAGTCCGACCATGGAGACGAGCCTGCTCGAGCTGGTCTTGAGGGCGTTTTCGATGGCGTCGAGCGATTCGAGCGTGAGCGCGATCGGTTTTTCGCAGAAGATATGGATATTGCGGCGGGCGGCCTCCACGCACATCTCCGCGTGTAGATCGTACTTGCCGTCGATGCAGACGATGTCCGGTTCCTCCGCGTCCAGCATCTCGCGCCAGTCGTCATGGACGCGAGGCGAAAAACCGCATTTCGTGGCGTTTTCGAGCAGGGGCGCGGGCGAATCCTCCGGGCATCCGGGGGAAACGGCGGCGAGCTCGATCCCGGGTATTTCGTTCAGGCTCTCGAAGACATAGCAGGAATGCCCCCTCATGCCGATCATGCATAATTTCATGGTGTCGCTCCGTTTTGTTTGATTTCTTTGTCTCAATGTATCACACATAGGGAAAAAGTCAACCTGTTTTTCGGGCATCGTGGTGGTTTTTTGCGGAAAAATGCTTGACAAGCGAGAAAAAAGGTGCTATAGTAGTTTCATTATGAAAAAGAATGCGTACATCAACTTCTTCGACTGGCGCTGGTGCAGACGGTGAATCCGTCCGGACCGGGTCTTTTACGTCGATTTTTCATAACACAACCGAAGGTCAAGGCGGATCGAACAGAGCGTTTGGTCCGCTTCTTTTTTTAACCCGCGGCAGCCCGGAAAACAGAAACACGGCTGTCAAAATCAGGAGCAGGAACTATGGAACACGAAACCGCAAACACCGCCGGAAACGCCGTCAAGCCGAACTGCGACCACATCCCGTACAAGATCTATCTCTCCGAGGATGAGCTCCCGAAGGCGTGGTACAACGTCCGCGCCGACATGAAGAACAAGCCGACGCCGCTGCTGAACCCGGCGACGAAACAGCCCGTGACCGCCGAGGAGCTCGGACACGTGTTCTGCGACGAGCTCGTGAAACAGGAACTCGACGACACCACGCCGCTGATCCCGATCCCGGATGAAGTGTTCGATTTCTACAAGATGTACCGCCCTTCGCCGCTGGTGCGCGCGTACTTTCTGGAAAAGGCGCTGAACACGCCCGCGAAGATTTACTATAAGTTCGAGGGCAACAACACGTCCGGCAGCCACAAGCTGAATTCCGCTATCGCGCAGGCATATTACGCGAAGAAGCAGGGACTGAAAGGCGTCACGACCGAGACCGGGGCGGGGCAGTGGGGCACAGCGCTCTCCATGGCGTGCGCGTTCTTCGGGCTCGACTGCCACGTCTACATGGTGAAATGCTCCTATGAACAGAAGCCGTTCCGCCGCGAAGTCATGCGCACCTACGGCGCGGACGTCACGCCGTCGCCCTCGGACACGACCGAGGCGGGCCGCCATATCCTGAAGATGTTCCCCGGCACCACGGGCAGCCTCGGCTGCGCGATCTCCGAGGCCGTGGAAGCGGCGGTCACGCACGAAGGCTACCGCTATGTGCTCGGCTCCGTGCTTTCGCAGGTCCTGCTCCACCAGAGCATCATCGGCCTGGAAACGCAGACTGCGCTCCGCAAGTACGGCGTCAAGCCGGACATCATCATCGGCTGCGCGGGCGGCGGCTCCAACCTCGGCGGCCTGATCTCGCCGTTCATGGGCGAAAAGCTCCGCGGCGAGGCGGACTACCGCATCATCGCGGTCGAACCGGCGTCCTGCCCGAGCCTCACGCGCGGCAAGTTCGCGTACGATTTCTGCGACACCGGCCGGATCTGCCCGCTCGCGAAGATGTACACGCTCGGCTGCGGCTTCATCCCGTCCGCCAACCACGCGGGCGGCCTGCGCTACCACGGCATGAGCTCGATCCTGTCCCAGCTGTACCACGACGGCCTCATGGAAGCCGTTTCCGTGGAGCAGACCTCCGTGTTCGCCGCCGCGAAGACGTTTGCGCGCACCGAGGGCATCCTGCCCGCGCCGGAGAGCAGCCACGCGATCCGCGCCGCCATCGACGAGGCGGAGAAATGCCGCGAAACCGGCGAGGCGAAGACCATCGTGTTCGGCCTGACCGGCACCGGGTATTTCGACATGGTCGCGTACCAGAAGTTCAACGACGGCGAGATGGGCGACTACATCCCGACCGACCTCGAACTTGAAAAGAGTTTCGCCACGCTGCCGCAGATGTGATCGCTCCCTGCATTAAAATGGTGGCGCGTCAATCGCTTCCCCGTTCAAAACCGCCCGCGGAGGTTCCGGCTTTTGCGGGCGTTCTCTTTTTTCGGAGCCCGTATGCGGCGGCAGGAAAAAAGGAGAGCCCCAAAAGGAATCTGTGGTCTTCCTTTTCCGTTTGAGTTCAAAGCGTTGAAAAAACGTCAAAAAAACTGTTTTTTTCGGAAAAAGACTTGAAATGCGATTGAAACGCACTATATTAATGTATAAGTCTATCTAAGCCCTGGTTTTTCTAAAAGGGGTTCAACCCGCAACTTCCGGTTTCAGGAGAGCCGGACAGAATAGAGACAGGAACCTATGAAACACATTCTTTCGCTTCTCGCAATTGCGCTTGCCTTTACGGCCACGACGGCATTTGCCGCCTTCAATTACGAAGTTATTACGACGCCTTATATCAATCAGTATCATCAAGGTACGGATTGGGAGTATTATAAGATCAGAGTTACCGAAGGAAGCGGCAAGCTTTATATTGTAGACCTTCTTAACAATATTTATGATTCCAATCAAACTGATTCCATCCAGCAGCAGGGAATCACCCGTTACGGGTATTACGACGTCAATGATCCGAATCATGTTTTGCACGACAAGCCCGTGGAAGGCAACGCTGTTGTAATTGATTCCTATCAGGCCAGCCAGTGGCATAACCCGGCTACCCGTTACGGATATGAGCTTGGTACGTTCAAAGCCGGCGATGAGGTGGAGGTCTATCTTTCAAATGGGACCGCATCTGCCAGTTCGTACACTCCTGTTGAGGGCAAGAATACCAGCAGATATGATTCCGGTACGGTAGATGCATTGGTGATGTATCGAAACAACTGGAATTGGGAAGCCGCCAGGAAAGCCATGCCTATCGCTGAACTTACTCTTTATGAAAGTGATGGATCAAGCACGCAGATGCGGTTCGGCTTTTATGCCAAAGCATCGGAATATGACTCTACTTTCGGTGCTCCGCTCCCCGGCGGACTTCCGATCGCCCTTGCTTCCGGCCTCTTTGCGCTTGGTTTCCTTTACATTCGCCGCAGAAAAGCTGTTGCCGCTTGAACCGTTCTATGGTGAGTTTTTTTTGAAAGACCATATTCGCCCCGGTTGGAAAACCGACCGGGTTTTTTTTTGAAACACTGGCACCTGCGCACCGGGAAGACGGCTTCGCGATGCGACCTTGAAAAATGAAAAAGACCCAAATCATCCTGATTTTTATCACTGTACTGGTTGTCCTTCTTGCCTGTCTCGGCGCATTGGGGTATTTCGGTGCTAACACGATGCGCCGGACCTATCTGCGGATGTCGGCCAGAGAAGCTTTTGCCGCGGAGGAGTGGAAGAATGCGGAAAAGCTTTTGAAAAAATATGTTGAACAGGATATCAACAGCGAGGAGGATTTCGTCCGCCTTGCAATGGTCTACCGGCATTTCGGCAATACCGACGAGGAGATGCACTGCTGGTATCGTGCCTGCTCCCTGAATCCGCTCAAGCCTGAATACTGGGCAGCTTACACCAAGTGCGCGATGGATGCCCGCAACTTCCCGCATCTTTATACGTCTCTGGCCCGCAAGCTTGAGTTGAACGTAGAACTTGCTCCGAGGGACAAGATGCTGTACCTTATCTGCTCGGTCATGACAGACCGAGTCAAAGATGTGGAGCCATTCTATGAACTCATGCTTGAGGAGGATTCGGAGATTTTCCAGCAGGACGATCTCAGCCGGTTTGCGGAATTTCTTGTAACATACAGCACTTTTACCCCTGACGAGTGCTTGGATTTCCTGACCCGGAACATTGAGTCGGACGATTCATTTGTCCGGTTGGAGTCCATCCTGTTTTATCTTGTCTTCCTTGATTTTTCCGGCGAGGATCCGGATTATATTCTGGAACAGAAAGAAACGATGTTGCAGCAGGTGGTTGCCATGAACCGTTTCGCCGGAATTCCTCTTCAGGCGAGTTTCTTCTTTTCCCGCCTGAGATTCAATTCCGTCATCGAGATCGCCGAACCCTATCTGGCGGATATCGATCATATCTCTTTGGCCGTTCTTTATGCGGAGAGCTGCGTGTACGGCGCACAGCCTGAGAAGCTGAAACCTCTTGCCGAGCACTTCCGTTCTCTTGACCGGAAGTACAGAACACTGGTCTCCTATATTGAGGCGTTATACGATTTCAGTCAGGGGGCGGAGTACAATGAGGACCTCGCCAAAAAAATGCAGGAAGTCGGCGCCGCCGCACAGACGGATCTCGCGAATCTGATCAATCTCCAGGTTGCACTCAACCACGACAGCGTGGAGAAAATATGCAGTTCTCTTGAAGCAATCATGCTGAACCCGCCGTTCTACGATCTGCAGGAGAGAGCCCGTCCCGCGGTCCGTCACTATCTGTGGACTAAAATTGAGGAGAATCCGGAGCTCGCCGAGAATCCGGGGCGTCTTGCCAGACTCGCTCAACTCATTGCGGGCGCCGACAATACGGATCCTTTCCTGATGCGTATCATCATTGCCGACCTGTACAAACGGGGATTGCTGACACGGTCGATCCTTCAGGCAAACCTGAACGTGTTTTCTTTTGATCCGTATCTTCTGCAGGTGGCCGCCGAATTCGAGCTTTTCAACGGCAATCCGGAAAAGTGTCTGGAATATGCCGAACGGTACTATACCATGAAAGATGAGAAGCGTTCCATTGCCTTCGATTTGCTGCATGCAATCGCTTTGGAGCAAACAGGAAAAGTCGATGAAGCCGCAAAGGAATACGCCGCCCTGGTCGACAATACCGAAATGGACCGCGGTATCCTGTATCGCTATTTCAGATTCTGCATCGATCATAAACGCGGACCGGAGCTGTCTATGATGGCGGAACGTCTGAGTGCCTCGACTGTGCCGAGGCTGAAAGCGCTGGCTCCGTTCTTCCAGTCGGAGGAATTGTTCCTTCAGAAGAAGAATGAGGAAGCGCTTTCCCTGCTTGAAACGGCGGAAACGGATCATCCGGACTTCGCACTTCATGCGGCAAACAGGTTTTCTACATACGATATGCTGGATCTGGCGCTTTCCCGCTACCTCGCGCTGCTTGGCAAGCATCCTGATCAAAGGGTGGTTTTCGCCAACATCGCCGAGGTCTATCTGGCGAAAGGGATGAAAGCGGAAGCTCTTTCCTATGCGAAACAATCCTGGGAAATGAACCAGGACGACGGGCTCGGTCAGTTCGTTTATGCGAAAATGCTTGCGCTGAACGAGCGTTATCAGGATGCGGAAAGAGTCCTCAAAATTCCATATCACGAAGTCGAGCTGCCGAAAGAACTCAGTGATCTTTGGACGGATATCATGCTTCATTGTGTCCGCGAGGATCTGGCAAACGGTCATTTCTCGTATGCGCTCGACAGGTCCAATCATTACCTGATCCTTTACCCCAAAGATTCCACATTCCATGATTTTAAGGCACGTTCGGAAGAAGAGCTTCAAAAGGCCGCACTGGATTATCAATTCCAAATGCCCGGGGTCATCGGCGGCGAAGCGAACACGCCTTTGCTCATCGACCCCGCCCCCGAGGGTGTCCAGCCTGAAGAAGAATAGCCTCATCTCAAACGAGATAGAATGCTGTTTCACAATAGATGAAGCCGGATCCGGACCCCAATCCGAACCCGGCTTTTTTGCTGACGTTCTTTTGCCCGTTACACGCCGAAGCGTTTCAGCTCGTCGATCAGCTCGTCGATCTTCAGCGGCTTTGCGATGTGTCCGTCCATGCCGGCCTTCAGGGACTTTTCCCTGTCTTCCTCGAAGGCGTTGGCGGAGAATGCGAAGATCTTCAGTTTGTCTCCGCCCGGGAGCTTCCGGATGATGGACGTGGCTTCGTATCCGTTCATCACCGGCATCTGGACGTCCATCAGGACGAAATCGTAAGCGCCGACGCCGTTTTCCCGGATCTTCGCAACGGCAAACTCCCCGTTCAGGGCGGTGTCGACGGTCATGCCCTGCTGCTGAAGCTGAAGCACGCCGATCTTGAGGTTGAGTTCGTTGTCGTCGACCAGCAGGACCTTTTTGCCCTTCAGCGAGACGGCCTGTTCTTCCCTGTCCTCCTGAACGGGATTTGCTTTTCCGCAGAACTGCAGGAGCACCCTGTGCAGGTCGGACGGGAAGACCGGTTTCGAGATGAATCCGGTAACGCCCGCCTCCCGCGCCTCGTCCTCAACCTCGGCCCAGTCGTAGGCGGTCGTGATGATGATCGCCGCGTCTTTTCCGGCGACCTTGCGGATGCGGCGGACCGTTTCGATCCCGTTCAGATCCGGCATCTGCAAGTCCACGATATAGATTTTGAAAAGATCGTTGTGGCGCATGGATTCCTCCGTGCGGATGACGGCTTCCTTGCCGGAAACGCACCATTCGCTGCGCATTCCGGCGCTGCGGAGCATGTCGGCGATGCTCTGGCACGCGTTGACGTCGTCGTCCACGACCAGGCCGCGCAAACCTTTCAGCTCCGAAATCGCAGTGTCTGCCGTTTTCTTGTCGGCCAGCCTGAAATCGACCGAAACGACGAACTCGGAGCCTTCGCCCTTCTTCGAGGTGACGGAGATCCTGCCGCCCATCATCTCCACGATGTTCTTCGTGATCGCCATCCCGAGTCCGGTCCCCTGGATGCCGGAAACCGTGGTGGTCTCTTCCCGTGTGAACGGGTCGAAGATCGTTTTTGCGAACTCCTCGCTCATGCCGATGCCGTTGTCTTTGCAGTGGAACTCGAACGAGCCGTAGCCGGCGTTCCGGGCGGGTTTCTGCACGATCCGAAGCGAAACGGTCCCGCCCGGATGCGTGTACTTGATGGCGTTGGAGATCAGGTTGAGCAGCACCTGGTTGAGGTGCAGTTTGTCGCAGTACACGAGCTCGTTCCGGACATCCACCGTGTCGATGTGGAAATTGAGCTGTTTTGCCCGGACGTCCGCATGGACGATCTCCCGGAGCACATGCAGGATGTCCGCCAGGGACTCCACTTTCTCGTTCAGGGTCATCTTGCCGGATTCGATGCGGCTCATGTCCAGGACGTCGTTGATGAGCGAGAGAAGGTGCTCCGAGGAGCGCGCGATGGTCGCCAGATAGTCCTGAACGCGTTCCTTGTCGTCGATATGGCTGGCGGCGAGGCCCGTGAAGCCGATGATCGCGTTCATCGGGGTGCGGATGTCGTGGGACATGTTGCTCAGGAACGTTGTTTTCGCGCGGTTGGCGGCCTGCGCCATCTGCAATGCCTCTTCGAGCTCATTCTGCTTCTTTTCGAGCTGCATCCTCTGCTGTTCGATCGTTTCCGAGTGTTCCTGCAGTTTCCGGTTGACCGCCGCCAGTTTGTGGTTGCTGATCCGGACGCCGACCAGCCTCGTGGACAGTGCCGCCAGGACCGCGACCAGAACGATCGCCAGCTTGATATGTTCCCGGAGGAAATCCATCACGGAATACGTGTAGATCTTTCCCGCGTAGGAATACGATGTCTTGTTGATGAAATCGGGATCGAGCATCGTGAGTCCGCGGTTCATCAGCAGCATGAGACCGATGTTGCCGTTCGCGAACGCCATGCGGAAGGTAAACCCGTTCTTGGCGCGCACGGTCTGGAGAGAATGGTATTTGCCGGGCTTCAGAAGGGCTTCGGACCTGAGACCGTTCAGGAAAGTCCCGTCCGACGTCCCGTTCAGCAGGCCGTCGAGACATCCCCGGATATCGTCGTAGAACACGATCTCCGAGTCGGGGAGCGAATCCCTGGAGTAGTAATACTGCATCATGTTGCCCTTGTTGACGCCGATCCGTTTGCCCTTGCCGTCCCCGATGTCGTTCAGAAACGCCAGATCGCTGGTCAGCGTCGCAAGGATCTTTCCGCCCATGATGCGGTAATCCTGCCGGACCGAATTGCTGATGTAGGCGGGAAACATCAGGTCGATCTCCCCCGATTCGACCGCCCGGTATCCCTCTTCCTGGTCGTCGAAACAGATGAATTCCACTTCGATCAGGTCTTTCAGATTCAATCCTTTGATGATCTCCCTCATCGCTTCGATGCCGGCGCCGGACGGTTCGCCGTTTTCATCCTTCGTGGAAAAAGGAAGATACTTGTCAAAAAAGCCGATGCGCAGCACTTCGTGATCCGCGATCCAGTTCTTTTCCTCGTCCGTCAGGGTGTGGCTCAGGACCGTATCGGAAAAATAGCGCTCCTCCAGCCTCGTGAGATAGAAGATGTCGTTGCCGAGCACTTTGTCCAGCGCGGAGTTGATGTCGTCGATCAGATCCGGCCTTTCCTTGTTTGCGACCAGATAATAGGCGGACGTGCCGATCTTTTCGATCGCCGAGAGATCGCGCTTCACCATCATGCTGACTTCCAGATCGAGGTCGATCTTCCCGGCACGCAGGTCGACTTCCTTCTCCAGAATGGAATTGTATTCGACGATCCTGAGATCGACATTCTTCTTTTTGCACCACTGTTTCAGGAGGTCGGTCGTGATCGTCCCTTTCGTGGCGCCGGCCGTCTTTCCGTTCAGGGACGCATGATTGCCGGGCGTGACGGATGTGTTATTGTCCAGGGCATACAGGTAGTAGTATTCGTTGCCCATCGCCTCGTCCGGGTACAGGATCACTTTGGCGCGTTCCTCCGTGTAGCTGATGTCATAGAAGAGATCGACCTCTCCCGCGAGAAGCTTTTTCACGCAGTCGGAAAAACTGTCGCACGGGACATACTCAATATCCCATCCGGCATAGGTCCCGACCATCTGGATGTAGTCGAACGCATAACCGGAATACGGTCTGTTGTTCTCGTCGACCATCATCAGTCGTTCGAAATGGGTGTAAGGGACCCGGACGACTTTGTGGCCGCCGTGGTCGGCGCCGAAAAGCATCCCGGACAGAAGGAAGAGCAAGATGCCGAAAAGCAGGAGTGTCCGGCGGAACCGGATCCCGGACAATTTCAGATGAATCGAGCTGGTCATTTTCAGTTGAAACAGAGCGGTCTTTGTTTGTGTGATATGCGCGTGTTATCCAACATACAATAGCAGACTTTACCGGAATTGTCAAGTATTTAGGCTGAAAAATGTTTGAAAATTATAAAATTCCGTTTTTTGAAGATGGATGAATGTGAAGGGGATAGAAAAGAAGCGCCCGCGGAAGTTTTCGGCTTTCGCGGGCGTTCCCAAATTCCGGTGCGGAACCGGAGATTTATTCGTAGCGGAGGGCTTCGATCGGGTCGAGCCGGGAGGCTTTCCAGGCGGGGTAGAACCCGAAGAGGATGCCGACCGTGGCGGAGACGATGACCGCCGCGACGATCGCCTGGGGGCTGGCTTCGATGGGCCAGCCGAGGACGGTCGCGATCATGAGGGACATGCCGTGTCCGAGCAGGATCCCCATGATGCCGCCGGAGATGCAGAGCACGACGGATTCGATGAGGAACTGCCTGAGGATGTCGCGGGAGCGCGCGCCGACCGCCATGCGGAGACCGATTTCGCGGGTGCGTTCCGTGACGGACACGAGCATGATGTTCATGATGCCGACGCCGCCGACGACGAGGGAGATGAGGGCGACGCCGAGGAGCAGGTTGGTCATGAGCGTGGAGGTCTGGTTCAGCATGGACATGAATTCGGCGGAGTTGCGGACGGTGAAGTCGTCGTCCTGTTCGATGCCGAGGTTGTGGCGCTTGCGGAGGAGGTCGGAGACTTCCTGCACGGCTTGCTCATTCTTCTCGATGTTGGAGGCGGTGACGATGATCTGGTCCAGCTGGGTGAAGCGGCTGTAGAACAGCTTGTCCTTCGTGATGCTGTTGTCCTGGTCGGGATAGAGCGCGCGGCCGCTGACGGCAAAGCGTTCGCCGGGGGAATCCGAGACGGTGCTTGAGGTGTTGGACGCGGTCCCGGTCTTGAGGCCGGTGACGCGCATGCGCATGGTGGTCCACGGGGTGAGGACCACGTCGTCCTCGTCCGAGCCCATCATGTTCGCGCCCTTGGTCTTCAGGACGCCGATGACGGTGAAGGTGACGTCGCCGATGCGGAGTTCGCAGTCGAGGGGCGACATGCCGTTGAAGACTTCCTTCACGATGGTGGTGCCGACGACGCAGACGCGGGCGTTGGTGTCGACTTCCTCGTTGGTGAAGAGGCGGCCTTCCTCGATGTCCCAGTTGCGGATCTCGAAGTAGGCGGGCGCGACGCCGAACATGTTGCTGGGCACCCAGTTCACGTTGCCGAAGATGACCTGGACGTTGCCGCCGCGGACGACAGGCGAGTAGAGCGCGACGCTGGGGCAGTATTCGCCGATGGCGTCGGCGTCGGCGGGGACGAGCGAGACGGCGGCGCCGGCGCCCTGGCGCGCTCCGCCGGGGCCCATCATGCTGCCGGGCATGACCATGATCGAGTTTGCGCCCATGTTTTCGAGGGAGGTCTGGATGGCGCTCTTGGAGCCGTTGCCGATCTCCATCATGGTGATGACGGCGGCGATGCCGATGATGATGCCGAGTGTGGTGAGGAGCGTGCGCGTGGGGTTGCGGCGCAGGGATTTGAGGGAGGTGAGAACGGTGGAAACAATACGCATGGTCAGGCCTCCTTCGGTTCCGCCGCGTGGCGTTTCGGGTCGTCCACGATGCGCCCGTCCTTCAGCATGATCGTGCGCTTGGCGCAGTCCGCGATCTCGGTGGAGTGCGTCACGAGGATGACCGTGATGCCGGAGGCGTTGAGCTCGGAGAACATGTTCATCACCTCGACGCTGGTCTTCGAGTCGAGGTTGCCTGTGGGTTCGTCGGCGAAGAGGACCGGCGGGCGGTTGATGAGGGCGCGCGCGATGGCGACGCGCTGCTGCTGGCCGCCGGAGAGCTGGGACGGGAAGTGGTCGATTCGTTCGCCGAGTCCGACCTGCTTCAGCGCCTCGATGCCGCGGCGGCGCGCTTCGGAGGAGGAGAGACCCTGCGCCGTGTAGTTCAGCGGCATGATGACGTTGTCGAGCGCGCTGGTACGGGGGAGCAGGTTGAAGCTCTGGAACACGAATCCGATCTTCTTGTTGCGGATCTTCGCGCGGCGGTCGCCGGAGATGCGCCCGACTTCCTCGCCGTCGAAGAAATAATCGCCTTCGGTCTGGCGGTCCAGACAGCCGAGGATGTTCATGAGGGTGCTTTTCCCGGAACCGGACGCGCCCATGAGGGCGACGTATTCGCCTTTGCCGATCTCGAGCGAGATGCCCTTCAGGACGGGCACGGAGATCTCCCCGAGGAAATACGTCTTGCCGATGTTGACGAGTTTGATGAGTTCTTGTGACATGGAGGGGACCTCGCGATCAGTTTCTCGGGGCTCCGGGACGTCCGCCCGCCGGAGGGCCGCCCGCGCCGGGACGTCCGCCCGCGCCGGGAGCGGTGACCGCTCCGGAACCGCCCGCGGCGGCCTCGCGCTGGCTGGCGCGTTCGCGTGCG
>ONQZ01000014.1 GCA_900320095.1 uncultured Lentisphaerota bacterium
TACAAGCAACCGTCACATGACGAGTTCAGGGAGCCGACCCGTTGGAGTTTGCTGAACGCGTTTACGGAAATCGTGAAGAAGTATCCGACCCAGCGCATGGACCACAGCTACCTTGCCCTGAATCGGGGCTTCGGTCTGGACGGACGAGAAGCTGCGATCTTCGCCTGAACCACGCTCATCTATCCGCTTCCCAACGTGTGAAATCCGCCAGGAGGGGAACAAGACGAATCCGGGGCGGAGAGAAGCTGACATGAACCTGATGCAGCCATGTCAGAGAGCCCTGCATCCCGGAGGTCGAAGGAGTTTAAGCCTTCCCTCCGGCTACTTTTTTATTACCGAATGGAGAAATCAAATGAACATCCTGAACGAAAACGAACTCAAAGAACTTTCCACCCTGAAGCAGAGCATCAGCATGATCGCTGACTTCCAGATGCTAGCGGACGAGGATACAGCAAAGATCGCAGACTGGACGGCCTGCCTGATGAACTCACTGGAGGCCTTCGGTTCCGAATACTTCGTAGTGTCCGGTATCGGCATGCTGAAATCGGGCAAATCTACGCTCATCAATCTGCTCGCGCGCAACAAAAACGCCTCGCCCACAGGTTTTGGCTTCGATACAACGCTTCGCCCTGCGCTTATTACCTGTACGCAGGAACCGCAGGGGAAGATCGAAATCTGGTTGCCGAACAATCCCGAAAAAAGGCTGACGAAGGCGAGTCTGAACGAGGTCTTTCTCTGCTTGCGGAAGGTCAAGAAGAGCGCTGACGTGAAAAGTGCGACTTGCCACCAATACCCGCTTACTCCGGCGAACTTGGAGAACGCGTTATGCAAGGCCGTGCTGGAAGCCGACCAGAACATGCTTCCGTGCGAGCCGGTCATGGTCGTTGTGAAGGTGCCGCGCAACAGCGAATCGCCGTTGTCCTCGGAAATCGTCTTGCTGGATACGCCTGGTTTGGACTCAGGTATCTCGGAGTGGACGACCAGCGCGTCCGAGCGGTATTCCTGGATTATCGAGAACAGCGATCTCCTGCTCTTCCTGCAAAGCAGCGTCGCTCCGTTGAACAGAAACGCCACGAAGATCCTGCACGACATCCATGCTCGAAGCCCCAATACGCCCGTGTGGCTGATCCAGAACGAAATGTGCGCGAAGCCGTGGCTCCCGCTGGAACGGATCACCGAAGAAAACACCAAACAGCGTACGCAGGCGGCGCGGATGTTCAACACGGTCAGCCGAGCGTTCAAGCAGGTCTATGCCAACCTCGGTAAAGCCGACAGCGCCATCTTCGACGATTCGCTTGGGGACGGCTTGAGATGGAGCCTGCTTCGGGAATCGCAGTTCGGCTCCCTGGAGCAGAACATCCGGTACGACCTGATCCGAAATATCGGTCCCATCCGGCGCCGCAACTGCATCGACGCCGTACTGCGCGAAGCTCAGAACATGCTGGACGGGCTTACAGAAATCCAGGGGAGACTTAAGGCGAAGCAGCAGGAAGCGCGGAACCGCCTGGATGCAATCGTCCGATTCAAGTCGCAGTTCCGGGATTATTTGCTGAACACTCCTCGTGACCGCGACAATCCGGCTATGGATGAGATCAGGCTCGTAACGAACGGACACTTCAATCCGACAAAGTACAAGCGAGAGCTCCATTACTGCCACGACCACGCATTCGACAGCAAGATGTTTTCAAGCAGGAATCTCCAGCGAATCATCACCGAGCAGAAGGCCGCGCTCGTGAAGCAGATGAAGGACGACATCCAGGGAATCACGATGGATGATTTCATATTGGCGCTGCGTCGGAACGGTGAGCGGAGAAATAATATCCGAAAGTTCGTCCACGAGGCTTTCCGGGATTACTCGCTGCGGATGCTGAAGGACGATGGTATCAAATTCGAGCCGTGCTTTCCTGCGGAAGAGGCCGAGACCATGATCCGCACCGTAGTTGAACGGCTGGAGTTACCCGATCTGCAAAGCGGCTTCTTCGTGAACGTCGATGAGGCGGCGGGGAAGGCGACAGTATCGGTGAAAAAGATCGACTGCTGGAAGAATTGGATCTGGGAGTTTCGGAAGCGTGATACCAGTGAAGCTCAGCAGGTATTCGCTGGCTACTTCAATCCGGCCACCGAGACTGGCCCATTCGCGGAGATGATCGAGGCTGTCGCCGAGAAGATCCGGGATGGAATTGCAGTTTGGATGAACGAAACCGCTTTTGATGCGCTCAGAGATAGTTTTATCAACGCTATGGATTTGGAACTGGAAAAATGCCTACGTATAGAATCAGATCGTATGAGTTTGAATGAACTGGATAAGGATGCAATAGAATCGATGATAGGAAAGTGTCATGATTTAAATAATAGGATGAAAATGCTCTGAAAAGCGTTTGGGGATGAGATGACAAAAACATCTATCCCTTTTTTTATACTTTAAATATAAAATTGTTTGCACGACGCAACGTTCAAAAATAACAGTTTTAGCTCCGCTACTTTCAAATATAGAAGTTAATTGTTTTTAGCTTTTATAGTTTGCATGTATTAGCCGGACGTAACGGACGCAGATTTGAAACATCTTATCTTGTTGGCGTTATTGTCTTGTCTTTTTCTTCTCTTTTCTTGATGTGATAAGTTTAAAAAACACGTCCGGTACGTCCGCGAAGCTACCAACATGCGAGGCTCCCCTTATTGAAACTCCTCACGCTTTTGACAAGGTGAACTCACGAGCAAGAAATAACACGTGAGTTCACCCTTGGTGATTAATTACGCGATGACCGTCCACTGCATATCGACGCCGCGGCCGAGTTCGACCCACTGGCTCTGGTCGGCGCAGACGTAGTAGCCGAGCATGCCGGTGGAATACTGGCGGACCAGGAGGTCATCCTTCTGGTCTCCGTTGTAATCGCCCGCGCCGACCACGAACCAGTCGTCCGCGGCGAGCTGGCCGATGGACTTGTAGTCGTCGAGATTGCCGTCCGCGCACAGGACCATCGAGCCGGTCTGCTCGTGGAAGAGGACGATATCGTCCCTGCCGTCGCCCAAGAAATCGCCGATCGCGCGCAGATTCCAGCCTCTCCAGTCGGAGTTGCCGAGAGACTTCGTAGTGCCGTCGATGTCGACGGCGTAGAAGAACTGACCGTTGTTGTAGCTCATCACCACGGAATCCTTGCCGTCGCCATCGAAGTCGCCGCAGCCGACCAGGTTCCAGTCGGGGCCGCCGAAGCTGGCGCTGAGATGGATCCATTCGGGATATTCATCCTGTCCGACCCAGATACCGACGGCGTACAGATCCGGCGCATACCAGACGATGGAGTTCTTTTCTCCATTCAGGTTGCCGACGCAGTTCTGCCATGTAATGTCTTCCTCGTTGTTCAGGTAGCCGATGTTCTGCCAGGTGGGATGTTCCGGCGTGGAATTGTCGTCCGCATCGAGGTAGTAGCCGATGTAGGCGCCCTTGCCGCTGGTTTCGGTGTAGACGTTGCCGAACATCACCGAGTCGGCTTTGCCGTTGTTGTTCATGTCATGGGCTCCGAGCGGGATCCAGTCGGACGGGTGGGCGGCGTTGGCGGACTGCCAGGTTGCCGTACCGTTCAGCCAGTAGCCCTGCTGGTAGTTGCCTTCGCCGTGTTCGCCGGTCCAGACAAACATCACGTCGGACACGCCGCCGGTCCAGACAAACATCACGTCGGACACGCCGTTGCCGTCGATGTCGCTCTTCGTGACGAACTTCTTTGTCGGAGCGGCCTGATCCACGACAAAGGCCTCGCCCGCGGCGATTTCGGACACGTTGCCGACGGCATCGACCGCCGACACGCTCCACTGCCACGTCGCGAAGTCCACATTTTCCAGCATGAAGCTCGTTTCAGCCGTGGTCGTAGAGAATTCCTCTCCGTCGTGCGAATACGTCAAAACATATTCTTTCACCCCCGCGAGGTCGTCCGCGCTCGCGGCCCAGCTCAAAGTGACCGTCCGGTCCGCAACGACTGCGGAAAGTCCGGTCGGAGCAGTCGGCGCGACCTTGTCGATATTGTCGACCGTGAGCGTGGTCACCTCGGACACGTTGCCCGCCGCGTCGGTCCCTCGGAACCCGACCGTGCCGTTGATGATAATGATGATAACGCCAACGTCGTCGTAGGCCTGCCAAGTCGCGCCGCCGTCCAGCGTGTATTCCTTCTTCACGGAATCTTTGCTGAAGACCGCCGTCACCGTCACGTCCTTGTTCGTAAGAGCAGTGATGTCCGCGGACGCCGTCGGTTTGACCGGCGCGACCTTGTCGATGTTTTTGACCGCGAAGCTGACGACATCCGAAACGGTGCCCGCGGCGTTCGTGCCGCGGAATCTCACGGTCCCGTTTCCGGTCATCACCACGCCGCCGTCCGGGTAAGCGATCCATTTTTTGCCGTCGAGCGAGTATTCCTTCGTGACCGAGTCCTCGCTGAAGACCGCCGTCACGACCACGTCGCCGTTTGTGAGCTCCGTGACGTCAGCGGAGGCCGTCGGCTTTTCGGGCACGGTCTTGTCGATGTTTTCGACCGCGAATCTGACGACCTCGGAATAATTGCCCGCGGCGTCCGCGGCGCGGAACTGGACCGTGCCGTTTTTCGTCATCACGACGCCGTCCGTGTACTTCAGCCAGGTCTCGCCGTCGAAGCTGTATTCCTTCACCGCGGTATCGTTGCTGAAGACCGCCGTCACGGTCACATCTTTGTTCGTGAGCGCGGTGATGTCGGCGGAGGCGGTCGGCTTCTCCGGCGCGGCCTTGTCGATGTTGTTCACGTAATAATACGTGGCGGTAGAAACGTTGCCGACCTCATCGGTGCAGCGGAACCAGACCGTGCCGTTTTCGGTGAACTCGACGGGGGCGGTGTATTCGTGCCAGGTCTCGCGGTCGAACGAATATTCCCCGAAGACCGAATCCTCGCTGAAGTCGGCCGTCACGAACACCGGGCCGTTTGTGGGCGAGGTAGTGTCCGCGTATACGAGCGGGGGCACCGGAGCGGTATGGTCGATGTTATTGACCTTGAAGATCAGGAAGGAGCTGTTGCCCGCCGCGTCGACGGCGCGGAACGTCACTTCTCCATTCAGCTCCATCACGACGGCCCCGTCGTAGGGCAGCCAGACCGCGTAGGAGGCGTAGCTGATCATGTATTCCCGGACCACGGAGTCCTCGCTGAACTCCGCGGTGACCCGCACTTCGCCGGTCGTGGGTTCCGTGATGTCGGCGTAGGCCGTCGGCGGGGCCGGATCGATCTTGTCGATGTTCTTGACTTCGTAGCTTGCGATCTCGGATTCGTTGTTTCCGAAGTCGACCGCCTTGAAATAGACGGTGTCGTTCTGCGAAACGGTCGCGCCGTTCACATAGACCTTCCATTCGCCGTCCTCGCCGATGCGGTACCACTTGGAGACCACCTCGACGTCGTCCTCGAAATCCGCGGTGACCACGACGTCCCAGTGGGTCGGGTCCGTGGTGTTCGCCCGGATGTTCGTGACGGTCGGCGGGACCGCGTCAGGGCCCGGATCGAAGCTTCCGGACACGGTCAGCGTCAGCTCGCCGTCCTTTTTGTTCAGCGTGTAGGTCGCTGTGCCGACGGTGAGCACACCGCCGACCTCGAGCGTGCCGAGCCTCCTGTCGTGCGTGTTCCGGACCGTGATCGTGCCGGAGAATTCTTTCGCGCCCTTCGCGAGCGTGTACGTGCCGTTCGTCTGGCCGTCGCCGACGGTGATCACGTATTGGGGCAGGCCCGTGACGACCGAGAGGTTGTTGACGATCGCATTCGGTTTCGGCGCGAGCTCGGAAATATCGAAGTCGAAGACCGCGCCGTCGATGTCAACGACCGCGTCCTCGCTGAACGTCATCCGTCCTGTGACTCTGGCGCTGCCCGCGGCATACATCGTGCCGCCGGAGCTGACCGTGGTATTGCTTGCCGTGCCGCCGCTGTAGACGTACATGCGGCCGCCGGAGCTGACGACGGTGTCGCGGGCGATGCCGCCGCTGGAGAGGAGCAGGAACCCGCGGTACTGGACCAGAGTATCGATCATCTGTCCGTTATTCTGCACTTTCGCCGAGGCGAGCACGTCGGAGAACTTGCCGCGAAGCGTGGTATTGGAGGCAGTGCCGCCGTTGACTTGAATGCTGACCGCGGCATAGTTGGCGTCGTCGGCCTGCGTCACGAGGATGTCGGTGGCGACGCCGCCGCTGGAAACGATGAGGAGGTCCTTGTTGTTGACCACGATGTTCGTCGCCGTTCCCCCGGACTGAATGTACAGGTGCCCCTGGTTGAGCCGGGCGCGTTCCACCCGTCCGCCGTCGTAGACGAAAACGTTTCCGAAGACTTCGGCGGTAAGGTCGTACAGGATCGACCCGGAGTGGAGCGTCATGGACACCACGGTCGCGGTATATCCGCTGATCGTGTTCGGGATGAAGCTCAGGACCGCGCCCTCCTCGGCGACCACGCCGCCGCAGTTTTCGAGGATGTTCAGGGCGGTGCCGCCGCTGGAGACGTAGATCATGCCGCCGCTGTTGAGCGTGACGCCGTCCGCGACGGCTCCGCTGGAGATGTGCGCGAACGCGCCGTTGTTGAAGGTCGTGCCGCTGATCCTGCCGCCGTCGTAGACATAAAAGGCCCCCATTTCGCCGAGCGTGGTGTCGAGCGCGGTGGTCCCGGAGTGGATCGTGGCGGAACCTCCGCTTATTGTGATCCCGCTGAACGTGTTCGGCGCGAAGGAGATGTTTTTCCAGGTGGTGTTCACGTATCCGCCGTTTTCGAAGAGGTTCGTGACGACGGCGGGATTCGCGATATTGATGATGGCGCCGAAATCGACCGTAAGGCTGTCGATCTGCGCGTCGTCGAAAACGAAGAGACACCCGCCGGACGCTACGGTGACATTCTTCGCGCTTGCGCCCGCGCTGAGCGTCATGGAACCGTCCGGGCTGATGTTCACGTTGTCATACGACGCGCCGGGCGAAAGAACGAGCCTTCCTCCGAAGTTGATGTTTGCGCCGGATCCCGACGCACCGGATTCGAGCAGGACCAGGCCGCCGTCCCGGATCGTGGTCATCATCGCGGTGCCGCCGCTGGAGACATAGAGTTTCCCCATGCCCTTGACGTTCGTGCCGGACGCCGTGCCGCCGCCGGAGACGTACAGCCAGCCGTTGAATCCGAGCGTGGTGTCCAGATATGTCTTGCTCGCGAAAACCGCCTTGGAATCGTTTTTCACGGTGAGCCCGCTGACGACGTCGGGGGCGTCCTTGTCGATGTTCGTGATCTCATAGCCGACGATCTCGGACTCGTTCCCCGCGGTGTCGACGGCCTTGAAGTAGACCGTCGCGTTTTCGGCGAAGACCAGTCCGCCGGTGTAGTCCTGCCATTCGCCCGTTTCCCCGATCCGGTAGAGCGTGGACGCCAGCTTCACGTCGTCATAAAACTCCGCCGTGACCGTGACGTCCCGGTCGGTCGGCATAATGTTGTCCACCCCGACGTCGAAGACGATCGGCGCGACCGTGTCCGGCCGCTCGCCGTCGCCGGAGATCGTCACGACCAGCGTTTCGCCGTCGAGGGACAGCGTGTAGTCCGCCCCCAGGAACGTTTCGGTCGCGCCGAGCGAGATCGTGCCGTGCTCGAAACCGGACGAGTCCCGGACGGTGATCGTCTTGTTGAACGTGGAAGCGTCGCCCGCGAGGATGTATTTGCCGTTCTGCAGCGCCGAGGAGATCGTGAGCGAGTAATCAGGATGATCGTTCTCGTAGAATCCGATGGTGTTCACGAGGGGTTCGTCGTCGGGCGCGGTCCGCGTCAGGTCGAAATCGAGCGTGGCTCCCCAGAAGAATCCGCCCGGATGGCCTGCGAACCGAATCCGGCCCGTGACGGTGCCGCCGCTGGAGACATGGAACCAGAGGCCGTCTTCCACATCCAGGTCCCGGACCACGCCGCCGTCGTAAACGTCGAGATTGCCGCTCTGAAGCTTGACGCCGCTTGCGACGCCGCCCCTGCTGACGGCCATGACGCCGCCCAGATCGATGACGGTGTCGGCCATGACGCCGCCCCGGTTGACGATGCCGGAGCCCCCATGGCAGAGCGTTGTGCTTTTCACGATGCCGCCGTCGGAGACGTAGAGCTGGCCCGCGCTGACCGTGTTGCCGACCGCGGTGCCGCCGGACATCACGTACATGGAGGTCTCCCAGCCGACATCCTTCCCCGCCATGACACGGGCATGGGAGAGGATTTCGTTCTTCGAACCGTAATAGACCTCGGAGATTTCATTGGTGTACCGGACGACGGCCCCCGACTCGACCGTGCATTTGCCCTGGCCGGGCATCCAGTCGATGTCCGTCGCCGTGGCGCCGCTCTGAACATACAGCTCGCCGCTGACGATGGCGACGCCGGACACGAGGCCGCCGCTGGAGACGCACATGTAGCCGCTGCGCCCGAGGGACACGTCGTACGTCTTCGCCCCGCTGCTCACATAAATGGGCGTGTTCCGGACGGAGATATTTTCCAGCACGCCGCCGGCCGCGATCACGGTCCAGCCGAAGAGATCGACGTCCTTCACATACCCGCCGCGGAGGAGGTCGAGCTGAGCGAACGAATAGTTGTACCCGGTAAGGCCGATCACGGACGTGCCGGAATGCACCGTGATGACGCCTCCGGTTATCACCAGTCCGCTGAGCGTGACCGGCACGAACGTCACGTTCGCACCTTCCTCGACTCCGACGGCGCCGCCGTTTTCGGTGATCCGCACCGCCGTGCCGCCGCTCTTGATCGTGGCCGTGCCGCCGGCGGAGACCACGATGTCCTGCACCGCGCCGCCTTCGGAAACCTGAAGCAATCCGTGCTTGACGACCTCGATATGGTCGGCCCGGCCGCCGGAGTAGACGAGGAGGCTGGTCCCCGATGTGACGGTCATGGAGCTCATGGAGTCGGCTTTATCGAGGATCCCGTCCTTCGTGCCGCCGTAGTACACGTTCGCCTCGCGGTCGTAGAACGAGACGACGGCGTCCTTTTCCGCGGTATAATTCCGCTTCCACGGGTTGAAGTCCAGGATCGCTGTGCCGCCGCTGGAGATCGTCAGCTTGCCGTCCATGGCGATCTCGACGCCCTCCAGCAGGCCGCCGCCGGAGACCGTGACGCTGCCGCCCGCGGAGATATAGACCTTCGACGCCGATCCGCTGTAGCCGATCCCGAGACTGCCGCCGCGGTCGATCCGGAGATCGCCCGCCGTGCCGCCGAGGATCGCGACTTTGCCGCCGCTTTTGATCTCGGTCTTCTCCGCCATGCCGCCGTCGGAGAGGACGAGGCTGCCGCCCTCGGAGACGCGGATGTCGTCCGCCGTGCCGCCGCTGAAAATATGGAGTTCGCCGTTAAAGCTGAGCGCGACGTCGGTCGCCGCGGTGTTGGAGTGGATCGTGGCGGACCCTCTGGAAAGATACATGCCGGAGAGCGTGTTGGACCGGAATTCGACGTTGTCCCCGCCCCAGCCGAGAACGTCCACGTATCCGCCGTTTTCGAGGACGTCGGTCGCTGATGCCCCGCCGTTGACGATGAGCGTGCCCAGGGAATTGACCTCGACGCCGCTCGCGAAGCCGCCCCAGCCGAGCCGTGCCGTGCCGCCGAAGTCGATCTCGATCTCGGTCGCCGAGGCTTCTTCGCCGATCTCCAGCATGCCGCCGCGCCTGACGGTCGCGCCGTCGACGGCCTGCCCGCTGGTGACGAAGATGCTCCGACCCGCGTCCACGGTCATGCCGCTCGCGGATCCGGTCGGTTCGCCCCAGATTTCGAGA
Organism: uncultured Lentisphaerota bacterium; assembly: GCA_900320095.1. GTDB lineage: Bacteria > Verrucomicrobiota > Lentisphaeria > Victivallales > UBA1829 > UBA1732. Next base: position 9,767 of record ONQZ01000014.1, read on the forward strand.
TACAGGTATTCGTCGGAAAGGTCCAGCGTCCAGGTCTGGCCGAATAATTCGAGCGTCTCACCCACGGAGATCGTGCCGAGCGTGCTGCCGTCGAGGAAATTCATCACCGTGATCGTCTTGTCGAACCCGGATGCGCCCTCCGCGAGCATGTACGAGCCCTCCTCCTGAAAGCAGGACACCGAAAGCGTGAAATCGGGTATGTTTTCGAAGACAGAGAGGTCCCGGAACAGCGCGTCGCCGTCGGCTTCCACGCCGGCGATGTCGAACACGACCATGCTGCCCGATTCCGCGAAGACGCTTGCGCCGGAGAGATCGACCGGACCGGAGATCGTGCCGCCGCTCAGAAGATGCAGTTCGTTCGCCCCGATGACCGGAGCACGCAGCGCGCCGGACACATAGACCGTCCCGGTTCCGGCAAGCGACATGGCCGAAAGCGACGCGCCCGCCGCGATGTTGATCACGTCGAACCCGCCGATGGATTCGACGTGGCTGGAGCCGCCGGTCACGTTGAGCGTGAAGACGCCGGTGTTGACCGACGGCTTCTTATACCTCACGGTGGAGACCGGATACAGGTTGCCGCTGAAATACGTGCCGCTGAGATTGTATGTCACGTTCCCGAGGAGCGCGTCGCCGTCCCCGGAATCGTGGTGTACGGCGAACCCCATCGTCCCGTTGTTCCCCAGCCGGGAATCGACAACGTTGAACGTGACGTCCGCGTAGGACGATTCCGGCTCTTTGCTGTTCGAGATCCAGAACCATTTATCGTTCGATGCGACGACATGGTCCAGCGTCAGGGTGATCGAGGCGGGTTTCGCCTTGGTTCCGATCACGGAATCGTGGATCAGGCTGATGTCTTCGTCGATCGCGGAGTTCCGAATCGTCACTGCGATGCTTCCAGTCTTGCTTCCGAAGGTGCAGGATTCGGCCAGGATGAACTGCGGCGTGGGCCTGCCGGTGTACGTGGCGTCTCCGAGGACCGATCCCTCGATCAGCACGGACACGCTGCCGTCGAGCGTGCCCAGCTTGCCCGCCAGATAACTCGTCCCGGCGGCGATCGTGCTGCCCAGGATCGCGATGTCGAGCGCGCCGGACGCCGTCGTCTCCGCCGCGACCGGGCCGACCGCGAGGACCGGAGCCGTCGAATCCGTCAGATGCAGGCTGACCGGAACCGCGACCGAAATGTCCGAGGTGAGGCCGTTGATATAAAGACTGTCGCCGGAGTGAAGCGCGGGGACCGCTTCGTTCAGGACGGCGAACGCATTGACGCCGTAGTTCAGCACTTCCCCGGTCGTTGCATGTGTTTTCCCTGTGATGGCAGCGGTGTAGGACGGATCCACGTAGATTGTCTGGTTCGGCATTGTCGTACCTCCGGATGTTTGATGTTTCTGTCCCGGACAAGCTGACGTTGTCAGGTGGATTTCCGCACAACTTTCCGGGATTTCGGACCATTCCGCGCGATATGATTATCGTAACGCCGGATAATATAGCACGTTTCGGCTTTTTTTCAAATAGTAAAAAGGTTATTGTTTTTTTCTTTGTTTATTAGCTAAAGCAATTTGACGGTTGTTAGAGAAAAAGGCGGTATTACGCAATGACGGTCCAGTTCATGTCAACGCCGCGGCCGAGTTCGACCCACTGCGCGGTGTCGCCCGCGCTGTAATACCCCAGCATGCCGGTGGTATACTGGCGCACAAGCAGGTCGTCCTTCTTGTCGCCGTTGTAATCGCCAGCACCGACCACGAACCAGTCGCCCGCGTCGAGCTGACCGATGGACACGTAGCTGTCGATGTTGCCGTCGGCACACATGACCATTGCGCCTGTTTCCTTGTGGAACAGCACCATGTCATCCTTGCCATCACCAAGGAAGTCGCCGATGGCGCGGACTTCCCAGCCCGACCAGTTGGCGCTGCCGAGGGACACGGGCGATTCGTCGATGCCGACGGCGTAGAAGTACTGACCGTTGAGGCCGGACATCACCACGGAGTCCTTGCCGTCGCCGTCGAAATCGCCGCAGCCGACAAGTGTCCAGTCGTCGCCGCCGAAGCTGTTACCGAGCGTGACCCAACTGTCCGTGCCGTCGGTCCACGCGCCGAGCGCGTAGAGCTCCGGTGCATACCACACGATCGAATTGGCGGAACCTCCGGTCAGGTTGCCAACCTTGTTTTTCCACGCGATATCGTCGAAGTTCGTGAGGTAACCGATGTTCACCCATGTGCTGCCGTCCGGGTTGTCGATCGCATCGGCGTAGTAACCGATGTAAGCGCCCTTCACATCGTTCACCACCACGTTGCCGACGAGTACGGAATCCGCTTTGCCGTCGCCCGTCATGTCGTAGCAGCCGAGGTTTTCCCATTCGGCTGGATGATTGCTTCCGGCGGACTGCCAGGTTGCCGTACCGTTCAGCCAGTAGCCCTGCTGGTAGTTGCCTTCGCCGTGTTCGCCGGTCCAGACAAACATCACGTCGGACACGCCGTCGCGCCGTCGATGGAAAGGGTCAGATACCCGGCGAAGTTGTTCAGCGTGTAGTCCACGCCGTCGATGTTCAGGGTGTTGCCGCAGGAGATGGCCCCGTAATCTTCGCCGGCGGCGCTCCGGATCGTGATGGCCTCGTCGAATCCCGCCGCGTTGTTCGCCAGATTGTACGTGCCGTTGGTCTGCGTACCGTCGACCGTGAGCGTGTATTTCACTCCGCCCGTGATCAGGGAAATGTCGCTCACGAGCGCGTCCGCGCCCTCCTTGGTCAGGCGCAGGTCGAAGTCGATGACCGAACCTTCGCGTGCGGAGACGACAGCGCCGTCCGCGATGGTGATCCGCCCCGCGAGCTTGCCGCCGCTTCCGATCTCGACGTTGCCGCCGGAGCCGACCGTCACGCCGATCGCGCGGCCGCCGCTGGAAACGCGGAGCCTGCCCGCCGAGTCGACGGAGGTATTGCTGGCGACGCCGCCGGAGACGTAGAAGATGCAGTTGGAACCGACGGTCGTGTCGATCGCGGTCGTCACGGAGTGCACCGTGGCGTAGTATTTGTTGCTGGCATAATCCAGGACGAGGCCGGAGAACGTGTTTTCGACGAAGCTCATGGTCACGGAACCGTAACCCACGACGTATCCGCCGTTTTCCACGATGCCGGTGGCCGTGCCGCCGCTGTAAACCGTCAGGATGCCGCCCGGATTGACCACGGGGTCGACGGCTTTCGTCATGGAGTGCACCGTGGCGGAATCCTCCACGTCCAGGACGGCGCCGGAGAACGTGTTTTCGACGAACTCGACGGTGGCGCTGCTGGCGAACCAGATATTGCCGCCGTTTTCCACAATGCCGGTAACGGCGCCGCCATAGATGGTCATGCTTCCGCCTTTGTTGACGGTCACGCCGGCCGCCGTGCCTTTGGAGACGAAGAGGATGCCTCTGCTGTTCACGACGGTGTCGTTCGCCGTACCGTCGTAGACGTCCATCGCGCCCCCGGATACGATGGTGGTGCTCGCGGCGGTCGTCCGGGAATGCACCGTGGCGGTGGCGCTCAGTTCAAGGCCGGTGAAGGTGTTTTCGACATACTCCATGTGCCCGCCGCTGACCCAGACCGCGCCGCCATTTTCCACGATGCCGGTGGCCGTGCCGCCGCTGCTGACCCAGAGGACACCGCCGAGATTGACCTCGGTATTGACCGCGGAGCCGCCTTTGAAAACTTCCAGGTTGCCGTCGTTGAGGACGGTGTTGAAGGCAGTCGTGCCGGAGTGGACCGTGGCGCCTTCCCATTGGCTCAGGACGAGGCCGGAGATGGTGTGGCTGACGAACGTGACGTTGGGGTCGTTATCGGCTTCGCCGTACACATAGCCGCCGTTTTCGGTGATCTGCTTCGCGACGCCCCCGGGGTTGACGTAGAGCCAGCCGCCGTGGTTGACTTCGATTTCCGTCACCGAGCCGCCGTAATTGATAAAAAGTTCGCTTTCATAATCGATCGTGACGCCGGTCATCTGCCCGCCGCTGGAGACGACGACTTCGCCCGTCTCGTCGATCATGACGGCGGTGGCGGATCCGCCGTTTTCGACGTAAAGCTCTCCCCCTCCGATGACGTTGACGCTGCTGCCGTACATGCCGGAGGTCAGATGGAATTCGCTGGTGAGGTCGCCGGTCAGGTCGGGCGCGCCGCCGCCGTCGCCGACCTTGACGGAGAGCACGGAATCGTCCAGCGCGAGCGTGTATTTCACGCCGCCGATGTCCATTTCTCCGCCGTCGACCGTGAGCGTGCCGAGCTCGGTCCCGGCGGAGTCCTTCACCGTGAGGGTCTTGTTGAATCCGGTCGCGCCATTGATGAGCTTGTACGTGCCGTCCATCTGCTCGTCTGCGACCGTAAGCGTGCAGGAGTACGAGCCGGACTTGATCGAAGCGAACGAGGCGCTGTCGACGAGAGAGTCGTCGTCCTCGGAAGCCTTCGCGATGTTCAGGTCGAGCGTGCCGCCGGAGAACGTGAGCCCTGCATTCCGCAGGATGCCCGTGACGATGCCGCCCGCGTTGACGATGACATCCTCGATCCGTGCATCGGACGTTACCTGGTTCAGCACGCCGCCCGAGCTGACGGTGGTATTCTGAAGCCTCGCGACGTCTTTGAGTAAGACTTCCGCGTCTGTCACCGCGGCGTTTGTGAGCGAGCCGTATATAAGCAGGACTTGTGCGCCGTTTTTGATTTGCATGCCGTCGACTTTGGCCCCCTGGTATATCGAGAGATTGCCATTGATGACAAAATCGGACGTGGAGATCGTTCCCGCTCGGAGAAGGGCCGTGCCGCCGGATAGCACGGTCCCCCGCGTGAGAGTCCCGCTGCTGTAAACATCAAGCTCGCCGCCGGAGTGGACCTGGAAATCAATCGCGGTACCGCCGGACGTTAACTCCAAGCTGCCGCCGTGGCTGATCGTGGCGCTGTTCACCGTGCCCTTCTCGTCGACGGTGGCAACGCCGCCGGAGTGGACCGTGAGTTTTTTCAAGTCCCCATTTGCATAGAAAGAGCCGCCGCTGAGAAGCACATCGTTTGCCACGCCACCGGACCAGACATCAAACTTGCCGCCGTAGACCGTGGTGCTGTTTGCCGTGCCGCCGGACGAGACATAAAGGTCGCCGTCGTAGATCGCGGCGCTGTTTGCCGTGCCGTTTGCCAGGACAACGAGCTTGCCGCCGCTGACCTTTGCCTGATTCGCTATGCCGCCTGAGAAGGCCTCAAATCTGCCGCCGGCAAAGATACCGACGTTGTTCGCGTTCGTGCCGGAATGCGCGGTAGCCGAGCAGTCGGATGAGAGTTCCAGATTCGAAAAAGTGTTCGGGACGAATTGCGCAAATGCACCGCTGTCTATAAAGACATAGCCGCCATTTTCCACGATCTGATTTCCCATGGCGCCTTCCCAAACTGTAAAACTGGCGCCGGAAAGAACCGTGGTGCTGGTCGCCATGCCGCCAAGCTGAATCCACATCTTCGCGCCTGCGCTGAGCGTGTTGTTGTTTGCCACTCCGCCGGACTCGACAGTGCAATGACCGCTGAAATACGCAGTGGTAAGGAGCGCCGTGCCGCCGGAGGAGACGAACAAGGAATCGGTGGTGAGGATGAGTCCGGTGCTGGTCACGCCACTTTTGACGTTGATGTTTGCCATGGTTGGAATCCTTTCGTGTTGTGTTTATATTTTTGAGCTTATGTTATGTCTATTTTGAGTTCGGATTCAGGAGAGAACGGAGGAAAGAAACCTCCCGACGCCGGATTGCGGTGTGAAAAAGTGCAGGATAAGCTTTTTTTCGCGTCCACAATATATCACGCTCCCGCGCAAAATGCAAGCCCGCCAAACGAAAAACCCCGCAACAGATCGCTCTGCTACGGCGTTGCAAGGCATTCCCCCTTTTCCCCCCCGCCAGCCGTGCTTCCAACTCCCCCCATCAGCATCTTCGCCTGATACTCTCATACCTCCGGCACAGCCGTGACCGTGGAGTATTTCGTGCCGGACACCCATAAAGACGGTGGCGAGTATCGTGTCAAGACGGGCAAGGTCGAGAAGATCTCGCAGGCGAGCCGTGTGGTCGTGATCGGCGGCGAATCTATCCGCGTGAACAGGATCGTCAGGATTGAAAGCGAGCTGTTCGCGGGGGAGTTTTAATCGATGGCTAGCGCCAACGTTTGAGACGCACGATGCAAGTCAAAAAAGAGAAAACAACAGGAAAAACATTTAATCCGGACGTAACGGACGTGATTCCTAAACTTATTGCATATGAAAAAAGATATATACTGGATATCGTTTTGTTTTTATGTTTTGATATGCAGTATGATATATTTTTTAACAGAAGAAGTTGAGTTTTGCGTCCGGCACGTCCGACGTGCCTCTTCACGCATCCTTCAAGATTTTCAGAACCTGTTGAAGCGTACTGTTGTCCGTTTGGTCCGGCTCTTTTCCCTCCGGCATCAGCAGATTCAACACCCGGTCGATCTTCTCCTGTGAAGATGTCGTGCTCCGGTCGCCAATGACTTCGACCGCCTTCCGTTGGCTCTCCTCGCTGACGTGCGTGTAGTATTTATCGGCGATTTCGGAGTTGGTCCCGAGGATAGACAGAAGGACGGCCTTTGGGACGCCAGCCTCAGCGCAGAAGCTCGCGAAGCTGTGCCGGAGCGAATGAAATCCATAAACGGTCATTTTCTTCTTCCTGCCCGGAACCTTAACAGACGGCTCCAGACCGATCCAGCGAATCGGCCTCAACATCGCCCGATCAACCTGACAGTTTTCGATATTCTTTCCGTTTTGATTCAGTCGATTGTAATCAGCCGCCATTTTGGGCGTGACGTACTGGTCGCATCTCCATTTCTCCGCTTCAAGCAGGGCCTCGTACAGTTTGTCCGCAATGGGAATCGTAACCTCCTGCCCGGTTTTGAACTGCTTCACCCAGACGCGCCGGTTTTTCATATCGACGTTCTGCCATTGGAGCAGCACACAGTCCTTCAGGCGCTGACCAGTGAACATGCCGATGGTGTAGATGATCCTGATTTCATCTCTGTTCCGGATCTGGTGTCGCGGTTTCGAATCGGAAAGGACCGCCAATATCTGGTCCTCCTGTTCCTTCGTGAACGCCTGTCGATGAACGACCATTCCGATTTCCTCGCGAGGGTTTCGTTTCAGAGATTTTGACCGGAAGGGGTTCTTTCCTTCGTAATACTCCCTGAGGCATTCGAAGATTTTGCGGAGGCGTTTGATCTTCCGGTTGTGAGTATCAACCGCAATTCCGGTAGATTTCAGGTAGGCAGCGTATTCTTCGCATAGTTGCGGCGTGACGTCGCTGATATAAATCACGGGAATCCGCCTTGTCCCGTCGACTGTTTTCCCCTCGGAAGCCACACGGACAAAATCCCAGTAGGTCGTGTGGTATTCCCGCTGTTCATTATGAGAGTGCGGAGTGGCACGATCCGGGTGAGTCCTATAAATATCCCATCCGTCCTCAAGCGTAATCATCCGGGCAATTTTCGAGAGACCCCGGATGGCTTTCATTTGAGCATACGCGACCTCGGCTGTAGGCGCAAGCCAGAGCGAATCCAGGTCGAACGCCTTATTGACAGCTTCGTCGGGGTCCGATGTCTTCAGGGCGAATTCCTTGCGGACGCCCTTGGAGACATAAAGCCGATAGTAGAACTGACCGTTCTTTCTTTTCTGTCTTAGATTCCCCTGGAGGGCGATCCTCCTTCGATTTCCCGTGCTGACCATGTGTCAAACCTTTTGTTGATGGTCTCGCACATTACGCCGAATGATGGATCGCTTCACCTCAAAGGTGGTTCAAAAACGGACAGAGGGAAATCTTCCCCGTTTTTTTCCCGTTTTTCCCCGTTTTTCCCCGTTTCCTCCTCAAAAATGACCCGGTTCCGCAAACGGTTCTTCCAGAACCGTCCGTCACTTGCGGAAGATGAAGAAGACGGCGCCGCAGAGGCAGAGGGCGGCCCAGATGAAGTCGAGGCGGAATTTCTCGCCCATGAAGAACACGGAGAACGGCACGAAGACGGAGAGCGTGATGACTTCCTGCATGATCTTCAGCTGGGCGAGCGTGAGCGTGGTGTAGCCGATGCGGTTCGCGGGCACCTGCAGCAGATATTCGAAGAGAGCTATCCCCCAGCTGACGATGGCGGCCATCCACCACGGCTTGCTCGCCATGTTCTTCAGGTGTCCGTACCAGGCGAACGTCATGAAGCAGTTCGAGCAGACGAGGAGAAAGATCGTGCGGTAGATGGCGGGGATGGAGACGATGGTTTCGAAGATTTTCTGCATGGTGATGCGGTCCTGAGGAAGCCGGGAGGTCGATCATGTGTGCCCGGCGGGTTGTATTTTGCTCCTGAAAACGGAATAAGAATCGGCGGCGCAACGGCTGGTGTCCGGGGTGCGCCGCCTGGTGTTTTTGAGGTGAGAAAAAACGTATTTTTGTTCGGTTATTTCTTCCTGTCGAGCTGTTCGGTGACTTTCCGCAGGGATTCGTGCTTGTCCACGAAGTCGTAGTAGAGTGTCTGGGACGGCTCTTTCGTGAGGCGGAGCTGCGTCGCCTTCGCGAGCGCGGGCTCGCCGGTGAAGACGAAGCACTGCGCCGTGGAGGTCTGCCCAAGGTCGGCCGAGGAGACTTTCACGACCACGCCGACGAAGCAGCCTTCCTTCGACAGCACGATGTCGCCGACTTCCGCCTTCAGTTCGCTGGAGGAACGGTTCGGGTTGCGGATATACAGATAATTGTCGCCCTGTTCCATGCTCACGGAGCAGCGGCCCGTGATGTCGGCGGAATCCTTCGAGAACGTCGCGGACTTGAAGAGCGTGAGGTTGTCGAGGCCGCGTTCGCGGAGCGCGCCGAACGTGATCACGCGGACCGGTTCCGCGGCTTTGTCCGCGGCGACGGGGAACAGGCACACGCGGGCGTCTTCGGCGAGGCAGAGCGCCGGGCCGTTGACGGCGGCCCATTTGTCCTTGCTCTGCGGACGGCGCACCTTGTACTGCAGTTCGGTGACCTTGGTGTAACCGGAGTGCAGGTTCAGGCCGGTCGTGTCGCGGAAGGCGGAGACGAGCCACGTCTTGCCGCCGAGCGTGACGGCGGGCAGGAAGAACGACTTGTCGATGACGATGTTGTTGAAGAGACGGTCGTTGACGAGGTGGAAGGAGAGTTCGAGCGCGGAGGCGTTGTAGCTTGTGAGGACGTCGTTGCTGAGCATCTTCTTCAGCTCGCCGGCTTCCTTCTTGGTCTCGGTCAGGTCGCGGTCCTTGTCCTCGATCACCTTGTCCTTCTGGGTCAGGATCGTTTCTGTCTGCGCGATCGTGCGATCCTTCTCGCTCATGAGGCGTTCGTTCTGGGCGATCGTCTCCTTCGAGATGGCGAGCGACTGTTCGGACTTGTCGAGCTCGTTTTTCGTCTTGACGAGGTCGGAATTGACGTCCGCCAGCACGCGCACCATGCCGTTCAGCTGGGTCTGCGTGGACGTGAGCTTGGACTTCGTTTCAGTGAGTTCAATTTCGGTCGCGTGGAATTTCGCGAGGGCTTCCTCGGCGCGTGCGCGGTCGAGACGCGCCTGTTCGCGGAGCGCTTCAAGTTCGAGCTTCGTCGCTTCGAGCTGGCCGGATGTCCGGGACAGGGTCTTTTCGCTCTGCTGAAGCTTTTCGGTGGCGGCGGCCTTTTCCTGCGTGACGCGCGCGAGGGAACGTTCGCTCGTTTCGAGGAGGGTTTCGCTGTCGCGGATGACCTTGTCGCGTTCGACGAGCTCCTGCGCGGAGATCTTCAGCTCGTTTTCCTTCTGTTCGATAACGGCGGCGGACCGCTTCAGCGCGGCTTCGCGTTCGTCGAGCTCCTTTTTGGTCTTCGCGAGCTCGGCGGCGCTCTTCGCGAGCTCGGCGGCGCTCTTCGCCTGTTCCTGTTCGGATTTCGTCTTTTCGGAGGCGAGCTCATCTTTGGACTTCGTGAGGGCGGCGAGCGTTTCGGCGAGTTTCGCCTCAGCCTGCCTGATCTCCTCGTCGCGGGAGGCGATCTGCTTTTCGTCCTTGAGCGCGAGCGCGCGGAATTCCTCAAGGCGCTGCGCCAGCTCGTCCTTCTGCTGCTTCACTTCCTCGTGGCGCGCCAGTTCCTCGTCGATCATCTCGACCAGACGGGTCGCGGGCGACGATATCTTCGCGGCCCCGGCGGGGTCGCCGACCTCGTTCATCCCGATCGACAGGGACATTGCCGCCAGGACCAGGAAGTCGCATGTGACAATGAGAATGGACCGGTTCACAGTTTGGCTTCCTTTCCGTTGGATTCATCGGCGGCGGTGATGAGTGCCTGCTTGAGCGGGTACTGGAAGACCAGGCGCAGGATCACGCTGAAGATGATGCCGACGAGCGTGGAGGAGTAGGCGATCAGGCGGCTGATGTTCGGGTTGAACGACATCACGATGAAGCTGGAGACGGTGCCGAGCAGGCCGAAGTACAGCGGCAGGTCGAGGAAGAGATCGGCGTTTTCAAGCTTTTTCAGTCGGATCGCGACGGCTTCCGTGCTGCGCTTCAGCGCGGAGAAGACCTTCGCCGCCATCATGAACGCCGTCGCCTGAAGGACCAGAATGAACATGAGGATGAAGAACGAAAGATGCGCGGCGGTCCTGTTGATCTGTTCGACGTTCTTCGCCGCCTCGCGGATGTCTTTCTCGCTCGCCATCTGCGTCGGCGCGGTCACGTTCCCCTCGAAGAGCGAGCGGAAGAAATCGTTCTTTCTGTAGAGGAACGACAGGATGAGAACGATGATGATCGCGAGCGCTATGATGACGATATTGTAAATGAGGGCGGAATGTCCAGCTCCGGATCCGGTTTTCTGAGGTGTTTGGTTCACGGTTTTCCTCCTGTTTGCGGGCTGTTTTTGACGATTTTGAGTAAAAATGCGAATACGTGAGAAACGGAATAATTTGTACATCTATTAAGATAATGCCGTTTCCCTGAAAAATCAAGCTGCGAAACGAAAAAAGGCGGATTCGGAAAACCGCAATCCGCCGGAAGATCAAAACAGAAGCAGGGTTTCATATACCGCTCCAACTTAACGTAGGTGCAATAAGGCCTTGCGGCCCCGATATATTCTTTGTTCAGAGGAATGAACCGCTGCTTCCTGGTGTTTAATTTAGACGGGTTTTCCGAAAATGCAAGCTGTCAAATGCGTTTTTTTCAAAAAAAGTCATTTCTTTTTCCCGGCATCCATGCCGCGCCCCGGCCGGAGCTGAAAATCTCGTTTTTTTGGGCGTTTCGACTGGAAAAATGCGTTTTTTGAGCTATCTTATATGGATTAATGTTTGCGCCCCCGAACCAGAAAGGACCTTTCCCATGAAAATCATTGACTGCACCGATGCCGATTACGAGCAGACGCTTCAATCGCTTTATACCCGGCCGGCGTGCCCCCCCGAGATTGAGGAACGGGCACAGGCGATCGTGGACGAGGTCCGTGCGCACGGCGACGCGGCCGTCCTGTCGCAGATCGCGAAGTTCGACCGCGTGATCCTGACCTCGCCCGAGCTCAAGGTCTCCGACGAGGAGATCGCCGCCGCGAAGAAAGCCGTTTCCAAAAAGACGAAAGCCTCGATCAAGCTCGCGTTCGACAACATCACCGCGTTCGCGAAGATGCAGATACCGCGTTCGTGGACCTCGCATCCGCGTCCCGGCGTCACGCTCGGCGAACAGTTCAAGCCGATGAACCGCGTGGCGTGCTACGTGCCGGGCGGCACGGCTCCGCTGGTCTCCAGCGCGCTTCACACGGTCGCCATCGCGAAGGCCGCCGGAGTCCGCGAGATCATCGCCGCCACGCCTCCGCGCAAGGACGGCAGCATCAACCCCGCCACGCTGTACGCGCTGGTCGCCGCGGGCGCCACGGCAGTCTACAAGATGGGCGGCGCCACGGCGATCGCCGCGCTCGCCTACGGCACGGAGACGGTCCCCGCCGTCGAGAAAATCGTCGGACCGGGCAACGCCTACGTCGCCGCCGCCAAACGCTACGTCTACGGGCGCGTCGCCATCGACATGGTCGCCGGGCCGTCCGAGGTCATGGTGGTCGCCGACGGCAGCGTGAACCCCGCCTGGACCGCCGCCGACATCCTGTCGCAGGCGGAGCACGGCTCCGGCCTCGAACAGGCGGTCCTGGTCACGGATTCGAAAAAAGTGCTCAAGGCCGTTCAGGAGCAGATCCTCGAACAGTCCAAAACGCTCACGCGCCAGGGACCGCTTCAGAAGGTGCTCGCGAACGGCATCTTCCTGATCCGCTGCGCCTCTATGGACGAGGCGGCGGAGATCGCCGGAAAGTTCGCGCCGGAACACCTCGAGCTTCACTGCGCCGCCCCCGCGAAATTCGCAAAGCGCATCCACGCCGCGGGCGCGATCTTCCTCGGTCCGTGGACCCCGGAACCCGCGGGCGATTTCACCGCCGGCCCGAGCCACGTGCTGCCGACCGCCGGGACCGCCCGGTTCTTCCACGGCATCACGGCGGGCGATTTCTTCTGTCGCAGCAGCATTCTGTCGTTCACGGAAAACGCGTTGATGCGCGAGGTGGACGCGATTGAACACTTCGCCGAGCTCGAGGGGCTGGACGCCCACGGGCGCAGCGCATCCATCCGCAGGACCGGACGGAACTAACGCGAAAGGCACCCGGCAATGACACCCGACAAATACATCTCCTATTTCCGCAAGGACATCGACCGGATGGACGGCTACGCCCCCGGCGAACAGCTCAATATCCCCGAGCTCATCAAGCTCAACACAAACGAAAACCCGTTCCCGCCCTGCCCCGGCGTGTTCCAGGCGCTGTCCTCCATCGACCCGGAACGCCTCCGCCTGTACCCGAATCCGACCTCGGATCCTGTCCGCGACGAGATCGCAAAGATGTTCGGCCTGACGCGCGACAACGTGATCGCGTGCAACGGCTCGGACGACACGCTGAGCATCACGGTGCGGTGCTTCTCTTCGACCAACCTGCCGATCGCATGCCTGCGCCCGTCCTACACGCTCTACCCCACGCTGGCGGCGCTCCACGGCGCTCCCGTGCGCTACATCGACCTCGCGGACGACTTCGGCCTGCCGGACGACATCCTGAAACAGCTCGAAGGCACCAACCTCTTCCTCATCGCGCGCCCGAACGCCCCGACCGGCAACAGCTTCCCGCGCGCCGTGATGGAGCGCATCTGCGCCGAGTACAAGGGCATGGTCCTGATCGACGAGGCGTACGCCGACTTCGCGTCCGACAACTGCGCGGACTTCGTGAACCGCTTCCCGAACGTGATCGTTTCGCGCACGTTCTCGAAATCGCGTTCGCTCGCCGGACTCCGGTTCGGGTTCGCCCTGGCGCATCCGCGCACGATCGCCGGCATGATGAAGATGAAGGACTCGTACAACGTCTCCTATCTCACGCAGATGCTCGCCATCGCCGCGCTTCAGGACAAGCAGTATTTCACGGACTGCGTCGAAAAGATCCGTCTAGCGCGCGAAATGCTCCGCACCGGACTGCTCGGCCTCGGGTTCGAGGTCGTCCCGTCCGAGACGAACTTCCTCTTTGCCGCGCCGCCCGACGGCGACGGTGAACGCTGTTTCCGCGAGCTCCGCGCCCGCAACATCCTCGTGCGCTATTTCCCCTATCCGCGCACGAAACGCTACGTGCGAATCTCCATCGGCACGTCCGTCCAGGTCGTGAAAGTCTGGTCGGTCCTGTCCCAGATCTACGGAGCCAAGTCATGAGCACGCTGTCCGCCCCGAAAAAAACGTTCCGTCTCTTCGCCCTCGCGGCGGCCCTGCTGGCCGCGCCGTGCGGACTGCGCGCGGACGTCTTTTCCATCTGGCCGTTCGGCGGCGGATCGGCGGGAAAAAGCGGCGTTTCGGACGACTTGTCCGCAGAAGCTGCGGAGGACACGCTGGCGACGCTGCTCGACGCCACGCAGTTCTGGTCCGAAAAGGTCACGGTCAACGGCCGGAACATGACGATGAAGATATCCATGTCCGACCAGTCGCTTTCCCTCGTGCGGGCGTCCGTGCTGAAGCTCTTCCCCACGGCGCAGGTCGCCGGCAACGAATCCTCGCTTCTCATGAAGCGCCCGCTGGACGACGGCAGCTCCCAGCGCATCTTCCTGCTCCAGCTCCGCGGCCTGAACCCGCTTCTCCAGTTCACGACGGTCCTGCCGAAGGACATGCCCCGCGAATGCCCCCTGGAGCTCTGGCCCACGGAATTCCCGATCGCCGCCGGAGCAAGGAGTTTCACGCTCATGAACTTCCCGAACCGCGGCTCGCATTTCGGCACGTACGAGATCGCGAACTCCGAGATCGCGCCCGTCATGGACGACCTGACGGCGAAGATCAGAAGCAAGGGCTGGGCTCCCGCCACCATGGAGCACGCCGACCTTTTCGAAGGCGCCGGCGAAGTCTTCATGAAGAAGGACCCGGACGCGCTCCTGCTGCTCGGCATCGTGCGCGACGCCGCCGGATCCGTGCAGGTATCGTTCTACACTCGCAAACTCAAATAACCCTTTTCATCCCAAGGAAGCCCCAGATATGGCAAGCACAGTGATCGCAATCGACGGCCCCGCCGCGTCCGGCAAAAGCACGGCCGCGCGGAATCTCGCCGCCCGCCTCGGCATCCCGTACATCAATACCGGCTCCCTTTACCGCGCCATCGCGTGGAAGGCCGCGCAGAAGGGCATTTCCACCCGCGACGAGGCCGCGCTCCGCGCCATGCTCGCGGACACCGTCATCCGGTACGCGGTCCCCGCGGACGGCGGCAACCCGGACATCGAGATCGACGGCGTTTTCCCCGGCCAGGCGCTCCGCGCGCCCGAAATGGCGCAGGGGGCGTCGAACGTCGCCGCCATCCCGTTCGTACGCGCCTTCACGCTCCAGATCCAGCGCGACGCCGCGAAGAACCAGCTCGTCGTGATGGAGGGACGCGACATCGGCACAGCGGTCTTCCCCGACGCCAAGTATAAATTCTTCCTCACCGCTTCCCCGCGCGTCCGGGCGCTCCGCCGTCTGGCGCAGGGCGGCGAGACCCCCGACAACGCCACGGTCGACTCCGTGGCCGCCGAGATCGCCGAGCGAGACAAGCAGGACATGAACCGGTCCGTCGCCCCGCTCAAGCAGGCCGACGACGCCGTTTTTATCGACAGCAGCGGCATGACCGCCGAAGACGTGCTGGACGCTATGGTCCTGTGCATCCGGGACGGAGGCGATGCATGACGGTCTCCGCGTCCCTCGACTACCGTGTGCCGTACGCCGACACCGACCAGATGACGTTCGTCTACTACGCGAACTATCTCATTTATTTCGAGATGGCGCGCGAGGAGCTCATGCGCGCGATCGGGCTGCCCTACAGCAAGCTCGAAGAGCTCGGATGCGCCCTCCCTGTCCTCGAGGCGGTCTGCCATTACAAAAAGCCCGCCAAGTTCGAGGATATTCTCACCATCACCGCCACCCTCGCCGAGATGAAAGGCGTCCGCGTGAAGATCGCCTGCACCGTCAAACGCGGCGGCGAACTGCTCGCCGAAGGCTGGACCGTCCACGCGTTCATGAACCGCGACGGCCGCCCGCAGAAGCCCCCGCAGGTCTTCCTCGACGCCATCCATTCCGCACCAACCCCTCCTGAATCATAAAGGATTTTATTTCAAATGAGCAACAACATCAACCCCGATCTCTGCCCCTGCGGTTCCGGCGAACACTTCGCCGACTGCTGCGAACCCGTCATCCTCGGCGCCCGCAAGGCGAAAACCCCCGAAGAACTCATGCGTGCGCGTTACTCCGCCTACGCCACCTGCCACGTCGATTTCATCCTCGACTCCACGCACCCCGAACAGCGCGCCACCTGCGACCGCCAGGAAGTCAAGAACTGGGCGGAACAGTCCGAGTGGGAAGGCATCAGCATCCTCCGCACCGAACGCGGCGGCGAGAAGGATTCCGACGGCATCGTCGAGTTCGTCGCGCGCTACAAAAACCGCAACATGCAGATGGAGCACCACGAGATCTCCGAGTTCCGCCGCAGCGGCGGCGAGTGGTTCTTCTACGACGGCGCGATCGTCGGCCCGAAACCCTACGTCCGCACCGCGCCGAAGGTCGGCCCCAACGACCCGTGTCCCTGCGGTTCCGGCAAGAAGTACAAGAAGTGCTGCGGCAAGTGATGCCGCCGACGTTTTCTTGTCCGTACATTCCGTATGACAGTCCGCTTCCCGATGCAATAAAACGCCGTCGGGAAGCGTTATAGTATTCGATATATTGTTTCCGCGCCGTTTTGCCTGAGGCGGAACATCCTTTCCCTTTTTCACGCACACTCAAATCCGAGGTCTTTCATGCAGAACAAAACGAAAAAGCGCCTGAAACACGTCCTGATCCTGACTCCCGTCGCGCTTGTCCTAATCCTCGCCGTCGTTGCGCTCGGCGCATGGCATAAGTTCGGCGCGTTCGTCGTGGCGGCTCGAAGCATCCACAAGCTGCGGGACGGCCTGTACGTCATGGAATACCGCGGCGACTACGGGTTCGACGACTTCCTCGCGCAAGGCGGCGCGGCGGACGATTCCGCCGTGGCGGACTACCTGATCGGATTCCTGTCCGGCGGCTTTTACAAAAAGGCGGACAACGAGATCAAACCCGGCGACTTCGGCTGTACCACGGTCTGCGTGAAAGATCAAAATGGCGCCGTGTATTTCGGCCGGAATTTCGACTGGGAGAAAGGTCGCGCCATGATCGTCCACACCGTGCCGGAGGACGGCTACGAATCGCTGTCAACCTGCGACCTCGATTTCCTCGGATTCGGAGATGATTACACGCCCGACGGCTCCATGCAGGAGCGCATCCAGACGCTCGCGGCGATCTATGTGCCGCTCGACGGCATGAACGAGAAGGGCCTGATCGTCGCCGACCTCATGGCCGGGGACGACGAGGAGACGCACCAGAAGACGGACAAGCCCGATCTCACGACCACGACCGCCATCCGGCTGCTGCTGGACCGGGCGGCGAACGTGGACGAAGCGATCGAACTCCTCAAGCAGTACGACATGAACTCGTCCATCGGCGCGGCGCATCATTTCGCCATCGCGGACAAGAGCGGGAAAAGCGTGGTCGTGGAGTATGTGAACGGCGAAATGCTCGTCACGGAAACGAACGTCGTCACGAACCACTATCTCGCCGACTGCCCGAAGAAGGGCGTCGGGGACGAGGAGTCCCATGCGCGATTCGACTTGCTGAACAACAGGATCGGACCGGATTTCGTCCTCGCCGGCTGGCGCGGCCGGCCGGACTACAAGATAGCCTGGCCGCCGTTCCAGGAAGTCAGGGCTCTGGTGGCGCCCGTTTCGCAGTCGCAAAAAAAGTTCTGGTATCCGCAGGCGGCCGGCGGCGACAACGCCGTGACGCTGTGGAGCATCGTATACGCACCGGAAAAACAGTGGGCCGACTTCTATTTCCGCGAGGATTTCGATCACGGCCACCGGCTTTTCCTCCACCCCGCGCTGGTTGATCCATTTGTGCGCGAGATCAACAAAAAAAACAAATTCGTATCCGACACTCCCGTCATTTTCTTCGATTGAACCGGCATCTGGAGACTAACAACATGATTTACGATCACATCGACAACATCGGGCTGTACCGTTTCAGCCCCGCGACCATGAAAGCATTCGAGTTTCTGAAGAAGCTCACGCCGGACTCGCCGGACGCCACGCACGAGCTCATGGGGCGCGACCTGTACGTGATGGTGCAGGCCTACGACACCGAGGCGGAACCGTCGCCGATCCTCGAGGCGCACCGGAAGTACATCGACATCCAGTACTGCATCGCGAATACGGAATACATCGCCGTCGCGCCGCTGGACGAATCCACGGTCAAAACGCCCTACGATTCCGAAAAGGACGTGGCGTTTTACCACGCTCAGAAAATGATGACGCTCTGCGCCATGACGCCCGGACGGTTCGTGCTGCTCTTCCCCACGGACGAGCATTTCGCGAAGTTCGCCGCTGAGGCGCCCTGCCGCATCAAGAAAGCGGTCATCAAGCTCCGCGCCGATCTCTTCTGAGTTCACGCGCACTCCGAAATCCGTTCGTTTTTTCGCCTTTTTTCGCGTTCGAGCTTGATTTTTTGCGGAATCCGGGGTATTGTATTGGATGAACTCTGTTTGTACGCGGCATAAGGTCGTTTTCTGTACAGACAGCACTTGCCGGAGTGGCGAAATGGCAGACGCACTAGACTCAAAATCTGGCGCCAGTGATGGCATGAGGGTTCGAGTCCCTCCTCCGGCACCATTTTCAAGCTCAAAAAAGGGGTAAGCTGCCCCGCTCCTTCCCCATAAAGAGGCTTGCGTCTGCTATTGATTCGTTTCCGAGCCGCGAGCGGCTATCGTCAGCGTCAACACGTTATATTCCTTGAAGAAAATGGCACTGGATTCGCCCGTTTCGCTTACATTGTCCAGACCGAGGGAATAAACGGTGTCCCCGATCGAATAGTTTTTCCCGACGGAGAGGACATCCGAGTAAACTTCTTCTCCGATCACAAGCGATATGGGAGAAGAAAAATCTGATGCATTGGCCGCGAGCCGGTATGTCCCCGGAGCCTGGTCATCTCTGATTTTGACCGCATAACTGCGCGCTCCGCAGAACGCTTTCATATTATCGATCATCGTATCGAATTCATTGCCGGTGACATAGTAGATAAAGCGATTCGTCATATAATTAAAACTGAAATTGTTTTTTCCTGTGCGTTCCGTCAAATCGAACATCAGGTCGGTTTCGCGGTCAATGACCGACTTCTCCGTCCGCACCGGAGCGATCACGGCACCGCCGATGGAAATAGTCCCAGTCAAAACACTGTCCTTTTCATATCCCAAAACGCCTCCGTATTCGATTTTCATCCCGTTGATCTTACCTCCGGGACTGTTGATGACAAAACCGCCCACAGCACTCATAGTATCCATATATGGCTCGAATGAGGTGCATTTGACCGTGATATTTTCGCAGACGCCGCCATCTTTGACGTAGATATCGCCGTATTCCGTCACAGAGGCATTTTTCAATGTTCCGGAAACAACGTAGTCTCCGCCTCGCCGTCCGGCGCATCCGGCGAGAGTCGTGTCTTCCAATAATGTTCCGGCATTGATCTTGATATGGGATCCGTCTCCCGACACAGGCGGGCTGACCTGCATGCGATGCAGATGGGTACCGTCATTCAGGTTGATATCGAATCCGTGCGAGACAGCCCACAGGAGTTTTGCATTGCCGCCGTCCTTCACGGAATACAGATCCATCCGACCGAATTCCCTGACATCCAGAATGCCGCCGCCATCGCCCGTACAGTCGGAGATCAGGGACATGTTTTTCAGCGTCAGTCTGGAATCCGCGACCTGGAACATCGGTTCCGTTTCCGGACCGATCAGCGTAACCTTGTTCGTCCCCGCGTCAATGATGACATTCTGCGTAACGGCAAGCGTTGAAGACAGCCTTATTTCGAAGTCGCCGGTGAAGGAAAGCGTCGCGCCTGCACCGTGTCTCTGTGCGTAAACAAGCGCCTCGCGCAGACTGTTCACATCGTCATTCGCGTCCATGACATCCAACCCTGTCGTGATAATGAGCGGATCGAACGGCGGAGCAGTCTGTTTCCCGTCGTTTTCTTCATTGTCATCTTCATCGATCACCGCGTAAAAGAGGCCGGTCGCAGTCGTGTCCTGATTATGTTTTTCCTTCCCGGATTGGTTTTTGAGAAGCAAAACGATGTTTGCGATGCCGATGACACACAGAAGGACCAGAAAGAAGAGAAGCAGAACAGGCAGATTCTTTCTGAAGTTGCTCCGGACATGTGCAGACACCGCATGATCCAGCCGGAAACGCGCATCTTCGACGGCGGAGATAAACTCGTCGGCATTCCGGTATCGTTTGGCGAGAGCAACGCTGCACGCTCGCATATAAAGAGGACGAATGATCCCGATTTCCTGAAGCGGAATGTCCCGCGGAACAGACGGAAACGAAATGACATCGTTTCCGGTCCATGCGCAATAGAGAATCTTTCCGACGGCATACAAATCCGCTCCCCGGGGATTATAACAAGCCGGGTTGTCAATCATCTCCGGCGGAATGAACCCGATGGTCCCTGCTGTCCCGTTTTGAACTTCGGCAGAGTGTTCCGCCATTTCGGAAAGCAGACTGTAGTCGGTCAGTTTCGGGTTCCCGCCGATGAAAAGGATGTTTTCCGGCTTGATATCGCAGTGGGCAAGCCCGACATCGTGAAGCAGCTTGATCGCATTCAGCATCCTGCCCATTATTTCCAGCACCTCGTCCGGAGGGATTCTGCCATTCTTACGGATGCGTTCCGCAAGCGTATCGGGTTTGTACTCCGGCCATTGCGCCACATTGTCCGCAGGCGGCATAATGCAGTAGACGCGGCCATCGGCAAGTTTTCCTGTTTTCAGGATGGGAACCAGATCCGGAATATGCGAGGAAACAGCCCGGCTCTGCTCAATTCCGCTAAGTTCGCTGTCGTTGTTCACTTTTCTGACGATTTTCATGACCAGCAGTTTTTCAGTGTCATCGCGGACCAGATACAAGTCTCCGTTGCCGCCGCGCGAAACAGGTTTGACAACAGTAAAGTCGGCAAGGCGGTCGTCTTTATGAAATTCAAACGGGATCAGAAAGCTCATAACGGAAGCTCCGGATTGAAATCGGGATTATCGACGCGAATATCGGAAATGATCTTTTGAAGCCGTTTCCGGCAGCGCGAACAGTAAACATCAATAACGGCCCGACTGACACCAAGATATTTTGCGACCTCTTTCGGGGGACGCTCCTGCAGGACGACCATTTCAAAGATATCGTAGGTCTCCGGCTCGATTCTGGCGCGAAGTTCATTCAGGGCCAGAGTGAGAAGATAACTGTTGAATTCTTCGTTAAAAATCTTCTGGAACGGATCATCCTGTCTTTGATGATCCGGCGAATTTCTGAGCAGAAAACGAGTTTCGTCGGACGTATTCTGAGGCGAAGCGGAAAGGGAATATCTGGCGGAACGCTGGATCATCTTCAATGCTTTATGGCAGACGATCTGACCGAAATAGGTCCGGAATTTTCCTTTCGATTCGTCATAATGCAGAATTTCCTTTCCATTGAACAACGCGAGCATGATCTCCTGCATCAGGTCTTTACAGTCCTCCTGCGACATGCCGAGTCTCCTGCCAATGGCGAAGACCAACGGCGCATACAGGCTGTAGAATTCGTTCCATGATATATCATCGTTCTCCTGGAGCTTTTGGAGCAGTGTTTTCCTGGTCGTGTACATAGTCCTGAGTCTTTCGTTTTGTAAAATAATATAAGCGTGTTTTTTCAAATTGCAAGCTTGAGACAAACTCCGAAGATGACGGTGTTTTCGTTCAGCCCTTCACGCTTATGATACAAGTATGGCGTCCTATACCATCAAATCTAACATAAGGGAACAGTTTTTCTCTAAAGGGGGAAGAGAGTTAAAAAAAAAATGAGGTAAGATATGGCGGGAAGGTCTGCCCTTCTCCCGAATAAGCAGCGCAAGCAGCCTTTTTTGTAAAAAGTGCAGGTCGCAGCCTTGAAAAATGGGGTAGTCGTAGTATAGTAGTGTATCAATAAGAAGTTTGTTACAGCAGCCATGAACGAGATACCGCAACTGACCGAAAGTCTGGAAGACTACCTCGAAGCGATCGCAGAACTGATCGCGGTCGAGGGGCACGCCCACGCCAAGGAAATCGCGGCGAAGCTGAACGTGAAGATGCCGTCCGTGACCGGGGCGCTCCGTCAGCTTGAGAAGATGGGCTGCATCGTGTACAACACGCATTATCCTGTGCAGCTCACGGAGAAGGGCCGCCTCATCGCGGAGGACGTGATGCACCATCACGAGACGCTCCAGAAGTTCTTCTCCGAAATCCTCGGGCTGCCGCTGGAAAAGGCGTCGGAGACCGCGTGCCGCCTGGAACACCTCATCGACTGCGACACCATCAGCCGGTTCATCCTGTTCTCGGAGGCCATCGCAAAGCGCTCCGACGCGCGCGCGTTGCAGACCTATCTGACCGAGGCGATGGCGCAGCCCGATCTCGCGGTCCTCTCCGACTGCAAACCTGGCGGAAAAGCCGTCGTGGAGAAGTTCGGGCGCAATCTCACGCCGGGTGCCGTCACGGGACTGAACCCCAGCGACGCCGTGACCGTCGAGGGCTTCTCGCTGGACCGTTCCAGTGTGCGCGTCACGGTCGGCGGCAAAACGCTCGACGTCCCGATCCGGCAGGCGGAAAATATCTGGTGCCGCCCGGAGGAAAAAGCCTGAGGGAGGACAAGTCCTCCACTGTAGCAGTGCGCGGCTGACGCTCGCGCACGGGGGGCTTTCCAAGGCAAAAAAAAGCGAGGCCGGAAACCGTTTGATGCGATCGCCCGGAATCCGGCCTCTCCCTACACACTCCCTCCCTTTTTTCCTTCCCTTTTTTCAATCCTTCCATCCCGGACATTCGCGATGGCTTTTGCGGACGTCCGGGTTCATTTTTGATTTCTTGTCAGCCGAGCAGCGTCGTGCCGATATGCAGCGCGGATCCGACCTGGTACACGATCATGGTCAGGATGTACGCCAGCGCGAGCAGGCCGCCCGCCTCGATGAACGGCATCGACCACGAGTTGAGCTCGCGGCGGATGATGGCGAGCGTGGCGAGGCACGGGATCGACAGCAGGCAGAAGAGCATGATGCAGAATCCCTGCAGCGGCGTGTAATTCTTCACGAGCTGTTCGCGCAGCGGCACAGATTCCTCGTCCGCTTCGCCCTCGGAATACAGGATGCCGAGCTGGGCCACGAAGACTTCCTTCGCGGCGAGCGCGCCGATGGACGCGGTCGTCAGCTTCCAGTCGAATCCGATGGGCCGGAAGAGCGGTTCGAGCGCGTGTCCGACGCGGCCGGAGATGGTGTATTCCATGGCTTCCGCCATCTGCTCGTTTTCGAGCGCGGCGATGGCGTCGGCGCGTTCCTGCGCGGCGTCAATGACCGCCTGCACGTCTTCGGCGAGCTTGAATTCTTCGTCTTCTTCAGCGAGTTCACCGAGCGCCTCGAGCGCTTCGTCCGGGACGGCCTTGTTCTCCTTGACGTCCTTCATCACGTCCTCGCCGAAAATCTCCGCGAGCGCTTCGGTCTGCGCGGCGGCCTCGAGCACGGCGATCTGGGCGTCGGTCAGGACCTGCGTTTCCTCGATCTGCGCGATCTCGGCGTCGTAGTCCTTCGAGAAATCCTTCTTCTCGGGATACGTGTTGCAGATGTACAGGATGATGCTGGTGGCGAGGATGATCGTACCGGCTTTCTGCAGGTACATGCGGCCGCGGTCCCACATGTGGAGCAGCAGGCTGCGGAGGGTCGGGACGCGGTACGGCGGGAGCTCCATGAGGTAGACTTCGCCGTCGCCCTTGAAGAGCGTGGACTTCATGATGCGGGCGGCAATGAGCGCGATGACCACGCCGATAAAGTACATGAGCCACATCACGAACGCCTGGTATTTCTGCACGAAGAACGCCGGGATGATGAGCGCGTAGATCGGCAGACGCGCGCCGCAGCTCATCAGCGGCAGGACCATGATCGTGGTCTTGCGGTCGCGTTCGGACTCGATCGTGCGCGTCGCCATGATGGCGGGCACGGAGCAGCCGAATCCGAGCACCAGCGGGACGAACGAGCGGCCCTGCAGCCCGAATTTACGCATGATGCCGTCCATGACGAACGCCGCGCGCGCCATGTAGCCGGAATCCTCCAGGATCGCGATCGCGAAGAAGAGGAAGAGGATGTTCGGCAGGAAGACGAGCACGCCGCCGACGCCGCTGATCACGCCGTCGGTGAGGAGCGACCGCAGGAACGGAAGCGTTTCGGGGTTCCAGGCGGCCTTCACGGCATCGTTCAGGTTGCCGAAGATGTCGTCCTCGATGATGCCCATGAGCGGATCGGCGAGCGTGAACGTGAACCAGAACGTGAGGTAGATGATGAGGAAGAAAAGCGGCAGGCCGAGGTACTTGTTGGTCATCACGGCGTCGATCTTGTCGGAGATCTCGCGGCGGCGTTCCTGCGTCATGGAAATGGCGTCGCGGCAGGCGCCGGCGAGCATGGCGTAACGGCGGTCCGCCATGAAGGTGTCCGCCTCGATGGCGTGCTTTTCCCAGAGGTGCGCGATCTGGGCTTCCACCTCGTCCATCGCGGGCTTGAATTCTTCGATGCGCATTGCGGCGGTGTCGTGCTCCAGCAGCTTGATGGCGAAAAAGCGCGACGGGATGTGAGCGTATTTTTCGACCTTGAGCGAGTCGATCTTGTCCGCGACCGCCTTGATCGCGTCGTCGATGTCCTCGCCGTAGGTCAGCATGGGCACGCCGTGTTCGTCAAGCTCGGTCAGCGTCTTCGCGAGCAGGTCGAGCAGCGGCTTCACGCCGCCGATCTTGCTGCCGACGGTCTGCGCGATCGGGGAGCCGAAATATTTCTCCAGCTTCGGGATGTCGAACTTGAAGCCCTTGCGGCGGGCGTCGTCGCTCATATTGAACGCCAGGATCATCGGGATGTGGAGTTCGGCGAGCTGGGTCGTGAGGTAGAGGCTGCGGCGCGGGATGGACGAGTCGACCACGTCGATGATGAGGTCGATCCCGGGCTTGGTCAGCTCCTGGAACACGACGTCCTCTTCGGGCGAGGACGAGGACAGCGAATACACGCCCGGCAGGTCGATCAGCTCGATTTCCATGCCGTTCAGCGTGAACTTGCCGCTCTTGCTCTCCACGGTCACGCCGGGGTAGTTGCCGACGTGCTGGCGCGCGCCGGTGAGCGCGTTGAAAATGCAGGTCTTGCCGCAGTTCGGATTGCCCGCGAGCGCGACTCTGAAATGCTGTTTCATCGCTCACGCCTCCTTTTTCAGCACGATGTTCGCGGCATCGTCGCTGTGCAGCGCCATGCTCGTTTCCATGATCTTCACGCGGATCAGGCCGCCGAACGGCGCATGCGCCTCCATGAGAAGTTCGGTGCCGGGGACCAGCCCGACGTCGGCGAATTTCTTGCGCCCGCGTGCTTTCGGCATGACCTTCACGATCGTCGCGGTCATCCCGATGGGAAGCTCGGCGAGCGTCATTTCCTCGCCCGCGACCGGAACGCGGTAATCCGGCGTCTTCGAGGCGTCGCACCCGCATCCGCAGGAACATTTTTTCTCAGACATTGTAGAACCCCTTTCTTTCGAAGCTCCGGAACGCCGCGCGCGCTGAGTTCACGCTATCCCGGAATCCTCTTTTTGTTGTTGGATATATATCAGTTTTGGATTTCAAAACTTTGTCAGACCTAACTTTTGCAAATCAAGCAAATCCCTTTTGACCGGATTGAGAATCAGACGAAAGACAAGTCCCGGAACCATCCCGCGGACCCGGCAGAAAACCGGACCCGGATCTGCATTACCCTAACCGGCGTTTCCGTTCGTTTTCCGCTGACGCATGTATGAACGCCGCGCCGGCCCCTTTCCACACTCTCCCTTTTGGAGAAACGGCGCACCTGCACTGACACGCCGCCGAATGGTTCCGGGACTTTTGATGTCGTATAAATACTATATCACCATTTTTGGAGATTACAAGTTAGTTTCGACTAATTTTTTGTGTTTTTTTGGTTTTGGACACGTCCGAACATGAAAAAGCCCCGAAAGCATGAGAGCTTCCGAGGCTTTGTTACTTACTAGACGGACCGGACTCAGTGATCCATCGCTTCGACTTCGTCGGCGAGTTTCGCGCGGAGTTTCGCGAGCGCCTGGTTCTGAAGCTGGCGGACGCGTTCGCGCGTACGGTGGATCATCTGGCTGACCTCTTCCAGCGTTTTCGGGCGGCGGCCGTCGAGCCCGAACCGAAGCTGAATGATCTGGCGTTCGCGCGCGTCAAGCTCGCCGAGGAGCGAGAAGAGGCGCTGGACGGATTCCTCGTCGCCGACGATGCGGTCCGGCATCATGGCGTTCCGGTCGGAGATGACGTCCTCGAAACTGCCGTCCTCGCCCTGCTGGATGGGAGCGTGGAGCGAGATCGTCTTGAGGTCGGAGAGACGGAGCGCGGCGACGGTGCGTTCGCTGAGGGAAAGGTTGTCGGCGAGCTCGTTGTCTGTGGGGGCGCGGCCGAGCTGTTCGGTCAGTTTCATGTTGGCGAGCTTGATCTTGTTGATCTTGCCCGCGGACTGGACCGGGATGCGGATCACGCTCGCCTGGTTCGCCAGAGCACGGCGCATGGACTGCTTGATCCACCATGCGGCATAGGAGCTGAACTTCGCGCCTTTCGCCGGATCGAATTTCTCGACCGCGCGCACGAGTCCGAGGTTGCCTTCGGAAATCAGGTCGCAGAGCGGCAGACCGAATCCCTTGAAATCGTGCGCGATCTTCACGACCAGGCGCAGGTTCGCCTTGATGAGCGTGGCGCAGGCTTCGTCGTGCAGGGCGCGGTTTTCGCCGTGGATCTGCGCCGCCAGCACTTTTTCCTGTTCCGGCGAGATCAGCGGGATCTGCCCGACTTCGTTCATATACAGCTTCATCGAGTCGGTCTTCGCGATGAATCCCTGTTTCGCGGCGGCCTTCGCGTTCTTCTTGTCGAGCTTCGGATCGCGGGTCTCCCCGGTCATGTACTTGCTGAGGTCGATCGCGGAAACGTCCACCTCTTCCTCCTGGGCGGCAGCGGCCTCTTTCGCCTTCAGATTGGAAGCCGGCACGTCGATCGTGACTTTCAGGACGGACTTCTTCACCGGACGGATCACGGATTTCCGGCGCGGCGCGGACGGGAGCTTTTCTTCCTTGGCGGAAGGCGCCTGGGCAAGGACGGGCATCGCGACCGGAGTTTCCGAGGCGGTCGTGATCGTCACATTGAAGGCGGGCATGGTGGACGGTGCAAAAGATTTTGCGGTTCTTTTCATGTTCTTCCTTTGTATGGTTGATGCATTCCCGGAATGCATGGTATGTCATCGCAGGGATGGAAGACGTCTTATCCCGGTTCGTCCGGCGGCGCCGATGACGCGGCGACCTGTGGCGGACAGAAAAAACATCTCTTCATATATAGGGGATTTTTCGGGTCAAAAACGGGAAAATCTCGACATATTTCACGTTTTACGCAAAGAGACAAAGAATAATATTTCGCGTTCTATAAAAATATTTCATTGATTGCAAGCATGATGCAAAGAAAAATAAAAACAGTTCACCAAAAAGAAAAAGACAATAAGATATAAACCCGTTTATCCGGGACAAAACGATCCCGCTCTGACGGATTGAGGAGGTCCGTCGCGGCGGGATCCTTCAGGGGGGCATGATGCCATGCCCTATTATAGTTGATATGTATTACGCGAGGATGATCCAGTTCGCGGAAGCGCCGCCGGATTCCAGCCACTGCGCGGCGTCGCCGACCATGCAGAGCCCGGCGGCTTCGGCGGGGATCGCACCGACGGAAAGCGGATCGTCCGTCACGAACTGATCCAGCGAATCCCATTTGCTCAGATCGCTGTCCCCCAGCAGGACCATGATCCCGGTCTGCGAATGGGAGAGCAGCAGATCGTCCACGCCGTCGCCCTGGAAATCGCCGATCGCGCGGATGTCCCAGCCATCCCAGTTCTGCGCGCCCATGTCCATCGACGCGTCGTCCAGCCAGAACCCGACTTCGCGCAGGGATTCCAGTTCCACCTGGAACGCATCGCAGCAAGGGATCAGGAGCGCCGGGAAATCTTCGACGTTCACGTCGGTGGCACGAAGAATGCAGGTCGAATCCAATGGGTTTCCATCGAAGGTGAGGACTTCCGGAGCAGTCGTCGCGACGTCGCTGGAGGTGGTGGGCGCTACGATCAGCGTTCCGGGGTCGGTGTTCGAATTGGAGAGATCATCCTTCGCCAGAGCGAGCGCCTTCTGCATGCCGTCGAGGTCGTTGATCGTGATCGAAAGGCAGCCGGAGAGGTCGCTCACCGTGATGTAATTGTTGTACGGCTTAAGCGCGTCCTGAAGCGAATCGGTGTCGGTGCTGAGCACGATGCCCTGCGTGCCGTCCGCATTCACAAAGATGTCCTCGCCCGGCAGGATGGAGTTCAGCACGGACGTGGTCCGCATCATGTTCCAGGTATCGTCGCTGATCTGGATGATGGTTCCGGTCGAGCTCGACACATCCTGTCCGCCGTTCAGCGCCGCCGCCTCGGAAATGAGGTTGACGAGTCCGATGATGTTGTAGGCGGAATTCGAGGCCGTCGTGTCCGAAACGGAAGTGGAAGCCGAGGTTGTTCCGCCCGTCAGGCCGCCGAGGAGCGAACTGAGCGCGGAGAGGTCAAAACCGCTTGTGGAAGCCGTGCCGCCGCCGAGCAGGCCGCTGAGGAGCGAGCTTAGGCCGTTGCCGCCGGTCAGGCCGGAGAGCAGTGAGCTGAGGCCGTTGCCGCCGAGGAGCCCGGAGAGGCCGGACAGAAGATCGGTCGAACCGGTGGAGGCGGTCGAGCCGTCCACGCTGATCCCGGCACCGTTGTAAAGATCCGTGAGGGAATCGAGAAGCTCGAAGCCGTCGAGGCCGCCGCTGCCGATGCCGTTCATAATGCCGATGTAACCGCTGAACAGATTGCCGAGATTGCCGAGGTTGCCGAGCGCGGACAGGATATTGGTCGAGCCGGTGGAGGCCGTGCTGCCGTCCACGCTGATCGTGGTGCCCCCGGTCAGGCCGCCCAGCAGGCCGGTCAGAGCGGACAGGTCAATGCCGCTGGTTGAGGTCGTGCCCCCGGTCAGCCCGCCGAGCAATCCGGTCAGGGCGGAGAGGTCAAGACCGCTCGTCGATGCCATGGTTCCGTCCACGCTCAAAGTCGCGCCGCCGCCGAGGAGACCGGAGAGCAGAGAGCTGAGGCTGTTGCCGCCGAGGAGACCGCTCAGGATGTCGCCCGTGCCGGTCGAGGCGGTCGAGCCGTCCACGCTGATCCCGGCGCCGTTGTAAAGATTCGTGAGGGAATCGAGAAGATCGAAGCCGTCAAGATCGCCGCTGCCGATCCCGCCGAGGATGCCCGTCAGACCGCCGAACAGATTTCCGAGGCCGCCGAGGTTGCCGAGGACGGAAAGCACATCGGCAGAACCGGCGGACGTTTCGACGTCCACGCTCAACGCGGTTTCGCCGCCGAGCAGGCCGGAAAGAAGTTCGGAAAGCCCGGATAGGTCGCCGAGTTCGCCGTCCACGCTCAAGGTCGTGTCGCTTCCGAGGAGACCGGACAGAATCTCGCTCAGGCCGGACAGGTCGCCAAGCTCACCGTCCACGCTCAAAGTCGTTTCGCCGCCGAGAAGGCCGGAAAGAAGTTCGGAGAGGCCGGACAGATCGCCAAGCTCGCCGTCAACGCTCAATGCAGAATCACCGCCGAGCAGGCCCGCGAGGATTTCACTCAGCCCGGACAGATCGCCAAGTTCACCGTCCACGCTCAAGGTCGTGTCTCCGCCGAGAAGGCCGGAAAGCAATTCGGAGAGCCCGGACAGATCGCCAAGTTCACCGTCTACGCTCAAAGTCGTATCGCCGCCGAGCAGACCGGAAAGAAGTTCAGAAAGACCGGACAGATCGCCGAGTTCGCCGTCCACGCTCAATGTCGTTTCCCCGCCGAGCAGACCGGAAAGAAGTTCAGAAAGACCGGACAGATCGCCGAGTTCGCCGTCCACGCTCAAAGTCGTTTCTCCGCCGAGCAGGCCGGACAGAATCTCGCTCAGACCCGACAGGTCGCCAAGCTCGCTGTCCACGCTCAATGTCGTTTCGCCGCCGAGCAGACCGGACAGAATCTCGCTCAACCCGGACAGGTCGCCGAGCTCACCGTCCACGCTCAAAGTCGTTTCTCCGCCGAGCAGGCCGGACAGAATCTCGCTCAGGCCGGACAGGTCGCCTTCGCCACTGAGCAGGCCCGAAAGCAGCCCTTCGACATCCAGGCTGGAGAGATCGCCTTCGCCGTTCAGCAGGTCGGACACGACCTGAAGCACGTCGTCAACATTGCCGCTGATCTCGTAGTCGTTGCAGGAATAATCGTCGAAGGAATAATCGTCATAGTAGCCGTAATCGTCGCCGGGCAGATAGCCGAGGTCATTGAAGAGCCCGCCGAAGAGGTCGCCGCCGAACAGATCGTCCAGCCCGCCCACGCTGAAGCTCGAATCGTAGTCGTCGTAATAGCTGTAGTCATTGTAGCCATAGTCGTCGTAGTAGCCGTAATCGCCGCCGAACAGCGACCCGAGCCCGCTGAACAGATAGTCCAGTCCGCCCAGTCCGCCAAATCCGTCTACGCTCAGGAAGGAATCCATGTTGACCTCGCTTTCCCCGTTTTTGAGGAGAAAATGGTTGAAAAAGTTTAATACTGTTAAATTCTTACTCTAAATATAGCACGCACACACGCGATATCAAGCCCCCAAAATCAAATTTTTTCATTTTTTTTGAATCCTCGTGCCTCCGGACGCCCGTGAAAGCACAACGGAATACGCACGTTGTCGCCCCCTCCGAATCTTTTCCATCCGCGCTTGCAATCTCGCCAGTGACGGTGTATAGTTAGGAACAACTTAACGAATCCTTCCAACTTCCAGCAATACACGAAAGGACCTGTACCATGCAGTCACGAATCATCCGCAGAATGTTCGTTTGCTTCGCCGCCGTTTGTCTGAGCGTCGCGTTTTTCACCGGGTGCACAAACTATAGTTTCAGTGTAACCTGTCGTGATTGCGATGCCGGCAATTGCTTTATTTGGACAGGCGCGTTTGCCGTATGCGAGAATGATCGCCGTTTCCAGTATACATCTCCCAGAAAATCTATCTCTCCTTTTCTGAATGCACCGCTTGACGAAATACAGCTTGAGTGGTCATTGTTGAAAGGAACCGATGTGGAGAGAGTGCCAGCAGTCTTCGGCCCCTCATGCATAGAAGCAAAAAAGTCTTTTCCTGAACAGAATGTTTATTATTGTGAAAAGATGGTCAGGATCCATGTCCCGGATTTCCTGAAAGGCCGTAAATTGGGGGAGATCCTGTTCGATTTCTATCATGACAAGGTCATTGTCGCATATCGAGTCAGATACGAAGATATGCCGACGAGTGAGTCCAATCCGATTTTCGTATACTATTATCTTGAAGATGGAACTCCGTATGATGACGACGCATCTAATTTCCCGGAGTATTTCAAAAAGCATCCGACGGCCACGGAAGAGGACTATATGAAAGAGCAGCGCCGTCTTTACGATGCATTTCGGGAAAAGTTCCCCGGAAAAACGGATATTGATTTCCTCATGTTTTTGAGGTTTGTGCAACGTGCGCCTATGGTGAATGCGGAGAATGATCCTATGATGCCGATGATCGAAAGAAATGTCAAGTACGGTTCCTACGTCATCCCGGACTGGATGAAACCGTACGAGAACACGCCCCTTTGAGCGGCAAACAGGATAGGAACGAATCCTTCCAAACTTCAGCAACCCGGAAAAGTCCAATGCCCGCCGAGTGAGGGAAATTAAGAATCAATCGGAGAGCAGATCTTCGCGGAGTTCATCGACAGTTTTGAACACCTTGCCGACGCCGGGCTTTTTGAGCTCTTCCGCTTCCTGAAGCGCTTCTTTTGATTCTTTGTCGTCCAACATATCAACACCTGAATTCAAATTTGTTCTGCGGTTCTTTCCCTATAATTTACGACGTTTTACAGAAAAGTCAACTCAAAAAAAGAAACAAGATGACTTTATCCTGAAAACTGTGCGGAACCGAACGCACGCAGTTTTTCCGCCGTTTTTTCCTGTTTTTTTATTGGAAATGACTTGCTTTTTCCAATGTGAAAGGCTATATTGTTTCGTATTTAATATTTAATTCAGCTCAAACCATACTGTTTTGCACGGGCGGCGGGACATCCCCCCGCCCCGGAAAACACCCCAAAAACACAGGACTCCCGACATGACAACCGCTCTGAAACACTGCCTCTGCATTTCGACCGCGCTCGCGTCCGCCATCCCGTTCACGTTCGGCGCACCCCCCGCCGTCCCGTTCAAGCTCAACGAGGTCGAGCTCCTCGAAAGCCCGTTCCTCGCGAACAAGAAACGCAACGCGGATTTCCTGCTCTCTCTGAGCCCGGACCGCCTGATGGCGCGCATGTACGAGTATTGCGGCGAGACGCCGAAAGCCCCGGTCTACGGCGGCTGGGAGAGCAGCGACCTGTCCGGCCACACGCTCGGGCACTACCTGACGGCGCTTTCGCTGGAATACGCCGGCACGGGCGACGCGCGGTTCAAGGAGCGCGTGGACTACATCATCGGCGAGATGGCGCGCTGCCAGAAGCTGTACGGCGACTCCGGCTATATCGGCTGCATGTCGCGGAACGCCCGCCGCGCGCTTGAGGTTCTGAAGGACGGCGACGTGGAGACGATCAACCACACGTGGGCGCCGTGGTACACGCAGCACAAGATCGCCGAGGGGCTTTACGACGCGTGGATGATCGCCGGGAACGAACAGGCGAAGGATGTGCTCGTGAACTTCGCGCGCTGGGTGGACGGCCTCACGAAGGGGTTGGACGAGAAGAAATGCCAGCGCATGCTCGACATGGAGTTCGGCGGCATCGGCGAAGTCTTCTGGAAACTCTACGCGGAGACCAAGGACGAGACGCACAAGGCGCTCGCCCAGCGGTTCCGCCACCACTGGCTCGTGGACGACCTCGCGGCGGGCAAGGACAACCTCGCCGGCAAGCACGCGAACACGCAGGTGCCGAAGGTGATCGCCGAGGCGGTCAACTACGAGATCACCGGCGACGATTTCGCGCGCAAGGTCAGCAAGAACTTCTTCGACATAGTCGTGAAGAACCACACCTACGTCACCGGCGGCAACAGCGACCGCGAGCATTTCTACCGTCCCGAAGAGGCCGACCGGCACCTCTCCCCGGCGTCCGTCGAGTGCTGCAACGTCTACAACATGATCCGCCTCGCCGAGCATCTTCAGATGCAGGAGCCGACGAACACGGTCTTCGGCGACTACCGCGAGCGCGCGCTGCTGAACCAGATCCTGCCATCGCAGGACCCCGAACGCTCCATGTTCACCTACTTCGTCTCTCTGAAGCCGGGCCAGTTCCGCGTGTACAGCTCGCCGGACACCTCCTTCTGGTGCTGCTTCGGCACGGGCATCGAGAACCACACGAAGTACAACCACGCGATTTATTTCCACGACGACGACAACCTTTTCGTCACGCTCTTCACCCCGTCGAAACTGAAGTGGGCGGAACGCAGCCTCGAGCTCACCATGAACACCGAGTACCCGAAGAACGGCAAGGTCACACTCACGTTCGACAAGGCCCCGAACAGGAAGCTCGCGCTGAACGTGCGCTGCCCCGGCTGGGCCGACAAGCCCGTGACCTTCTCGCTCAACGGCAAGGAGATCGCGACCGGAAAGCCCGGTGAAAACACCGTCCTGAACGCCGACTGGAAGATCGGCGACAAGGTCGAGATCGACATCCCGATGTCGCTCCGCACGGAACATCTCCACGGCGGCCATACCGAGCAGAACGCCTTCTTCTACGGCCCGACGCTCCTCGCGGGCGACCTCGGCGAAGTCGAGAACTACCAGAAACGCATCTATCTGCGCGACCAGCTCGACCTTCAGAACGCCGCCTGCAAGCCCGTGCCCATCCTCCTCGGCGACAACGCCGCGCAGCTCGTCGCCGCCGCGAAGCCCATCCCCGGCTCCGACCGCGCGTACAACCTGCCCGCGGCCGACGGCTCCTCCGTCCTCATCCGCCCGTTCAACCAGATGCCCTACCAGCACTACAACGTCTACTGGAAGAACATGAACGAGGCGCAGTGGGCGGCGGAAAAGGCACGGATCGAGGCGGAGGAAGCCCGCCAGCGCGAACGCTCCGCGCGCACCGTCGACGAGATGAACTTCGGCGAACAGCAGCCCGAGACCGACCACGCCGTGAAGTACCAGAACACCCATTCCGGGCGCTTCAACGGGCGCGGCTACCGAGGCGCGCATCAGGGCGGCTGGATCGAATTCCGCATGAAGGTCAGCCCGGACAAGAAAAACATCCTCGCATGCACCTACTGGGGCGGCGACAACTGGACCGAGACGGCGATCCTCGCCGACGGTCAGCAGATCGCCGTGCAGAAGCTCTCCGCCGCGCATCCGAACCAGTTCTTCGAGGTCGAGTACGAGATCCCGGAATCCATCACGAAGGGCAAGGACCACATCGTGATCCGTCATCAGCCCGCGGGCGAACGCGGCGGCATCGGATCCGTCTACCACGCCGCCATCCTCACGCCGCCTGAAAAGAAGTAAGGAGGCTAAGCCTCCACTGCGGTAGTGTCCGGCTTCGCCCGGACACGGAGAAACTAAAACACATTCGCCTCCGTTCGCATCACAGCGGCGGAGGCTTTCTTTATCGGGTAAAATGAGGGAAAATGCTGGTCAGAAAAGATTCTGGGAGAGGCAGTGCAGCGCGCCGCCCTCCAGGATGATGTCCGCGCAGTCGATTCGGACGACTTCGCGTCCGGGGAAGCATTCGCCGATGATCGCAGCTGCGCGGGCGTCGTTGCGCGGCTGACGGTAGGATGGCGCCAGCACGGCGCCGTTCACGAGCAGATAGTTCGCGTAGGACGCGGGAAGCGTCTCCTCGCGCCAGCCCTCGGGCGGCGCCACGGGGTCGGGCAGTGGCAGCGGGATCACGTCGAGCGGGCGTCCGAGGCGTGTCCGGTATTCGCGCAGACGGCGCAGATTTTCGTTCAGCATCGGGGCGTTTGGCGAGCCTTCGGGCGCGACGCAGGCAAGCACGGCGGTCGCGTTCACGAACCGCGCAAGCGTGTCGATATGCCCGTCCGTATCGTCGCAGAAAAGCCCGCCTCTCAGCCACAGGATTTCGTCCATGCCGAGCGAGTTCATCAGCGTGTCGCCGATCTGCGCACGGCTCATCGACGGGTTCCGGTTCGGGTTCAGCATCACGGATTCGGTCG
The DNA here is from genome assembly GCA_900320095.1 of uncultured Lentisphaerota bacterium. Taxonomy (GTDB): domain Bacteria; phylum Verrucomicrobiota; class Lentisphaeria; order Victivallales; family UBA1829; genus UBA1732. The sequence goes on from ONQZ01000014.1 coordinate 44,659, forward strand.
TCATCAGCAGTCCCGCGCCGTTCGATTCCAGCGCGCCGCCCTCGCAGACCATCGGGACGGCATTCTGTTCATACCCGAGCAGCGCGGCGGCGTGTTCCGGCACGGCGGCGTCGAGGTCCCACGGCGGGAACTTCCCACCCCAGGCGTTGTAGCGGAAATGGTCCAGCAGGCGCGCTCCGGTCGCGCGGTTCACGAGGCACACGGGGCCGTGGTCGCGGCACCAGGCATCATTCGTCGGCACGTCAAGCAGTTCGATGCGGGCGGCGTCGGCTCCGGCTTCGGAAAGCAGCTTGAGGATGCGCGGCTGTTCGGCGCGCACGCAGTTGATTTTCACGTCCTCGAAACGCGAGATCGCCGCCGCGAATCCGGCGTAGGTCGCTTCGACCTCACTCCGGCGGTCCTCCCACGTCGCGGGATTCAGCGGCCACGACAGCAGAATCGCGCGCTGTTCCTCCCACTCCGCGGGCATCGTGAAGCCGCGTTCTGCGGCGCTGACCGGCTCCGGCATCTCGGACATGGCTCAGTCTCCGAATCGCTTCAGGATCGGCCCGTAGGCGTCGATGCGGCGATCGCGGAAGAACGGCCACATGCGGCGGTGCTCCTCCATCGCGGCGAGGTCGCAGTCGGCGTACACGATCTCCGCCTTGTCGCGGGACGCGAGCGCGAGGTCCTCGCCGTAGAAATCCGACACGAACGACGAGCCCCAGAACCGCGTGCCGTGCTCCGTGCCGACGCGGTTCACGGCCGCGAAGAAACACCCGTTCGCCACGGCGTGTCCGTGCTGGACCGTGAGCCAGGCGTGGCGCTGTTTCAGCATCAGGTCGTCCGGCTCGGATTCGATCGTGCCGATCGCGGTCGGGCAGAAGATGATCGACGCGCCGTCGAGCGCGGTCAGGCGGGCGGATTCCGGGTACCACTGGTCCCAGCAGATCACCACGCCGATGCGCCCGAACGCCGTATCCCAGGCGCGGAACGGACCGTCACCGGGCGCGAAATAGAATTTCTCCTCGAATCCGGGGTCCTGCGGGATATGCATCTTGCGGTAGGTCCCGGCAATGCTCCCGTCCGCGTCGAAGATGACGGCGGTGTTGTGGCAGAGTCCGGGCGCGCGCTTCTCGAAGAACGACGCGACGATCACCACGCCGAACCGTTTCGCGAGGGCGGCGTAGAAATCCGTCCCCGGCCCGGGGATAGGCTCGGCGAGCTCGAAGAAATCCGGGTCCTGTTTCCAGCAGAAATACTCCGTCTGGAACAGCTCCTGCGTACAGACGATGTTCGCCCCCTGCCCCGCGGCCTCCGCGACTTTCGCCGCGAAGCGTTCGCGCGCTTCTTCAACGGTCGCCAGCGCGAAATCCTGCACCAGCGCCACGCGGACAGTCTTTATTTCGTTCGTTTTCGTGTTCATCGCGGGGTATCCTCCTGTTCGTTCGGACGGTTCAGGCTCGTACGGGCGTCGAGCGCCAGCGCGATCGTGGCGGAGTCGGCGTAGGTCAGGTCGGACCCGGCTGGCAGTCCGCGCGCCGGACGCGTGATGGCGAATCCGCGTCCCTGGAACCGGTTGGCGAGGTAGACGGCGGTCGCCTGCCCCTCGATGTCCTGGCTCAGGGCCAGGATCATTTCGCGGATGCCGCCCGCCGAAATTCGCGCCTCGAGGCGCGGGATGGAGAGCGATTCGGGGAACTTCCCCTCCAGCGGGGCGATACGTCCGCCGAGCACGTGGTAAACGCCTTTGAAGACGCCGGCGGATTCCAGCGAATGGATCTGCGCCACGTCCTCCACCACGCAGATGATGGAACGGTCCCGAACTGGCGACGAGCAGATGCCGCACGCGCCGTTGTCGGGCGCGTCGGACAGGTTGCCGCATTCCGGGCAGGCGTGGATGCGCGTGTGGAGCGAGGCGAGATTCCCCGCCAGCGCCTCGAGTTTCGCCGGGTCCCACAGGTACAGCGACAGCGCCATGCGTTCAGCGGAGCGCTTCCCCACGCCCGGCAGGTTCTTCAGCATTTCGATCAGTTCGGCCAGGGGTTCCGGCCACGGCTGCGCAAACATCGTCGGACTCCGTTCATCAAGCTCAGAAAAGACCCGGCATGGGCAAGCCGCCGGTCGCCTCGGAGATCTTCTGCGATATCGCGTTCTTCGCCTGCGCGATGCCCTGATTGACGGCCTCGGCGGTCGCCTGCGGGCTCGGGCTGGCGGTCATGCTCGCGATGGAACGCACGAAGCAGTCGCCGCTCACAACGGCGGTCACGGTACCGTCCTGGCTCACGCCGCGGAACTCCATCTGCGCGAGCTCCTGTTTCATGGCTTCAATTTTCTTTTTCAGCTCCTGGAAATCCTTCATCATCCCGGCGAGCTGTCCGAAAGAACCGAACATAGACATAGTAAATCCCTTTCAGGTTTGTTTTCAGTGGATCAACGGTGGAATATCCCCAGGCAGACGAGTGCGAGGACGACCACCACAACAGCGATGATACCAAACGACATGATCATGTTTCTCTCCTGTCAGCGGGGATTACTTGTTGTCGGAACCGCCTTGGGCCGCCTTCAGCATCTCTTCCAGATTCGTGTCGCGTTTCGCGCCGAGCTGGAGCGCCTTTTCGTATGCCTTCCTGGCGTTGTCGGCGTGCTTCATCGCGTAGTGGATGCGGGCCAGGGAGAGCTGGGCGAGCGAGCTCGACGGATCGGTGTCCGCGGCGATCAGGTAATGCCACAGCGCGGTCGAGAAATCCTTCGCGTTCTCGGCCTTCTGCGCCTCCTTCATCGCCTCCTCGAACTTCCCCTTGTCGACGGAGACCGTCGGCTTGACTTCCTTCCCGGCGAGAATGTCCTCGAACATCGGTTTCAGCTCGTCGGGGATGGAATCCTCCGTCTTGCTTATCTCGGGTTTCGCGTTCGGATCGCTGCGGCGGTAGGTGTCGAGCTCGGCGCGGAGCGTACGGGACTCGACGATCGCGGCCTCCGCCACGTTGCGCGCGGCGTTCATGGTCTTCTTGTAACGCGAGGACAGCGCGCGTTCGTCGTCAAGCTCGGTTTTCAGCCGCGCGACTTCCTCGTCGACCGCGGCGCGTTCCTTCAGAAGCTCGGAGATGGAATCGTTCTTCTCCTGAAGCTCGGCGGAACCGGCGGCCTTCGGGTCCCTGCGGCGGAGTTCGACTTCCTTTTCCAGACGCTGGACTTTTGCGTTCAGCGCGGTCTGCTGGGTCAGCAGGCTGGAAAGCGTGTTCTGGAGCGCCTCGCATCTGTCTCTGTACTCGGCGGTCTCCTTTTCGAGCGCCGCCTTCTCGGCGTTGCTCTTCTTCAGGAGCGCCTCCTTGTCCTCAAGCGATTCGGTCAGCTTGCGGACGTCCGCGTTGGACGCCTGGTCGATCTTGAGTTTTTCGAGCTGCGCCTGCGTCGCCACGAGGTCCTTGTTCGCCTGGGCGAGCGCCTCGGCGGACGCCGTCTTCTCGGCGGTCAGCTTTTCGTTGGCGGCGGTGAGCGAAGCGTTCAGCTCCTTCTGTTTCGCGAGCTCGGGCGCGTCGGACGAAGCGGGCGCGGAGAATTTGGCGATCTGCGCCTTCAGGTCGGCGATCTGCTTGTCGGAGGCGGCCTTCGAATCGGCCAAGGATTTGTTTTCCGCCTCAAGAGATTTCCGGACGGCCTCGCCCGCCGCGAGCTTCTTGTTCTGCTCGGTCAGGTCTTTCACCTCGGCGTTGAGCTTCGCCACGTCGGATTCGAGCGAGGATGCGCGTTTCTCGGCGGCGGCAAGCGCGGTCGCGGAAACGGCGGCCGTTCCGGCTTTGTCGGCCTTCGCCTTCGCCGCGTCGAGTTCGGCTTTCGCGGCGACCAGTTCGTCCTGAAGCTTCGCTTTTTCCTGCATCAGCGCGGCGATCTTCGCGGCGGTGTCGGACGGGACGGGCTTGTTTGCGGCTTCCGAGGCGACCTGCTGTGCGGCGGCAAGCTCGGCGGCGTTCTTTTCCGCGGCGGCCTTCTGCGCGGCGAGGTCGGCGGACAGCTTCGCGTTCTCGTCCATCAGGACCTTCATCTTCGCGTTCGCCTCGTTCAGAGTCCCGGTGGCCTTCGCGGCGGCCTCGGACGCCTTCTGCGCGGCGGCCTTCTGCGCGGCGAGGTCGGCGGTCAGTTTCGTGTTCGCATCGGTCAAAGTCTTCACCTTCGCGTTCGCGTCGGCGAGCGCCTTGGCGTCGGCGCTGGCGGAAGCGGCCTTCTTCGCCGCATCCAGATCCGCCTTCAATTTCGTATTGGCGTCGGTCAGACTCTTCACCTTTGCATCGGCATCGGCAAGCGCCTTGATATCCTCCTCGGAACGGACCGGCACGGCCACAGGCAGACCGGCTTTCTTCGCGGCATCAAGGTCGGCTTTCAGCTTCGCGTTTTCGTCGGTCAGAGTCTTCACCTTCGCGTTCGCGTCGGCGAGCGCTTTGGCGTCGGCGGCACTTGCGCCTGCCGCACCGGCGGCGGCTCCGGCGGCCGCGGCTTTTCTCGCCTCGGCGACGGCGTCCTTCAACGCCTTGTTCTCATTGGTAAGCGCGCCGTTTTTCGCGTTCAGCTTCGTGACGTCTTCGGTGAGCGACGCATTTTTCTTCGTCAGCTCGGCGGCCTTCGCATCGTCGGCGTCTTTCTGTTTTTTGAGCGCGACGATATCGGCTTCGAGCTTCCTGACGGCTTCAGGCTGGGCGGAACGCGCCTGCGCGAGGTCCGCCTCAAGTTTTTTGCGTTCCGCCTCGATCGACACGGATTTTTTCTGTTCTTCGGCGAGCTTCTTTTCCAGCTGGTTCGCGGTGCTCTTCATCCCGGCGAGCTCGGCGGCGGCCCTGGCGTTTTCCTCGACCTTCTGCTTCAGCTCGGATTCGGATTTCTTCGTCTGGTTGTAGGACGCCTGGAGCGTGTCGAGCGCGGCCTTTCGGTCGGCGGCGGATTTCTGCGCGGCGGCGAGCTCGGCGGCGGCCTTGTCCGAAGCGGACTTCTGCGCGGCGAGGTCGGCGGTCAGCTTCGAATTGGCGTCGGTCAGCGTCTTCACCTTCGCGTTCGCGTCGGCAAGCGCCTTGACGCTGGCGTCGGCGGCACCGGCCGCGCCCGCCGCGGCGGCGAGCTGCGCTTTGGCATCCTCGGCATCCTTTTCGGCGGCGGCGAGCTTCGCCTTCACATCAATGGACGCCTTTTCGGCGGCGTCAAGTTTCGCCTTGGAATCCGCCGCGTTCTTCTCGGCGGCGGCGAGTTTCGCCTTCGCGTCGGCGGACGCCTTTTCGGCATCGGCGAGCTTCTGTTCTGTCTGCGCGAGCTTCGTCTTCAGCTCCTCGGCGGACTTCGCCTGCGCCGCGACCTTTTCCGCGTCTCCGGCGGCCTTCAGCGCGTCGCGTTCGGCGGTCAGGTCCTTGACCTGCTTCTGGAGCGCGGTCTTTTCCTTCAGGAGGGAAGCGGCCTGTTCCGAGGACTGTTTCGCCTTATCCGCGGCGGACTGATTGGCGGCGACCTGCTTCTTGAGGTCGTCGACCTGTTTGCGCAGGCTCACGATCTCGGCGATCGCCTGCTGGTTGATCGCCTCGTTGGACGGCTTCGCGCCGCTGTTCGACGCCGGCGTCTTGCCCGCCGCGGCGGCCTTCGCCTCGTTGACCTTGCGTTCGGCGGAGCTGACCTTGCTCTGGGAGGTGGTGATGCGGTAGTTCACAACGGACCGGTTCCAGTTCGGATCGGTCGTGCGGAGTTTCTGGAACGTCGCCAGCGCCTTCGTGTAGGCGTCGAGCGCCTCCTCATACTTTCCGGCTTCGAAGAGTTTGTCGCCTTTTTCGATATTGTCGCCGCCGGCGCGGAAGATGTCCCAGTTCTCGCTCGTGGAGGACGCGGCAGTCTGGGAAGCAGCCTCCTGCGGCGCGGCCAGAGTCCCGGCAAGCAGCGCCATGCCGAGCGCGGTCAGGATACGGGAACGCTTGATATTCATAGTGTTTCTCCTGTTTTTCTATCACAAAACGTTTGATTGATTCGGTTGAGGGTCGTCCGGGGTCAGGTACGGCGCGAACCTGCCCGACTCGCGGCCGGACACGGACACCGTCGCGACAAACACCCCGTCGTCGCGGTATGCGCTCTCCAGAATCCGCGCCTTTTCGTGCAGAAGCGCCACGAGGTCGGCGCGTTCCGGCGGTATCTCCGCCCGGCAGATCTCCGAAGGGCCGCCGCACTTCGCGGACAGCGCCTCCAGCAACGCGTCGATGCCCTCACGGGTCCGGCAGGAAATGAACACGGCGTCGGGGAACGAGTTTTTGAGCTTGATCCGGGTCAGCGGATCGGTGATGAGGTCGCATTTGTTGCAGACCACGAGGATGGACTTGCGTTCCGCGCCGAGTTCGCCCAGCACAGACAGCGTGGTCTCCACGTGGTTAAAGACGTTCGGATTGGACGCGTCGAGCACCAGCACGATGAAGTCGGCGAGCACGGCCTCCTCCAGCGTGGACCGGAACGCCTCGATCAGCGAATGCGGCAGCCTGCGCACGAATCCGACGGTGTCCGTCAGGATCAGGTGCGTCTTGTCCGGCAGCGTCAGGGCGCGCGTCGTAGGGTCGAGCGTGGCGAACAGCTGGTCGGCGGCAAACGCGTCGGCTCCGGTCAGCAGGTTCAGCAGCGTGGATTTTCCGGCGTTGGTGTAGCCCGCGATCGCCGCGTTCGGCAGGTTCGCGCGCATCCGGCTCTTCCGCTGGGTGCCGCGGTGCTTGCGTATCTCCGCGAGTTCGGCCTTCAAATCGGAAATGCGCTGGCGGAGTTCGCGGCGGTCGATTTCGATCTGTTTCTCGCCGCCGCCGCGCGCCCCGGTCACGCCGCCGCGCTGACGCGACAGGTGCGTCCAGGCTCCGGTCAGGCGCGGCAGGAAATACTGGCAGCGGGCGAGTTCGACCTGAAGCACGGCCTCGCGAGTACGCGCGCGCGATGCAAAAATGTCCAGGATGACCTCCTGGCGGTCGATCACTTTCATGCCGAAGAGCTGTTCGAGGTTGCGCTGCTGGGTCGGACTGAGCGCGACGTCGAAGATCACGATGTTCGCCTCCGCCTCCTTCGCCGCGTCGCGTATCTCCTCCGCCTTGCCGCTCCCGACGTAGTATTTCGGGTTCGGCGCTTTCAGTCCGGCGACGACCTGCCCGGCGACCGGCACTTCCAGCGTGCGGACCAGTTCGGCGAGCTCCTTCAGGTCGTCCGCAGTGGACGCCGGGTCCGCCGGATGGATGCACGGGCCGACCAGATACGCGCGGAAGACGTTCTTCCGTTCGTTCTCGTCCGTCCGGTATGTCATCGTCTGGGACATGCGGTCAAGCTCCTGCGGGAAATGAGGTCAAAAAGAGGGTCAGATGCTGTCGCTGAACAGCGAACGGTAGCGGATGAAATACTGCAGCCCGGACCCGACCGTGATGAGCACGACCGCGCCCTGGAGACATTTCCAGATGACCGTATAGGGCGACACGCCGAGGTCGAGCCCGAAAAGGTGTATCCAGGCGGCGCCGCCGAACGCCAGCGTGAACATCTGCGTGGCGGTCTTCATCTTGCCCCAGCGGTCGGCGGCGATGATCACGTTCTTGGAGGACGCGAGCGTCCGCAGTCCGGTCACCATGAACTCGCGGGTCAGGATCACGATCAGCACCCAGCCGGGGATCATGCCGTAGTCCAGCATCATGATGAACGTCGCGAGAATGAAGATCTTGTCGGCGAGCGGGTCCATCAGGCGTCCGAAATCGCTTTCCACGTGGTATTTGCGCGCCAGGTGGCCGTCCAGCAGGTCGGTGATGCCCGCCAGAAACGCCACGATCAGGGCGATCGCGTGGCACACATACGCCGTGTGTTCGCCGACTTTGATGCAGGTCGGGTTCGCGCTGTCGAAGTTCGCCAGCACCACAAAACAGAAGATCAGGATGATGCGGCTGACCGTGAGTGCGTTCGGGAGATGTTTCATTTTGCCTTTCCTCCGGGCGTACGCCCTTCAGGTTCGTAGGTTCCGTACAAATCGTATGCGGTCGCCCGCGTGATGATCACGGGCACTGCCATCCCCGCCGTGAGCCCGGCGGGGCACTTGGATACATGTACCGTCTGGTCGATGTCCGGGGCGTCCATGAGCATGCGTCCGCGCCAGCGGCCGCGCCCGGCGTCCTCGTCCAGGATGATCTCGAGCGTCTGTCCGACCAGCGCCCGGTTCGTTTCCCGCGAAATCTTTTCCTGTTCGGCGGCGATCATGGCGGCGCGCGCGGCTGCCGTCTTTGCCGGGACGCGCCCCTTCATGGAAGCCGCCGGAGTGCCGTCCTCGGGCGAGAACGCGAACACGCCGATGCGGGAGAAGACGCGCGCCTTCACCGCGTCGAGAAGCTGCTGGAAATCCGCCTCGGTCTCGCCGGGAAATCCGGTCATCAGCGTGGTGCGGATCGTGAATCCCGCCTCGCGGAGCTTGCGGATCACCTCGTTCTGGCGTTCCGCCGTGATGTGACGGTTCATCGCCGCCATCACGGCGTCGGAAACGTGCTGGACCGGCATTTCGATATGGGGGATCAGGCGGCGGCATTTCCTGAACGCGCGGATCATGGCGTCGTCGATGGATGCCGGATGCACGTACATCAGGCGAAGACGGAATTCGCCGGGGAGCTTGTCGAGCGCGGCGAGCAGCTCCGGCAGTTCGGATTTGCCGTTTTTGCTCCGGTCGCGTCCGAACGCCCCGGTGTCCTGCGCGATCAGAATGAGTTCGCGGAACCCCTGCTCCGCCAGCGATTTCGCCTCGGCCACGACCGACTGCACGGTGCGGCTGCGGAGCGCGCCGCGGATGGACGGGATCAGGCAGTAGGTACAGCAGTTGCAGCAGCCGTCCGCGATCTTCAGGTAGGCGAAATGCGCGGATTCGACCGGCAGACGCGGCGTCGTTTCGTCGTAGATCCAGGAACACGGCTTGACGTTTTTCCATTCGGGAACGGGCTTGTCCGCGATCAGGCGTTTCAGCACCTTTGCGATCCCGGCGGGCGAATCGATCCCCTCCCAGGCGTCGACCTGCGGATATTTCGCGCGGACTGCACCGTCCTTGTCCCATTGCGGCAGGCACCCGGCGACCACGACCAGACGCCCCGCGCGGCGTTTCTTCCACGCGCAGGCCCGGCGTATCTCCTCCATCGCCTCCTTGCGGGCGGAGAGCAGGAAAGCACAGGTGTTGATCCACATCACATCCGCCTCGTCGTCATCGGCGGTCAGGCCGAATCCGTCCACGAGCAAGGCTCCGGCGGCCACACCCGTGTCCACCGTGTTTTTCGGGCAGCCGAGGCTGACCAGACGCACCAGATACGGCCGCGCCTGCTGTTCTTCCGTGTTTTTTTTCAAGAAAAATCTCCGCGTTCAGGGGTAAACGAAAAACTTTATTAGGATAATGTAGCACGCGAAGCGCTTTTTTTCCAGTTTTTTTCAGGAAAAAAACGGCATATTCTGACGCTGTTTTCCGTTTCGGAAACGGAAAACGCTCCGGCCCGATGACTTTCACCGAGACCGGAGCAGTTCATTTTTGAGCTTGTTTCAGCGCGGACGGATCAGGCGGTTTCCGCCTCGCTCGGACCGCGTTTCACGGGACGGCGTTTGTTCGGGATCAGCGCGCCAAGGAACATCCCGACCAGTCCGAACGTGACGACCGAAAGCAGCCACGGCCGCACCGGGGCGGGGACCGGCTTCATTCTGATGTCAATCGCCATACAATCAGGACTTCGGCTTACCAGATAATCTTCCTTGACCTCATAGGACGGGCGGACCATGACATCGAAGAAGTTCCCGTAGAACTTGCCCCAGCTGTACTCCGCCCGGATCGTCGGGTTTTCGAACCAGTACCCGAGCAGGCATCCGGCGATGACGCCCGCCACCGCGCCGTGAACGATGAACGTCCGGAACTTGTCACCGGCCTTCAGGATGTTCTCGCGCGTCATCACGTCGGGCGCGATGTAATTCTCGTCGCCGCCGAACCGCTTGTAGTAGAAATGGATCTTCACGAACGCGACAGCCGAGATCAGCGACAGCACCGCACCCAGCAGGAACAGCAGATGGTAGTTGCTGTCCTGCACGTCCAGGAAGTACCCGAACGCCGGAACGATGACCGTGGTGCCGAGCGCCAGGATCATGGCGTTCGCCGAGGCGAACTGCGCGAAGATCGAGCCGGGGAAGAGACGCAGCGGCAGCGAGCTGGACAGCGTGAAGAAGCACCCGGACACCACGCCGTGGATGATGAACACGATCGCGAACGAGGACAGGACAAGCGTCTTCGAGCCGGCCATGAGACCGGGGATGTAGTAGGTAATCTCCTTCTGCCACGGATTGTTGACGACCAGCCAGCCGACGAGCATCAGGACCGCGTAGGCCGCGAGGGACACGAAGCTCGTGCGGATCGGGTGGAACCGGTCTGCCAGAGCGCCCAGCGGATAGCTCAGCACGATGGAGAAACAGTACGTGATCGCGAGCAGCTGCCCGTAGGTGCTGTCCGGCACGCCGATCGCCTTGGCGTACTGGATGGAGAAGTCGTTGATGGGGTGGAAACTGATATTCGCCAGCAGGAGCGCGACAATGATCCAGCGGTAATACGGCACGGAGAAGCACTGCCGGAAATAATCGATGAACGCGCCGAAAACGCGCTGGAATTTACTTTTATCAGCCGGAATCTCCTCCGGCGGCGGATACTTGCCTTCCTTCACGAAGAAGCACATGGAGTAGAGCCCCGCGGCGTACAGCGCGCCGAGCACGAGGAAGATCCATTTGAACCAGTCGAGCGCGTGCTCGAAAAGGTAGTAGTTGTACAGGATGCCCGCCAGCAGGCTGATGATGCGGAAGAGACTGAAGAACCGCCCGATAATGCGCTGCGGCACCACGTCGTTCACCAGGGCGTTGAAGATCGCCGACGCCAGCGTGTTGCCGAAGTCGAACAGCACCCAGAAGACGCAGAACGCCACCAGCGCCGCCGTGCGCGCGTTCATCGAAGTGATCTTTTCGATCGCGCCGCCGATCTCCGCGTTCAGGCCGATGCCGAGCAGGCCGACCACGATGAACGGCGTCGTGAACAGCAGGAACGGGATGCGGCGTCCCAGGCGGCCGCGGTGCCGGTCGGAAAGATAGCTCACGATCGGCATCAGGAAGATGTTCGTGAAATTCGGGAACGAAATGATCAGGATGGAATACAGCGTGTCGTTCAGCTCGAACCGTTCCTTCGCCAGCTTCACGGTCATCGGGAAGACCACGCGGTCCTTCATCGACCACGCGAAGTCGCCCCACAGCAGCAGGGCGAACAGCACGGCGAGTCCGGCGGCGGTGTACGTCAGCGTCCCGACGCTCCATTTGCTTTTCGATTGGGTCAGGTCCGGCAGCGGTTTGTCGCTCATTTGTATTTCTCCTTTCGAGACTGTTTGGTGCATGAATTTTTTACTAAATGTAATGCATTTTTTATCAAATTCAAGCCGTTGTTCTGAATTTCTTCTTGATTTCAGGCGGAAACGGTGTATTTTTTATGCCGTTCGTGACACGGTGTCACAATAAAATCACCTTGTCAAATTCGTCCGAAATACAGCATCTTCCCCCTCAAACACGCGATTCATTATGCCAAGATACACGCAGAAAATGCGCGAAATGATGACCGAATCCATCCGGCACGACGTCTGCTCCGCCGGGATCGCTCTCCTCTGCGAGGGCGGCTGGGAAGCCTTCACCACGGAGAACATCGCGAAGCGCCTCAACGTGTCGCGCGGCGTCCTATATAATTACTTCAAGGACAAAAACGACATCCTGTATGCCATCGCCCGCGCCTCCATCGCCGCGCTCTGCGACAAGCTCGAGGAGATCGCCGCCAACGGCAAGCCGGCGTCCGAACGCCTCGCCGAAATGGCGCTCTTCATCATCCGCACGTTCCGCGAGAAGCGCAAGTACCACCGCGCGATCATGGAGAACGTGCCTCCGCCCAAGGATTCCTCGCATCCGGTCATCGTCGGCGACATGCGCCGCCAGGCGATCATCGAAGGCGTCATCCGCGACGGCGTCGCGTCCGGCGAATTCTTCGGCGTCGACCTCGCCGCCGCCGTCGTCCTCTTCAACGGAGCCATCCACAACATCTGCATGCTCAGCGATTTCCGGGACGAGCCCATCGATCCCGTTCCCGTCGTTCAACTTTTCCTCCGGAGTATCCAAAACAACCATGAATAAGAAACTTCTCCTCCTCGCGGTCCCGGTCGCCCTCGTTTTCGGCGGCTGCCAGAGCTACACCAAGCCCCCCATGGCGATCAAGCACTCCACGTACACCGACATCCCGGACGAAGAGAAAGTCCTCTTCCCCGAGGAAATGAAGACGCTCACGCTCGAAAAGGCGCGGGAGATCGCGCTCGCGAACAACCCGGATTTCCTCCGCGTCAAGTTCTCGATCGACTCCGCGCGCGCCAGATACTACCAGAGCTTCTCAAGCTACGCGCCGACCCTAAACGCCGGGCTGTCCTTCAGCCAGAGCTTCTCCAAGGTCACGTCGTCCAGCTCCGGCGAAAAGCCGTGGACATACGGCACGACCGTCGGACCGTCCCTCAGCGGCTCCTGGCTCATCTTCGACAGCCTCGGACGCGAGATGAACATCCTCGCGCAGAAATACAACCTCAACCAGGCGAAGGACGCGCAGGAAGACGCGAAACGCCTCCTGCTCCGCTCCGTGGCGTACGCCTACAACGACGTCCAGCAGGCGATCTCGCAGAAAGCCATCGCGGAGGCGTCGATCGACTACAGCAAGAAGATGCTGAAGGAGACCCAGGACAAGTACGACGCCGGGAGCGCGCTCTATTCCGACGTTCTCAACTTCCAGATCACGCTCAAAAACGGCGAGCTTGAGCTGATCCGCACCGAGTACAACATCCGCGCCGCCAAGTACGTCCTCGCCGGCACGCTCGGCATCACCGACGGCACCATCCCCGACACCGTCGCGTTCGAGGACGCCGTCATGCCCGAAAAGGAGGTCCTCGCGGACGTGACCGTCTACCTCGACTCCGCGCTCGCGAACCGTCCCGACCTTCAGCAGTACCGCGACCGCCTCGAAACCGCCAAGTACAGCTTCTGGAACTCCCTCACGGCGTTCGGTCCGAAGGTCAACGCGAACTACAACCTCGGCTACACCTGGAACCGCAACCAGACGCGTCTGGCGCGCACGACCACGAGCTGGTCCGGGTCCTGGGGCTTCAACTACGGCATCAGCGCGAACTGGAACATCTTCAACGGATTCTCCGACTACTTCGCCGCGCTCCAGTCCTACGCCAGCCTCGCCGAGTCCGACTACTCCCTCGCGCAGACCTGGATCACCGTCATCACCGACGTCCGCACGGCCTACGACAACTACGTCACCAACATCGAAAAGGCGCACATCGCGCGCGATATCTACAAGCTCACGAAGGAAACGCGCGACCTCGTCGAAAACGAATACAAGGCGGGCAGCGCCCTGGTGACCCGCCTCAACGAGGCCGAACGCTCCGTCATCAACGCCCAGCACGAACTCCTCTCCGCAGTCATCAGCGCATCCAACGCCAAGGCGCAGCTCGAAGCCGCCGTCTACGCGTTCAGCGACCGCGACACGGATCAGGAGGAAGGCAAGGGCGAAGACGTCGACAAGGAGCTGGAGGACGGCAGCGCCTCCGCTCCGGCGAACAGCTCCAGCCAGCCCGCCGCGGTCCCCGCGGAACGGCAGACTGGCATCTGACATTTCAAATTGAACAGAATCAAATAGAAAACATAACATAAAGGCCGTTTTTCCATGAAACACTTCCTGAAAAACCTTCTCGTCCTCATCATCGTGCTCGGCGTGCTCGCCGTCGGCTGGGTCGTTTTCCGCAGCTATTCCCGGAGCAAAGCCGGCGTGAAAGTCGTCTTCAAGACCGAAGAGATCGTCCGCGGCGACGTGATCCGCTCCATCTCCGCCACCGGCACCGTCGAGCCCGAGGAACTCGTGAACGTCGGCGCGCAGGTCAACGGCAAGATCATGAGCTTCGGCAAGGACGCCGACGGCAATCCGGTCGACTTCAGCTCCCGCGTGAAGACCGGCATGGTGCTGGCGCAGATCGACGACGTGCCGTACAAGGCGGACCTCCAGGACGCCGAAGCCACACACGAACGCGCCAAGGCCGGCATCGTCCAGGCCGAAGCTGGCATCGAAAGCGCCGAAGCCAGCCTCAAGCAGAGCGAGACGCGTCTCGCCCTCGCCAAGGCGAACTGGGATCGCGCCCAGACGCTGTTCGAGTCCAAGACCATGACCCGGAGCGACTACGACAGCTACCAGTCCGACTACAACACCGCCCAGGCCGAGATCGCCGTGAAGAAGGCCGCCCTCGCCGAAGCGAAGGCCTCCCTCTCCAGCGCGAAAGGCACCCTCTCCAGCGCCGAAGCCTCCCTGCTCCGCGCGAAACGCAACCTCGACTACTGCACCATCACCGCCCCGATGGACGGCGTCGTGATCGACCGCCGCGTCAGCATCGGCCAGACCGTCGTCTCCAACCAGGCGGCGTCCAGCATCTTCCTCGTCGCGAAGGATTTCGCCAAGATGCAGGTGTGGGTCTCCGTGAACGAAGCCGACATCGGCAGCATCACGCCCGGCATGGACGTCACGTTCTCCTGCGACGCCTTCCCCGGCGTCACCTTCCACGGCAAAGTCTTCCGCATCCGCCTCAACGCCACGCTGTCCTCCAACGTCGTCACCTACATCGTCGAGGTCAACACCGACAACGACAGCGGCATGCTGAAGCCCTACCTCACCGCCAACGTCAAGTTCATCCGCGAGGCGAAACGCGGCGTCCTCACCGTCCCCTCCTCCGCGCTCCGCTACACCCCGAACGTGGAGAACATCGACCCTGCCGCGCTCGCGAACCCCGTGCAGGCCGGACAGGACGAGGCCCTCCTCTGGATCGAAAAATCCGAGGGCCACCTCTCCCCCGTCAAGGTCAAAGTCGGACTCAACAACGGCACGCTCGCCGAGATCGTCACCGACGACCTGAAGGAAGGCGACGTCATCATCACCGGCATCGACACCTCCGCCGCCATGCGCGGCCCCGAAGGCGCCGAATCCGGCATGCAGAACAACCCGTTCATGCCCAAGATGCCGCAGCGCAACAAGAACCGCGGCACCGCCACCGTCACAGCTGTCGGCATGAAGAATGGTGAATGGCGAGATCTTTTGTTTTCTGCCTTTGACTCCGTTTATCATGTAGCAGGATTGGCGCATGCAGATGTTGGTAGGGTTTCAGAAGAAATCAAAGAGAAATATTATGCGATCAACCGAGATCTTGCAATCGAAGTTGCAAAAAAGGCTAAGACAGAGGGCGTGAAGCAGTTCATTTTTATGTCCTCGGCAATTG
Source organism: uncultured Lentisphaerota bacterium (assembly GCA_900320095.1). GTDB lineage: Bacteria > Verrucomicrobiota > Lentisphaeria > Victivallales > UBA1829 > UBA1732. Next base: position 60,006 of record ONQZ01000014.1, read on the forward strand.
TGTATGGCGACTCCGCTCCAATCGGAAAACAGAAAATCATTACTAGAGAGACAAAGTGCAGTCCTGCAAATTTTTATGGCGATAGTAAAATTCAGGCTGAAAAGGGGCTTTTGAAACTCGAGGATGAGAATTTCAGGGTTGTTATCTTACGTTGCCCTATGATCTATGGGCGTGGCGGGAAAGGCAATTTTCCTGTTCTTGAGAAATTAGCTCTAAAAATGCCTGTATTCCCTAAGATTAAAAATGAGCGTTCAATGCTCTATATTGAAAATCTCGCTGAGTTTGTCCGACTGATGATTGAAAATGAAGAAACCGGCATTTTCTGGCCTTGTAATAGGGAACTGAGCAATACATCAGAGCTGGTTAAAATGATTGCCGACTGCCACGGCAAGAAAATTATTTTAGTTCCTGGACTGGAATGGGCGCTTAAAATAGTTTCATACATAACCGGTTACGTCAATAAAGCGTTCGGTAATCTGACATACGAGGAGACGCTTGGGGATTATAAAACAGAATACAGGCGATATAGTTTGGCGGATAGTATTAAGGAGACAGAAGGATAGATGGGTAAACACATACTTTTGGTTTCACAATACTTTTTCCCGGAGAATTTTCGCGTAAATGATATGGCATGCGAATGGGTTAAGCGTGGTTATAAGGTGACCGTGCTTACAGGTATCCCCAATTATCCCAT
>ONQZ01000003.1 GCA_900320095.1 uncultured Lentisphaerota bacterium
CTACTCCAACATCGCCGATGAGATCGGGCGGGATTCCGTCACGGTCAAACGCTGGGTCTCCATCCTCGAAGCATCCGGCCTTGTTTATCTTCTGGAGCCATTTGCCAATAGTGCCCTCAAACGGACGACCAAGACCCCGAAGCTTTACTTCCGCGACACGGGGCTGGTTTGCTACCTTACCCGTTGGCTGACTTCGGAAACGCTTGCCTATGGCGCGATGAGCGGACACATCTTCGAAACATTCGCAGTCTCTGAAATCCTGAAGTCGTTTGCGAACGCCGGACTGGAGTACAAACACTTCGTATCGTTCTACCGGGGACATGGCAGCTCGGAAGAGAAGGAATCCGAGATCGATTTGATTGTCGAGGAGAACGGCATCCTGTACCCGATTGAGATCAAGCAGGGCACAAATGTGAAAGCAACGGAAACTGCGGCATTCCAGATTTTGGATAAAGTCAAATCCTCGAAGCGCGGTCCCGGCGCAATTGTCTGCAACTGTCCTCAACCCGGACGACTTCGGGAAAACGTGCTTCAAATTCCGGTCTGGTACATTTGATATCGATTCCGACGGACTGGATTCAGCTTTTCTTCCTGTAGGCTAAAAATCAATTCATGTTCAAATACTGCACCCCCATGCCGGAACCAATCCGGCATGGGGAGGCGAGTTCTTATGTGCCGTTTCTAAGCTCTTATACCCATTGCCGCCAGTACTTGGGGACCAGGTGGTGGACCGTCTCCATTTCGCTTTCGAACAGGTAGCCCTCAACGAGATACTTTTCCGCGAGCGGCGTGAGCACAGGAGCATCGTGTTTGTTGAAGCCGACGCCGTTCACTCTTTTTGTCGCCATTGCGAACCGTTCGTCCGGGTTCTGGTTGCGGTACACGATGAGCAGGTGATCAATGTCGGGGTCCTCCGTGATCCGCTTTTCGTCGGATTCATCGTCCTGCTCTTCGTCCTCAGGTTCGTTGTCTTTCAACGCTTCATCGATCTCCGCCTCAATCTCGGCTTGGAGCTCTTCGTCCATCTCCTCCTCAATCGCATCCATCTCTTCCTCTTCCGTCATTTCCGGCTCGTCACCCTCCGGATCGAGGCCATTCTCCGGCAACATGAGCGGTTCCATGAACGGGTTTTCCTGATGGTTCTCCAGCTCCGGAACCGAGGCTTGCAGACGCCCCGACTGTTCAATGGCCGGATAGCTTTGGCTGTTTTCCATTTCCGGGAATGGGGGCTGTAAGCGGACCTGCTGTTCGAAGGGAGGATAGACCTGGCGGTTTTGCGGTGCTCCGGTCGGGATCAACAGACGTCTCCGGGAAGGCTCTTGACGCGGGATCATCGGAGGAGGAGGCATTGCGCTGTTTCCCCCCTGCAGCTGGGCCAGATACGCCATGATTGCTGATTTGTACTCCTTCGGAATCGTCAGCGTGACCCCCTCCGGTTTGTGTTCGGGTTTCCGCCCGCCTTCGATGGCGCGATAAAAATCAATGACGGCCTGATCAATGATGGAGTCTTCAGGATGAACAGGACGGTCGATCCGGAGGTTTTTGATGGTGCGGCAACGGGAAATCGCGGTATAGAATTGGCCATGAGCAAAACACCCGTTACCGAGTTTGACCGAAACATAATCCAGGCTCAACCCCTGCGCTTTATGGATTGTTGTCGCGTAGGAGAGTTTGAGCGGCATCTGTACAAACTTTCCAACCTCATTTTGACGGATTACCTGCCTGCAGCTGTTTGCATCGTATTCCAGATAATACTCGTATTGACTCCATTCCGCGCGTTGGACCGAAACCGTGGCTCCGCGATCCAAGCGAACTTGCACCACTGCATCATCACCGTCTTCCACAGCTTCAACGACACCGATTTCACCGTTCACATATTCGATCTCTCCGTCCGGTGTGCGCTTGTTTGTAAGGGTCATCACTCGGGCTCCAATCTTCAGCGCGAGAGTTTCCGGTGTCGGATAGTCACATTCCTTGAACTTGCCGAACACCGCGGCACGGAATGTATGCGTCTCGCTTTTGAGCTTGCCGAGACAATGCTGATTGAAAGCATCAGCATCGTAGTTCGTGGTACAGAGGTATACCGGAGTTTGTTCGAGCGCGGGGGCCTTGACGCAGAGGCGCGTCAGGGCCTCGATTGCGTTCACCGGCTCGTCCTGACCGTCCAGCAGCAGGTCGCGTTTCTCAAGTTCCCCGTAGCGCAGATGGTTCAGAATCGACAGAAAGAGCACGTCGTTCTGCTGGCGGTGGATGGTCTGCAGGCACATGCAGTGGAAATCCGCCTGGTTCCAGAGCTTTGTCTGAAAGGCGTAATACCCGCCGAGCGTACGTTGAAGATACGCCGACTCGGGTTCCGTTTTCACCACGGGCGGGAGCTGAAAGAAGTCGCCGACCAGAATGATCTGTTTTCCGCCGAACGGTCTGGTATCTTTAGTGACCTCCCGCAGCCTCGCATCAATGGCGGCGAAAAGGTCACTCCGGACCATGGACACCTCGTCGATCACGATGGTCTCGACCTGGCGGATGAGGTTAATGCGTTTTTTGCTCCTGAGCTCCTCCATTGAATCCGGGGTAAGCAACCCCGGCTTCAGCTGAAAGAAGCTGTGCAGGGTCGAGCCGCCGATGTTGATAGCCGCAATCCCGGTCGGGGCCAGGAAAACGCACTCGCGAGTACAAACTTCCTTGAATTTTTGGAGGATCGTCGACTTGCCCGTTCCGGCTTTCCCGGTCAAAAAAACGTTCTTGCCGGAGAGCATCATGGCCAGGGCCTGCTCTTGTTCATTTGTGAGCTTAATGTCTTCTTTCATAAGCAAATCACTTTCATTTTGGTTTTATATTGTCATGTGTCTTTCTCGAAGATTCCGAGACCATGCAAACAATATACATCGAAAACAGCAAAATGCAAGCAAATCGCTGATTTTGAGTTACTTGTGGCAAATTATAGCGCATTGTTTCCTGATTGGGCGGATTGTAGCATGAAGGCCGGAATTTTTTCGAAAAAAAGTTATATAAAATCGAGAAAAATGCCGGATACATGGGGTATTTATCCGGCAGATACCTTACCTGGAGCTTCAAACCCTGTTCGCAAAGTTCATTTGCGTTCACCGAGGGCGATGGACGTACGGGTTGACGAGCGGGCTCGACCCGACGAGGTGCGTCGGGGCTACGGGTGTCAGAACGACTGGGCCGAGTTCATAGGACGAAGCCTGCCGGGTCACGGTCGTGACCGTACCGTCGCTGTGTGTGGTAACGATTGTAGTGGTCGGAACCGCAACCGGAGCCGTTTTGACGGCAACCGGAGGTGCTACCATCACAGGAGCCGGGGCAACGATGATTGGCGCAGGAACAGCCCTTGCGGGGGGCACTACGACGATCTGCGTGGAACCGTGGAGCAGCGAACCGGCTGCTTCTACAGTGCCGACGACGATGCCTTCGGCAGCAGCAAGCGGCAAAGCCACAATTGCACCAGCCGCTGATGCCAGATCGGCGAGAACACCGGGCCGTTCGATGACGACAGTCTGTTGGGCGTGAAGCGAGGTGAAGACCAGAAGCCCGAGGATTAGAGCGAGTGTGAGTTTCTTCATTGTGAAGTCCTTTCTTTTGAGGGTGAATAAGTTTGCAGCGTTTCGTTTTACTGCATTCAAGTTATATATCCTCGAAAAATGACGACCGCCACCCATCTCAACTCACCTCCCGGTGAAGCCGGATGAAACCTTAAGATTTCGACATGCCCCCTATGACTTGTGGTTTTTTGAGGGGGAAGCCACACCCTATTGATTTTTTTCTCAATTTTTTTTGTTTTGGATTTGACATTGACCAGATGTTGTAGTATATTAACACAAGAAACGCAGAAAACACAAGATGTTGGTGCTTTCTGTTTACCCAACCCCAGGAGGCTTTACTTTAAACACCGCAACATCCTTAAGGACGACGATTAATATCGTTTACAGCAAAATGACCAAAGCCAGTCCACATCCGTTCGGACAGCGCGGGTAACTCAGGATAGGCAGAGGTCCAGTAGCGTGAAGACAAAATGGCCGAAAGCAGACCTGAGAGAATCTCCGCACCCAGCGGAATCCCGCAGAACAAGCCAAGGCTGAGAGAGTCCGGATTAAATCCGGGCGGTTGCGTCCCTCTGCAACGCAACTTGTAGTAGTACCGCAGGACAGAATCATAGGACCCCGTAAGGGCGCGAGATTTCCTTATCCAGAGGAAAAAACGCAGACGGCTTACGGGCAAGCTACAGTGAATTGTAGTCGTCCTCGGATTTAACAATCCTTGGACCCGCCGAAGAGGCGCGGTCATATATTGCGGCCGTGCCGATTCACCCCGGCGCGGTCGATTCTTTTTTGGCCGTGCCGGACAACCAAAACCCCGGCGCGGTCAACTCGTTCATACGCGACGGTTTATTTAAACCGGACCTTGTGTCCAAGGAGAAATTATGAACGAAAATAGAATAAAATATATCACCATTAAGGATGCTTGTGAAATCACAAAGTTCTCCCGGTGGACAGTTTCTAGATGGCTCAGAATGACGGACTCCAACGGAAATTACTTGATCCGCTGGAGTAAGAACGGGCCCAGCAAAAACAGCCCGGTCCGCATCAACGAGGCAAGCTTTATGGCGTTCCTCGAAACCAAAGAACAACATGCAAAAAAGGAAGGAGGTGAAAAAAAATGAGAGTGTTCATGTCTATCAAAACGGCGTGTGCGTTTGCACATGTCAGCAGATGGACTATGTACCGCTGGATAACCAGCGGTCAAGTCCAGACCATCGGAGACGGCCACGACAAGTCCAGCCCGATCTACGTTGATGCGGCATCGCTGCAGGCGTTCATGACGGTGACAAAATGAAGGCCGTCGTTGAAAGCAATGCCGTCCGGGGATTATTTCCCCGGACGGCTAGCCCAACCACCCTGTCGTGTGAGAGAAACGGACTGCTGTCCACATCCTGCGTCCCGATGCTTTGTGTCGGGACGCTAAAAGCCATCCTCCGGTGGCATGGTTGCTCCGATCCATTCGTCGATCTAATCGCGGAAGGATACGCGCCTCGTGAGTTCCGCCTCGGGATGACGGAGCTCTGGAAGGTTCGGGATACTTTCTTCATGTTGGCAAAGGACGCCATCAACCGCTTGAACGGGAGAATCTCCCTCAATGTGATCGACCTGAACGCTATTATGACAGACATCACAGAGGACAATCCCTCCAATAGACTGCTTTTTCCTGAAGCTTCGAGCATGATGTGGAATCTCCGGCACTCGGTCGCGGGCAGCTTCATGTGGCCGTCGTTCTGCCCTTCCTGTGCGACACCGGCTTTTTGGACTTCCTGCCGATTGTTTATTCTGAACTCGATTTGGCGTTTGCATCCGGCGCTGCTTGCCGTCGATTTCTCGACGGGACTTGCGGACTTCTCGAACGAGGATTGCGCCCGCATCCAGAAGCTGATCGCCGATGCAATCCAGTCAAGACCGGCCCTGCCGGAATCCACGGCCAGGTGTGACGCCGAGATCACTGTCGAAGCTGGAGAATCCGCCCTGACCACTGAAGTCCAGCGATTGCTTGTTATTCTCCAGGACGGACCGAAGAGCCGTCAGGAGCTACAAGAGGTGCTGGAGGTGGGACGGACCGCCCTGCTCAAGCGTTTCCTCGATCCGGCACGAGAATCAGGTCTGGTCATGACCACGGAACAAGGCAGCAGCCCGAAACAGAAGTATATGTTGACGAGCTTAGCCGTTGCGGCAGGCGGAAAACAGGCTCAGCCGGGAAGCGAAACAGGCTTGGCATATCCTGTTTCCACCGAACTCGTTCCTCCTCAAAAACAGGCTGACCTCCCGAAAAACGGTGTTTTTTCGCCCGTAGCTGTGTCCGTCGCAGACGGACACGCACCCGTGCGCCTGGCCCGGTACAACCGTTGGCCAGAGGCGGAAAGAATCCTGATTCTGTTTGGCCGTGTAGAGCGGTTCCTTCGCAGTTCGTTCAAGTCCGGTACGTGGAAGGAGCTTGGAATCGTCGGCAAGCTTAACGAAAGCGATCTGTTTCGCTTCGGAAACTGCATCTTTTCCCCTCAATACTGGGGTGCCAATGCCGGTGTAGTGCTGGCGAATGAGGGCGTCGACATTTACGGTAATCGCCGCTTGTGCGCGGTTGGCGAATCGAATCTTCTGTGTCTCTTTGCTCAAAAGGCGGGGTTGAACCTGGTGACCTGTTCGGAAACGGAACGAGCTGAGCTGGGAAGACTCGCTATGGTCATCCCGCCCGCCGTGCTCCATTTGACAAATTTCTACGGACAGCGCTTCGGTATCTCCGATGACCTCGACAAGCCGTATCATGGAGACAAGAAATCAATGCAGCAAGCCGCGGTCGATCTGTTCAATTTGTATCATCCCGGCATGGCCAAGATCGTTTTTCATGGGAAAGACCGGGCTCCGCAGCTTCAGGTGGCCCGCATCGACTTTGATGGTCGAACATTGCTCCTGCCGGTCACGTTCTACGCCTCGGCCAAGGACCCGATGCCGTGCTGCATGATGCCGGAGGTCCCGGACTCTCCTGCCCTGTACAACGCTGACGCCATCGCCGCGAATCCGGGTGCTACGGTCATCCTCACCGATGAAATTGGCATCCCGCTCGTCAACGATAACGATAGCGATTTCATCTACTGCTCGTGGTACGGCGGGATGGACGTGATCGACAAGGTCGTCCGCGAGTTGCCGCCCGATCATCCGTACCAGTGGCTGTGCTTCGACAATGGCGATGGCCCGGCGAAGATGTACGAAAAGGCCGTGACGGTCGGGACGATCTTCCAGAAACACGGACGCAAGATCGCGTTCCAGGTCTTCGATGGGGTGACATGGACCCGCAACGCCTTCGGTATGGATGCCGGTACATACGAAAGCTCTCGGGTGCTGTCCTTCGAAGAGCTCAAGGCCGAGGCGTCCAAGTTCGGTGTCAGCAGTTGCGATTCAAATGAGGTCGCCGACCTCCATATCTACACCATGGATGAGCTGCTCAAACTCAAACCGGAAGAATTCATTCTGGCTCCGGTGTTGATGCCTGGGTTCTATTGCCTTATCTACGGTGGGTCCGGCGTTGCGAAGACCTGGTTCGCGCTTCATCTCGCCATTTGCCTTAGTCAAAGCCAAGCCCCGTTCAAGCACTGGGAGTTTTGTGGAACGGCTCCGCTCAATGTGCTGTATGTCGCCGGGGAGATGCGCGAGTCCGAGTATGGCAAACGCTTGAGAAAACTGCTGGCAGACCAGAAAGCCAACCCGCATTTCGGGCTGATCCGGGAAGACCTTGACCTTACGACCGAGGCGGACCAGGAAACAATTACCAAGGCGGTCAAGGAGCTGAAGAGCAAGGTCGTCGTGCTCGACAATCTGTCCACGCTCGCGACCAACGGCCATACCGAGGGGCAGTTTGAGAAAATCCTGGGATTCATCCGCAAGCTGCAGGCGGACGGGATCATCGTCCTTCTCGTCCATCACGAGAATCGCGAAGGCGGCTTCAAAGGTTCCGGCAAGATCGAACTGGTCGCCGACCAGTCGCTGCATCTCTTTTCTGCGGGGAAAGGCGATAAGATTGAACTGCTGGTTCGCGCGGAAAAAATCCGCATGACCTCCAAAGCCGAACAGGAAGCGTTTCATACGGAATTCGACCCGAAAGATCCGACAACTGTCTGGGAAACAAGACCTCTGAAGCCGGAAGAATGCCGTCGCCTTGATATCGACGACCCGCTCGGCGAAGTCGAACGGAACGTTGGAAAGAAGCGCAAGAATAACCAGCTGGCATGGAAATACCTGAACGACGATGAACGCGCCATCGCGATTCTCGACGACATGCTCAACGGATGCCTCGACGACGTCATTGCCGCCGACCTCGCCGTGCGTGAATCCGTAATATCCGATTTCAAGCAGCAATACGGGATTTCGCCGGAGGCACTGGACCTGCATCTCGCCGAGGCCAAAGAAATCGCAAAAAATAATTCAGGAAAAATAACACCGAATGAGCTTGCGCCGATTCTTTGGAAGCGACTCACAGACAATAAGAAGTAATATAAGAATAACGTAACCGGTCGGATACAGATGGCCGGTTATTTTGAAGCGGAATTATGCCACTTGAAATGCTCGAAAAACCATGTATTGTAAGGAATGGAGGTGGTGCAAAAATGAGCATACGAAACAAAAACGGAATATGGTACTACGAATTCATGGCCGAGGGCAAACGGTACTCCGGAACGTGTCTTGATAAGACCGGGGCACCGACCGGAAACGAACGGGTTGCTCAGGCGTATGAGCGAGCAAAACGAGAGGAGCTCGGGAGTGTCCGCGCAAACAAGTCGTTGAAGGCGCTGGTGGAGAACTACCGCGAGGAGCTGACAGGGTCAAGGGCTATCCCCCTTCGCGAAGCATACGAGCGTTCCCTTGGAAAGCCCCGGAAGCGCATTCCCGGAGTGGCACGGCAGGCGTTGAAGGCCGCTCACTGGCAGAATTTTCTGGCGTATATGGAGGACGTCTACCCTGAGGTTACTCACCTCGCAGCGGTCTCCCGGCATCATGCGGAAAACTTCGTGGCGAACCTCAGCCTTTACGGGAAATATACGCCCCGCAAGCCTGGGAAGCGTCGAGAGGCGCATCCTCTTTCCGGCGCGACCATCACGGACCATATCACAACGATCACGGAGGTCTTCTCGTTGCTTGCCGATGATGCCGGACTCGTGGGCAATCCGTTCGCCAATATTCCCAAGCCGTCCCTGCAGACCGAGACTCGACAGCCGTTCACGCTTGAAGAGCTGAAGACGATCAAAGAGAACCTCGACGATTTCACCCGACCGCTGTTCACCATCGCGATTGCCACAGCTCTGCGCGAGGGGGACATCTGCACGCTGAAGTGGAGCGAGATCGACCTGACGAACCTCGTCATCCGTAGAGGAAAAATGCGCAAGACGCAAGTCGGCGTGGATATTCCGATCATGCCGCCGTTGGCCGTCTACCTCGAAGAGCTTTTGGAAAAACGGACGGACAGCGGCGAGTATGCCCAATACGTACTGCCGCTTCATGCTGAAATGTATCTGCATAACCGCAGCGGCGTTTCCTACCGCATCAAGACTTTTCTGGAAGAGAAGTGCCACATCGTCACCCTAAGCAAGCCCGCAGGCCGTGATCGTGCCGTCTCGGTCAAGGACCTTCACAGCTGTCGTCATACGTTCTGTTACTATGCTGGGCTGTACGGAATCCCGATGAACATCGTTCAGGGGATCGTCGGCCACATGACGCCGGAGATGACCAAGCTCTACAGCAATCATGCCAGTCTGGAGGCCAAGCGCGAAAAGATGCAGCTTCTGCCCGACTTCCTGAATCTCGCTGATGGAACGAATCCGCATACAATCGGAAACTGCTCGCAGGACCCGGAAATCCATGATCTCCTGAAACAGCTGCCTCATCAGTATGCCGAAGAGATCAAGCAGATTCTGGAAATCATGATCAAATCCGGTCCGCGAACGGTCATTGAGCTTCGCCGCCAGCTGACGGGGTGAAGTGGACGTTTTTGCCGTGGGGTGGCTCAAAACCGCCTCACGGTCATCTTTCTTTCGGAACAATATCACATTTCTTTCGGAATAATTCCGAATGATGCTTGGCATTATTCCGAATCAAGTGTTGCGGAAAGACTCGAAATCGTGGTAGGATGAGGCGGCCTGAAGGTCGCATGAAAGATTGCCCAAACGTATTGTCTCCAAGTCGGCATGCAGTATTCTGTCTTTATTCTGTCTTGATAGGAAACCAACATTATTTATAATTGGCAGAGATTTCTTGCCAATTTTTACTTGAAATGGTGAGATCATGTGCTATATTAAGATTAAAGGAGGCAACCATCATGGAAAAAACTCTGCTCAAAAACACACTTCGCGAACTGTTTTCCGACTTTTATGAAACACCGATTCCGGAGCTGACCCGTCGTCAGATAGACATCCCGGAAGCGCCGCGTTTCGCTACGGTCATCCTGGGCATGCGTCGAACGGGGAAAACATTCCTGCTCTATCAGCGCATGAACGATCTCCTGTCGTCCGGTATCCCGAAAGACAGAATATTGCACGTCAACTTCGAGGACGACCGTCTGATGGGCATCACGGCGGAAGATCTCAGGTATGTGCCGGAGGTCTACTACCAGATGTACCCGGACAATCATGGCAAGCGCTGTTATTTCTTCTTTGACGAGATACAGAATATCGAACACTGGGAAACCTTTGTCCGGCGCATGGTCGATACGAGCAACGTTCAGGTTTATCTTTCCGGTTCTTCAGCGAAACTTCTCTCCAAGGAAATCGCTACAGCAATGCGCGGTCGATCCATCGAAATCGAGAATCTCCCGCTTTCCTTCGAGGAGTTCCTGATCCACCACAAGGTTTTCAAGGCAATCCCGAAAAACATCAGCAGTACTGCCCGAAGCAAGATACAAAATGCGATAGAGAAGTATTTCACCATCGGCGGGATGCCCGCCGTGCAGGAAATGAACGACACGCTCCGCGCATCCATTCTGCAGGGGTATGTGAACACGGTGATCTACAGGGACGTGGTGGAACGCCATGAAATATCCAATTCTCAGGCGCTGAAGTTCACCATGCAGATGGTGTTCAACAATCCCGCCCGACAGCTCAGCACACGAAAAATAGCAGACAGCCTCAAAAGCCAACAGATAACGGTAAGCCGGGAGATGGTATCCGACTATCTGGACTGGCTTGCCGATGCTTACCTCCTGCACAAGGTGGAACTGCATACCGAATCTGTGGCGAAGCGTCGCGTCAATCCGGCCAAGTATTACCTGAACGACATCGGCATCATCCGGGCTATGCGTATCAAACACGCCCTCGATTTGGGACCGCTTCTGGAGAATCTTGTGTATCTCCATCTGCGACGCCTGGGATATCAGATGGAGTATGTTCTTACCGGAGATGGCTCCGAGGTTGATTTCCTCGCATTCCGGCCTATGCAGGAGTCCAAGCTGATCCAGGTCTGCTTCGATATGAGCAATCCGAAGACGTTTGAACGTGAGGTCTCGGCGTTGACAGATGCTGCCAAAGCCCTTGGCGTGAAGAAGCGCTGTATCGTTACATGGGATGATGAAGACGAGCTGCCTGGAAATATCCAAGTCATTCCTGTGTGGAAATTCCTTCTGAACAATGTTTCACCCTATGTTTGACGACCGAAATCGTTTTGTGATGAGGTAGCCTTAGGTCGCGTGAAGCCCGATTGTCCGAGGTCCTACTGCGAACTTTTTGGTTCTTTCTACAAAGTTTGCAGTATAGTGAGAACTTTTGCTTGACTTTTGCAAAGCTGGTGTGTTTTCGAGTGGACAGAGCGTATTTTCTTCTCTTTATGCGCCTTTTTTGATAAAAACAACAAAAACTGACGCTTGAAAGAGACTTTTTCTCTTTCGTATTTGTATTTCTTGAAAACCGATGTACTGTATAGTTAAGAAACGAAAAGAGGTCCATCCATGATTGTTGAGCTGAAACTGAAAAACTGGACATCATTCCGTGATGAAACGACATTCTCTCTTGCTGCAACCGATGAGCGACGTTTGAAAGCCAGAATACCTCGGATTCGCAAGAATCCAGCCCTATCGGTTCTGCCTGTATCGGTTCTTTATGGCGGTAATGCATCCGGTAAAACCAATTTATTCTCGCTTCTGGCATTTCTTCAGAGCATGATTGTTGCTCCCCTGCACGAGGACGGCAAGGAAATCCCGCTGGATGTGTTTCTGCTGGCCCCTGAAAGCCAGAAACGGGCAACGGAAATCTCCTTGTCTTTTCTCGCAGCAGACGATAAGATTTACACCTTTGAATTGCATTTGAACAGAAAAGAGATTCTGAAAGAGTCTCTTTCCGTAGTAAAACGTCAGGGCAGGTATCAGCTTTTCTCTCGACAGAACGGGCGTATTGCGCTGACAGATCGGTCATTACAGAAAGACAAGGATTCTGTTGCTTTTGCACGGATTATCCAGCACAATCAATCTTTCCTCGGGATTGCTGGTAATAAGGTCAAATCTCTGCATTATGCCTATCGGTGGTTCCGGAATCAACTGTCTCTGATCAACACCCGGTCTCTGTTCCAAGGCTTCCGGGATATGTTCGTTTCAGCACCTTCGGATGTTGAGCATCTCTCCCAGATTCTGAAACAGCTTGACACGGGAATCTGTCGCCTGGAATTGGAGGATTCCACGTTTGCAGCTATCCCCCCCAACATGTTTTCTGAATCCGACTTCAAAACCAAGCTCAACAATGGAGAAGTCGTTGAACTCAATGTGAGGGGACTGCGTTATATTGTCAGGAAGGATGATGACAGGATTTCGGTTAAAAAAATGGTCTCCTACCATCAGAACGCCGATGGGAAGCAAGTGAAATTTGAACTGAGCAATGAATCGGAAGGTTCCTTGAGACTCCTTGACATCCTTCCGGCCTTTATTGAACTGGAAAAAAACGATTCTCGCAAGGTTTACGTCATAGATGAACTGGATCGCAGTTGGCACTATACGCTTTCTCAGCGATTGCTCGGGATTTATCTCTCGCACTGTTCGCCTCAATCCAGATCGCAGCTTTTGTTTTCAACACAAGATCTCATGCTGATGGACCAGGATATTTTCCGTCGGGATGAAATCTGGTTCGTTGAACGTAACACTTGCGGAGTTTCTAAGCTGTTTCCGATGTCTGCTTTCGATATACGCTACGACAAGGATATTCGAAAGCTGTACCTACAGGGGGCTATCGGAGGAATACCACAATTGGCTGTATTCGGACAGCCAGATCAAGGGAACTAAAGTTAATGGGGCTTAAAACTGGGCATGGATCAAAGATGATGAGACGGGTTACGCGCGCACATGCGGCTACAACGCGCACCATGCAACAACAACACACAAAGCACCCCATAAAGCTATATTTGAGGAGAGATTACGGAAAAATTACGTAAAAAATCTATAACCAATTGGAAATCAATGCAGACTCCCACATTGACATCGTGGAGGTCGTAGATTCGAGTTCTACTACGCCCACCATTTTTGTATCATGTCAAGCCGCTGGAAACGAACAGGTTTCCGGCGGTTTTTTTTCCAGCTTTCCCGCCTGGTCCCCCCCCCTCAGCTGCGCAAACAAACCGTTTCCACAAGAAAAACGCGCGTATCCTGTCTGTTTTCCTTGCATTTTCCACGGGATTATGCTATATTATTTACTTTCTTCGATTTTAAACCCCGAAACTGTAAAGGATTCCGCATGAAAATTCTCGTGATCAACTCCGGCAGCTCCTCCCTCAAATTCACCCTCTTCGAGATGGATGGCGGCAGCAACACCGTCATCGCATCCGGCCTCGTGGAGCGTGTCGGCACCCCGACTCCGAACCTCATCATCAAGCGTCCGGACGGTTTCAAGTTCGAAGAATCCCCCGAAGGCGTGAAGAACCACTCCGACGGTCTCCGCGCGGTCTGCGCCAAGCTCGTCGATCCCCAGATCGGCGTCCTGAAGAGCCTGTCCGAAGTCAAGGCGATCGGCCACCGCGTGCTCCACGGCGGCGAAAAGATCACCGCCCCGGTCAAGGTCGACGCCGAGGTCAAGGACATCATCCGCGAGTGCATCCCGCTGGGACCGCTCCACAACCCCGCCAACCTCAGCGGCATCGAAGCCTGCGAAGAGATCTTCGCAGGCGTCCCGAACGTGGCGGTCTTCGACACGCAGTTCCACCAGACCATGCCCCCGGAGGCCTACCTCTACGCCATCCCGATGGAGTTCTACAAGAAGTACGGCATCCGCAAGTACGGGTTCCACGGCACCAGCCACCGTTTCGTGACCCTCTCCACCGCCGAATTCCTCGGCAAGAAGCCTGAAGACATCACGATCATCACCTGCCACCTCGGCAACGGCTGCAGCATGGCCGCCGTCAAGAACGGCAAGGTCATTGACACCACCATGGGCCTCACCCCGCTCGAGGGCCTCATGATGGGCACCCGCAGCGGCGACATGGATCCCGCCGCCGTGCTCCGCATGGTCCAGGTCGGCAACACCGCCCAGGACGTCGACACCATCCTGAACAAGAAGTCCGGCCTGCTCGCCATCGGCGGCATCGGCAGCGGCGACATGCGTGACATCGTGAACGCCGCCGACTCCGGCAACAAGGACGCCGCCCTCGCCCTCAAGATGTTCATCCGCCGCATCGTCAAGTACATCGGCTCCTACTACGTGCTCCTCGGCGGCGCGGACGCCATCGTCTTCACCGGCGGCATCGGCGAACACTCCATCCCGGAACGCAAGGCGATCCTCGATGGCATCGCCTGCCTCGGCATCAAGTGCGACGACGCGAAGAACAACGAATGCTTCGGCAAGGCGGGCGTCATCTCCACCGACGACAGCGCCTGGAAGGCCATCGTCATGCCCACCAACGAAGAGCTGATGATCGCCCTCGAGACCGTCAAGACCCTCGGCCTCTGAGGCAAAGCCTCCCGCGACAGTGCCCGGCTTCGCCCGGGCACGTGCTCTCGCGCAGCAGAGCACTGGATCATCACACGCAGTGTGTGCCCCGGAACCCTGTATGATGCAAGATTCCGGGGTTGATTCTTGTCGGTTTATTAAATTCTTTTCATTGTCTCGGAAATGATGGATGGCGGAATGCCAAATCTTTCCAAATCAAAGAAATGACGGAATGACGACGGAATGACGGATGATTTGACGGAGATATAATCCGTCCAAATATATCACCATAAAAAAAGGAAGGTTATTCTCCCGGCTGGAGACGGTCGAGATACGCGCTGAACGTCTCGAATATGCCGGACCGGCCGAGGCTCGCGATCAGACGGCGCAGGCGATTGCATTGGGATTCGCCGGCATGACGCACGATGTAGCCGGGGATCTTCCACCGGGATTCCGCGGCGCGCTCGTGGTATTCCCACGGATGCGAATACATATTGAAGAATCCGGTGGCGGCCATGGCGGTCTTCGCCATCGGAAGGTAAACCGGCAGGGGGAGGTTTTTGAACGAAAGCCAGAACAGCGGGAACCGGACCACGGGCAGGGCGGACACGGGCATCTGCCACAGGCCGCACGTCTCGCGGAAAGGCTTCAGCGTCGCGGTGAAATTGCTGTAGCGGCCCGGCAGCCAGACGGGATTCAGGGAGGATTCGTATTCGTACCCGGCGTCCAGGATGTCCTGTTTGCCGACTTTGGCGAGACGCGCCATGCGGAATCCGCGGACGGGTGTGCCGTTGATCTCTTCCAGAGCCTCGCGGGAACGCTTCAGGTCGGCGGGCTCGAACGTGGTGTGGGAATACCCGTGGGATGCGATTTCGTGTCCGGAGGACTTCATTTCTCGCATGAGATCGGGGAACTCCAGCGCGAATGCCGCCGTAACGAAAAACGTGACGCGCGCGCCCGCCTCGTTCACGATCCTGAGAATGCGCCGCGTCCCCTCGCCCGCGATGGAAAACATGTCGTCGCGGGAGATCTCCACGCCGAACTCGGTCGGCAGATCGAATTCCTCGATGTCGAACGAAAGCAGGATACTTTTCATCGGTCAGTCCTGCGCCGGGTGGTGCTGTTTTTTGCGGACCCAGTGCGCGGGCATGATGCGGAGGAAGTGTCCGAGCTCGCGGAACAGCACGCGCCAGCCCATTTTCGAGAAGGAGAGGCCGGGCCGCAGCGTGAGCGGGATCGTGTCGATGCGGAGTCCGCGGTCCCAGGCGAGCAGAATGAACTCGGTGTCGAACAGGAAGGTGTCGACCGTGGTGTCCAGAAACGCCTGTTTCCCGGCGCCGCGGAAGCCTTTCATCCCGGCCTGCGTGTCGAGGTAGCGTTCCGGCATCCCGAGCAGGAATCGGTTCAGACGGCGCACGCCTTTGGAAATGAGCTTGCGGAGCGGATGCAGCGCCTTGCCGTAATCGACTCCGCGCACGCCCATGACGACGTCCGCGCCGGATTTCAGGCGGTCGAACGCCTCGGCGGCGCACTGCCAGCCGAACGGGAAATCGCCGTCGGTGTAAATCTGAATGTCGCCGTCCGCTTTCTGAACTGCGTGGCGCAGGCAATAGCCCTTCCCGTGATTGACGTCGTAGGTGGAAAAGATGAATTCGTCGGCGGCCGCGCGGATGGCGTCCAGCGCCTCGTCCGGGTAGCAGGACTTCGGCGAGCCGTCGTTCGCGAGGATCACGCGCAGCGTCGAGCCACGCCTGTTCAGTTCCTGCCGGAGCGCCGTGACGGATTCGAGCAGATGGTTCAGCCAGCCTTCATGGGGTTTGTAGAACGGGAGGATCAGGTCGGTTTTCATAGAGTGCGCGGGGTGGCGCGGATATCGGAGGTGTGGGGGTTATTGGAAGAAATCGGGCTGGTCGGGATCGCCTTTTTTCCCGGATGAGCCGCGTCCGGTCAGACGGTTTTTCGCCGTGAGGCCGAAGAGAGACCAGGATTTGTCGGTGGCGATGCGTCCCTGCGGCGAACGCATGAGGTAGCCCTCCTGGATGAGGTAGGGCTCGTAGACTTCCTCGATAGTGCCGGGGTCCTCGCCGATGGCGACGGCGAGCGAGTTCAGGCCGACCGGGCCGCCGTTGAAGTTGGCGACGATGGTCTCGAGGATGCGCTTGTCCATCTCGTCGAGGCCGTTGCTGTCGATCTCCATCATGGAAAGCGCCTTGCGGGCGGTCTCGTCGTCGATCGTGCCGTTGCCCTTGACTTGCGCGAAGTCGCGCGCCCAGGAGAGCAGGTTGTTGGCGATGCGCGGGGTGCCGCGGCTTCTGCGCGCGATCTCGAACGCGGCTTCCGGAGTGATCCCGACGTTCAGGATGCCGGCGGACCGCTGGACGATCTTCTGCAGGTTTTGCGGATCGTAGTAGTCCAGCCTCGGCGCGAGCTTGAATCTGGCACGGAGCGGCGCGGAGAGCAGGCCCTGCCGCGTGGTCGCGCCGATAAGCGTGAATTTGGCGAGGTTCAGGCGGACGGACCGCGCGCCGGGGCCCTGGTCCAGCATGATGTCGATGAAATAGTCCTCCATGGCGCTGTAGAGGTATTCCTCCACGGCGGTGTTCAGGCGGTGGATCTCGTCGATGAAGAGGATGTCTCCGTCCTCCATGGACGTGAGCAGGCCGGCGAGGTCGCCGGGCTTTTCGATGACCGGGCCGCTGGAGGATTTGATGCTCGCGCCTTTCTCGTTTGCGATGATGTAGGCGAGCGTGGTCTTGCCGAGTCCGGGCGGACCGTAGAGCAGGAGATGCCCGAGCGGTTCGTTGCGCCGTTTGGCGGCCTCGACGTAGACTTTGAGGCGTTCCTTGACGCTGTCCTGACCGGGGAAATCTTCGAACTTCTGCGGACGGAGCGTCTTCTCGACGGTCTCGTCGCGGCGGTTCAGCGTCGAGGTGATGTATCGTTCGGTTTCTGCCATTTCAGATCGGGAACCGGATGCCGCCGTTTCAGTTCATTTCCTGCAGAACTACGCCGGTGCCCTTGACGACGGCGTTCAGCGGGTCGTCGGACACGAAGACGGGGAGGTTGATCTCCTCGGAGATCAGGCGGTCGAGGCCGCGGATCAGCGCGCCGCCGCCCGCGAGCATGATGCCGCGGTCCATGAGGTCGGAGGCGAGTTCCGGCGGGCAGTGTTCGAGCGTGGAGCGCACGGCGTCGACGATGCTGGCGATGGGCTCCTGGAGGGCGGTGCGTATCTCCTGCGAGGAGACGCGGATGCTCTTCGGAAGTCCGGACACGAGGTCGCGCCCCTTCACCTCCATGGACTCGTCGAGGTCGGGCACCTGGTAGGCGCTGCCGATGCGGATCTTGATGTCTTCCGCCATGCGTTCGCCGATGAGCAGGTTGTACACGCGCTTCATGTGCTGGATGATGGAGGAGTCCATCTCGTCGCCGCCGACGCGGCAGCTGCGCATTTCCACGATGCCGGAGAGCGAGATCACCGCCACTTCGGTCGTGCCGCCGCCGATGTCGACGATCATGCTGCCGGTCGGTTCCGCCACGGGCAGGCCCACGCCGATCGCGGAGGCCATCGGTTCCGGGATGGTGATGACCTTCGCCGCGCCCGCGTGCATGGCGCTGTCCTGCACGGCGCGGCTTTCGACTTCCGTGATGCCGGAGGGAACGGCGACGACAACCGTGGGATGGAAGATGCGCTGGTACGGCGCCATGAAGCCTTTCGCCTTCGTGATGAAATAGCGCAGCATGTCCTCGGTCACGGCGAAGTCGGCGATCACGCCCGCCTTCATCGGACGGACCGCCTTGATGTTCATCGGGCAGCGCCCGAGCATGCGTTTCGCCTCGATTCCGACCGTGACCTCCCCGTCGTCGCGGATCGCGACCACGGACGGCTCGTTCAGGACGACGCCGTGGTCCTTGACATAGACCAGGCAGTTCGCGGTCCCGAGGTCGATGCCGATATCACTCGAAAAGAATTTTGAAAATCTGAACTTCATGTTTATGCCCTCCGGCGGTTCTTGTTCTCAGGCTGCATCATCGCTGCATATCCATAATTTAGCCTGCATTTTCAGGAAGTAAAGCGTGTTTCCTGTTTTTTCTGTTATTTTTTCAGACGCTCCGGCACATGCGTGTGATTGATCATGTCGTCGAACGTCTCGCGGTCGCGGATCACGGTCGCCTCGGAACCGTTCACCAGCACCTCGGCGGCGCGCAGACGGCCGTTGTACTGGTAGCTCATGCCGAATCCGTACGCGCCGGCATTCTCCACCACGATGAGGTCGCCGGGCCCCAGGCTCGCCGGCAGGCTGCGTTCCTTGACCCAGTAGTCGGTGTTTTCGCAGAGCTGGCCGCAGAGGCCCATGGTCTCGCGCGGTTCGCTTTCCTTGCCGTCGACGTAGATGTGGTGGTAGGACCCGTAGAACGCGGGCCGCACAAGCACGTTCATGCCGACGTCAGTGCCGACGATCTTAGTATAGGAATTCTTCAAGGCGTGGACGCGGCCGATCACATATCCGGCGTTGCCGACGAAATAGCGCGCGGGCTCCATTTCAAGGCGCGGCGGCTTCATGCCGTATTGTTCCACAAAAGACTTGAAGACTTCGGCGGTCTTCTTCGCGGCGGCTTCCAGGTCCAGGGACGCTTCGCCGGGCTCGTACGGGATGCCGAGTCCGCCGCCGAGGTCGATGAACTCGAAGTCGATCCCGAGCTCCTTGCCGGTCTTGCACACGATCTCCATCAGCAGTTTCGTGACGAAGGGAAAATAGTCCGCGTCAGTAATGCAGGAGCCGGTCATCATGTGTACGCCGAAACGCTTCACGCCGGCCTCTTTGGCCATGCGGAACGCGTCGGTGACCTTGTCCGGATGGATGCCGAATTTCGCCTTCGGCCCGGCGTTCGTCACATATTCGCCGACGTTGCTCTTGCCGTAGCCCGGGTTCACGCGGAACGAAATGACCTCCGGCACGCCGAATTTCAGGAGGCGCGGGAACAGGCTTTCGTCATCGAGGTTGATGACGGCTCCGGTCTCGATGCCCTGCCGCAGGTCCTCGTCGGAGAGGAAGTTGCCGCTGAACATGATGTTCTCGCCGGTGAGCCCGACGGATTTCGCCAGCAGGATCTCGTTCACGCTGGCGCAGTCCGCGCCCGCGCCCTCCTGACGGAGGATGTTCACGATGGCCGGATTGTTGCAGCACTTCACGGCGTAGAACATGCGGAAATCGGGATAGTATTTCTTGAACGTCGCGACCGCGCGCCGGTAGTTGTCGCGGATCTTCTGCTCGTCGTAAACATAGAGCGGAGTTCCGTATTTCGCGGCGAGTTCCGCGACGGGGATGTCTCCGATTTTGATCTTGTCCTGTTCGAACTTCATAGTTTTGATGCCTTTCGATATGTCTTTGCTTAATTGCCGATGCCGACCTTCGGGCCGAACGAGAAGCCGGGCATGGCCGTGAGTCCGACGGAAATGGCAAGGTAGTTTTTCAGGCGCTGCGAGTATTCGCCGTTTCTGTGGCGGTCCCATTTCTGCCCCGTGCCGCATTCGGCAGAGACATACCAGCAGTGGAACCGTTTCGTAAGGCCGATACAGGCGTTCCTGACCAGATTCTGATCAATGTCGTAGGAACACCGTGTGTAGCCGTGCAGGTCCTTATCGAAGATTAACGGGAATTCAAGCCCGCCGCTGACCACCTGGGAACGCGTCGTCGGCGAGACCATCATGGATGCGGCCGTGATCGTGGAGAACTGGGTTCCCATGGAGTAAATGGACCGCTGCAGGAACGCATCCGAATAGGTGTAGCTGGCGTAGATGCGCCATTCCGGGGCGAACCGGTAGTCGATTGAGGTCGTCAGGCGGTTGATGGCCGTTCCGCTGATGCCGGGCCGTCCGACGTAACTGTTGCCGCGCCGCACCTCGTAATCGTGGTCTCCGTTGTTGCCGATGTCCAGCAAAAGCTCGGCGGAAATCGTGAGTTTGTCTGTCGGCCGGAATTTGAAGATCGTGCCGAAGTCGCCGATGTGGTTGAATCCGTCCGTGGTGTGGATGAAGAGGTCCCAGTAGTTTTCCAGCGACATCCACTCGTAGATTTGCCCGTTCCTGCGTGTCTGCAACCGGTTCGTGATGCCGAACCGGACGAAATGCTGTTCGGTGATGCGGTCGATCTCGTCGAAATAATACAGGTTGTCGGCGTTCACGGTCGGCCGCGGGATGTACGTGTAGTTCACGTACGGCGTGACCACGTGGCGCAGGCCGTCGAGTCCCCAGTAGGCGTTCTTCACATCCTGCCAGGCGTGGTAGAACTTCGTGTTGACCTCGACGCCGAGTTCGCCGATCACGCGGAATTTCGATCCGCCCTTTGAATCGTAGTTCGTGACCTTGTAGCCCCACGGGATTCCCTCGGCCTCGTCCGCGACGGACATGATGCCGAGCTCCCGGACGCCGACTTCCCGTTCGGAAGAGGCGGAATACGCGGTCAGCCGGATGCCGGTCCTCGGGATGATGTTGATGCCCCAGAGGTTGATCGGATAGTAGATCATGTGGAGCGAGTCGAACCGGAGCGTGCCGTAGTTCCGGATGTGCCAGTATTCGTCGCCCGGTATGTCGCGGTCGAACCTGCGCCAGCGCATGAAGAGCGGCGTGAGGGACATTTCACCCTGATAGTACAGGTTTGCGAAGAGTTCCTGCCGCTGGAAGTCCAGCCTCAGTTCCGGCAGACGGTCGACCGTGGAATAGAAATCGTTGATGCGGAGCGTCATGTACGCGCTGGCCGTGAACCGGTCGCCCTGGTATTCCAGCGAAGCGTAGGTCGGCGGCTCATACTCGGTGTTGAACCGGTCGACGTAATAATCTCTCAGATACTCGTAGTCGCTGATGAGGTCGATCTGCATCCGGAAATCCAGCCGGTTCGTGAGGTGCGTCGTGTTGTTCGTGCGGACCTCATAGCGGTAATACGGGATCTTGAGGCGGGAATTGTTCAGCATATAGTGCGGATCGCCGTCGTTCAGGTCGCGGTCCCAGTATGCGTACCGGTTCCGGTCGTAAATGCCGTAGAAGGAGAATTCCGTGGCGGATTCCGGCGTCAGCAGGTCGGAGGTCAGCCCGTATCCGATGCCGCGCTCCTCGTACCAGTCCAGCATCAGGTTCATGTTCCAGTACGGCTCGTCCGTGAGCTTGAAGTGCTTCGCGCTGCGGATGTACCAGCCCCAGTCGCCGTTGCTGCCGAATTCGATCTTGCCGCCGAAGCTCGAGAGGTCGGACGGCTTGTACAGGATCGGCAGCCAGAACACAGGCACGCCGTAGATCTGGAGGAAGTTGTTCTTCATCAGGATGCTGTGGTCGCCAAGCTGGTTGTCGTAGTGGAACAGGCTGCTGTTGCTTTCCCTCGGTTCGATCGTGGCGTCGTAGGCCGCGATCGCGAAGTGGTCGTGGTCGTCCTGAATGTATTCGCAGGTCGTGAATCTCGCCTTGTGGACCTTCAGCGTCCCGTCGAAGAACCGGTCCGCGCGTTCGCCGACGCAATAGAACAGGCCGGACTTCAGCGCGAAGTTCGAGAACTGGATCACGCCGGTCAGCAGGTTGCCCGCCACGCGTTCGGCGCGGATCACCGAGGATTCCGTCACGATTTCCACTTCGGCAAACTGTTCGCCGAGGTCGTTCATCACATAGCGGAGCAACGTCACGCGGGCTCTCGGGTCTTCCAGCATGGCCTGGTAGTTTTCCAAGGTCATGGTCTGCACGACGCTCGACAGAACGCAGAATTTGACGTTCCCCGCGGCTTCGAAGTCGTAAAGCTCGGAGTCGAGGTTGATCACGATCTTGTCGGCGGACACCTCGGTCCCCGGCGACTGGATCACGGCGTTTCCGCGCGCCACCAGGTTGTCTCCCACGAACTCATACGAGTCCGCGGCCGCGTCGAATCCCTCCGGCAGTTTCGCCAGCTTTTCGATGTCCGAGACATTGATCAGGCTGTCGGCATTGAACTTCCGGACCGAGGGAATGCCGTTGCTCTGGCCGAATGCTTCCGCCGCATTCAGCAGCAGAAACACGGCCGTCATGGCGCAAAGAATGTATGTCCGGATGGTTTTCAACGGTTTTCTCCGAAAAATGGTCTATGGATACTTTTTCAAAAAGAAATATACCACTGAATTCGGGAAAATGCAATCAAAAAACGGAAAACTTTTGCTATTTATTTTAAAGCAAGCGGACAAAGCCGTGAAAAAACGGACCTGTTCCCGAAAGAAAACAACGGAAGGACAGCCGGTTTTGACTCAATCTTCAGCCGGAACGGCGAGGACGGCGGCTTCCCTATGCTGACTGCGGAACCAGGATGCCTGTCTCCGGGCGTACTGGCGCGTCGCGATCACGATGGATTCCAGCAGTTCGTCGCGCGTCATCTTCCCGGCGAGATAATCGCCGATCTGCGCGTATCCGATGGCCTGCCACGCGGTGGGCGCCTGAAGCAGCCCCTTCGCGAGCATCTCTTTTGCCTCCTCGATCCAGCCGGATTCCAGCATCACGGCGGCGCGACGGCGGATCCTGTTCACCAGGTCGGCGCGGTCGCGGACCAGCACGAACTGTGCGAACGTCGGATCGGGGGCGAATCCGCCGGACTGAAGCTCGGAGATCTGTTTGCCGGACAGTAAAAAGACTTCTCGGGCCCGGATGAGCTTGCGCCGGTGCGGATAAAAACGTTTGAAATCCAGCGGACATTCGCGTTCCATGACGGCCGCGAGTTCCGGGAAATGTTCCTCGTTGTCGTATGCCGCGTCGAGCTCGTCGCGCAGGCTCTGTTTCGCGGGAAGCGAGTCCAGTCCGTACACGAGCGCATGAAGGTACAGTCCGCTGCCGCCCGCCACGACCGGAAGATGTCCGCGCGCCCGGATCTCGCCGATGATGCGGAGGGCGTCCGTTCGGAACCGGAACACGTCGGACTTTTCCGAGATGTCCATGGAGTCGATCAGGTGATGCGGCACGAGGCGGCGTTCCTCCGCGGTCGGCTTGGCCGTGCCGATGTCGAGTCCGCGGTAGAACTGCATGGAGTCGGCGGAAACGATTTCCCCGCCGCTTTCGCGCGCGAGGGCGAACGCCAGTTCGGATTTCCCGGCGGCGGTCGGTCCCATGATGACGGGGATCCCGGGCGTCCGCCGGACGGCGTCAAGCAGATTTCGCAGCGTCGCCAGCGTCATCCTTCTTCTCCTCGGATTTGTTTTCGGGCCGGAAGAACGAGGAGATCACGTAGAGCGTCACGCCGCAGCAGATCGCCGAATCCGCCACGTTGAACGACGGCCATTCGAGGTTGCGCCAGTGGAACCGGAGGAAGTCGATGACCGCGCCGTTCCAAATACGGTCCGTGCAGTTTCCGGTGATGCCGGACAGGACCATCAGCAGCGCGAAACAGCGTTCCGGCCATCCCGCGCTCAGTTTCCGCAGAAACACGATCATGAGGACGAACGCGACGATCGAAATCCCGAACGGGATCCACGGCAGGTTGTAGAACATGCCCCATGCCGCGCCTTTGTTCGTGACGTGCGTGAGGTCGAAGAATCCGGGGATGACCGTGATGTTTCCGTGCAGTTCGATGTGCTCCTGGACCAGAAGCTTGGTCGCCTGGTCGAGAACGACCAGGACCAGCGCGAACAGAATGCCCGCGAGGATGACATGATTTTCGCGGGCGGAACCCGGCTTCATGTATGCTTCAGGCGTAAATAACTTCATGGCAGGACGAAAAATGACAAAAAGGGACGGCGATGCGGCGCGGCGGACGGTGCGGAGTGATACCCATCCGCCGTGCGGAACTTATGCGGGGACCCGGATCAGCGGCGGCGTCCTTCGTGCGCTTCCTTTCTGGACTTGCATTCCAGGCAGAAACGCGCATACGGTTTGACCTCAAGACGGGCGGGGCTGATCTCCTGGCCGCATTCGATGCAGATGCCGTATTCGTTCTCGTCGAGACGGGTCAGCGCTTCGTCGATCATTTCGATCACGGTGCCCTCGTCGGAGAGGAGTCCCAGCTCGAAATCGTGCTGGAAATTGTCGCTGCCGAGATCGGCCATGTGCGTCGCCATGCCCGCGCCGGGACCGGACTTTCTGTTGGTCAGGGCGTCGTCGCGATGGATGTTCAGCTGGTCCTGATACGATTCTCTCAGCTTCAGCAGCATCTCTCTATAATGCTTTTTCATCTTCGTCGAGAGGTAGGACTTTTTGATGACGTGTCCGTTGGCTTCCGCCTGATTCTGGAACGCCTTGAGCTCGGCCTTCGTGATGATGCGGCCGTGATGGGACGCCTGAGCATCTTTGTTCTTGTCGATTTTCTTTTTGGCGGAAACCGCCTGAACGGCGGCTTTCTTCGCCGGAGCGGCCTTCTTCACCGGAGCGGCCTTAGCAACAGTCTTCGCCGGAGCCTTCTTGGCAGGCGCGGCCTTCTTCGCCGGGGCAGTCTTCTTCGCGGCAACCGCCTTGACCGGAGCTTTCTTCGCCGGTGCGGCCTTCTTCGCGGCAACCGCCTTGACCGGAGCTTTCTTCGCCGGAGCGGCCTTCTTCGCGGCAACCGCCTTAACCGGAGCCTTCTTCGCCGGGGCGGCTTTCTTCGCGGCAACCGCCTTGACCGGAGCCTTCTTTGCCGGAACAGCCTTCTTGGCGGGCGCGGCCTTGACAGCGGCCTTCTTCGCAACGGTTTTGACAGCCGGCTTGGAGGCCGGTGATTTGGCCTTCTTTGTTTCGTTCTTTTTCATCTGTTACAACTCCTGGTTTTACGGCTGTCAGCGGCCGGTTTCATGTGTTTTTGAGGTCGATTTATCCCGGCGGACCGGCTTTCCCGTCATTCATCGGATGAATGTTCGCGTTCGCAAAGATTTCATCGAACTGTTTAAAATAGCACTAAAAGCATGATAATCAAGCCGGATGAATTGAAAAAAACGTTTTTTGCTGTATATTTTATGGCCGGGTTTTCCGCCGCGCCTCAAATTCCGGAGTTCGTGCGCCGCCGGATCCCGCCTTCTGGAGACCTCATGATTGACCTTCACATGCACAGCACCTGTTCCGACGGTACCCTGACGCCGGAGGAGCTTGTCGCCGCCACCCTGAATATGGGGCTGGAAGCCGCCGCCCTGACCGACCACGACACGGTTTCGGGCGCGGAACGGTTCCTGTCCGCCGCGTCCGGGACGCCGCTTCATGCCGTGCCAGGCGTCGAGCTTGCGAGCATGCTGTTCAACAAGGACATCCACATCGTGGGGCTGTTCCTCGACCCCGGCTGTCCCGCTTTGCTGTCCGCGCTGGAGCAGATGCGTCTGTGGCGCGAGGAGCGCAACGCGGAAATGGTGGAGAAGATCCGGTCGAAGGGATACGAGATCACGATGGACGAAGTGCTGGCCGAGGCTGGCGGCGAAAGCGTCGGGCGTCCGCACATGGCGTCCGTCCTGCTCAGAAAAGGCTATTTTCAGGATATGCAGAGCGTGTTCGGGCGGCTGATCGGCCGCAACGGCTCCTGCTTCGTCCTCCGCAAATACTACCCCGTCGATGTCTGCATCCGGCTGATCCACGAGGCGGGCGGCCTGGCGATCTGGGCGCATCCGCTTCATGCCGCGCACGGAGCGAGGGCGGCCCTCCGCAGGATCGGCTCGCGGCTGATCTCCTACGGCCTCGACGGCCTCGAATGCTACTACTCGATGTTCGCCGAACAGCAGCAGGCCGACGCGCTGAAATTCGCCCGCGCCCGTTCGCTGCTCGTCTCCGGCGGAAGCGATTTCCACGGGGCGTCCCATCCCCAGGTCAAATTGGGCTCCGGGATCGACGGCAACCTCGCGATCCCGTTCGAGATTTACGAACGGCTCCTCGCCGCAAAGCAGAACAGGGTTTCCCATGACAACGAAAAAACATGTTGACGGCATCGTGATGCTCCATAACCTGTACACCCGGCTGGAAAACGTGGTCCCCATGCCGGAACCCGGAATGCGCGCCGAACTTGACCTCGGATGCGGCGATGGCGAGTATGCACTGGCGCTGGCGGCACGCCGTCCCGACGTGTACGTGATCGCGGCGGACATGCTGCTCGGCCGCGTGCGGAAGGTCCGGAAACGCGTCCTGCGGGACGGCTTGGCGAATCTGCATGTGCTGAAAAGCGAGTCGCGCGTGCTGATCTCCCGGACGATCCCGGACGCGTTCCTCGACCGCGTGAACCTGCTCTGCCCGGACCCGTGGCCGAAAGCGAAACACCGCTGCCACCGCCTCATCACCTCGGACATCATGATGCAGTTCGCACGCATCCTGAAGCCGGACGGCGTGTTCCATTTCTCCACGGACAACGCGGAGTATCTGGAAATCGCGGACCGGACCGTCGCGGAGTCGGGGCTTTTTGCGCCGTCCGACCTCGCGCTCATCGCCGACGTCGCGGACATCAAGACCGGATTCGAACTCCTTTGGGAGTCCGAAGGCAAGACCGTGACGCACCGCGCCTGGCGCAAGCTCTGAACCTGGAGCTGGTCACGCTGAGCGACAGACCATTCTCGGAGCGTTCCATATCAATCTGCCATGTTAAGGTGAAACTGGTTTTCAGGATACCCCCTTATCAGGATACCCCTCTCTCAAGTTTCAGTTAAAAGGAACTTGTTTTAACTGAAACTTGCGCGTATGCGCGGGAGGGGGCTGTGTCTGGCATATTGCGAAACCGTGACCGCCGGAGAGACTGTATTCAACAAAGGAACTAACCGAGGTTAAATGAGATGCATGAAAAGAGGCAGTGCTCTTTTGGGAAATCACCCCATCAAGTTTCAGTTAAAAGGAACTTGTTTTAACTGAAACTTGCGCGCATGCGCGGGAGGAGGCTGTTTATGGCGCTTTGTGCCCCCGGACCTTCAGACGGGATCGCATTCAGAGATGAGAAGAAACGAGGTCCAATGAAGCGAAATTTGAAGAGTCAGATCCTTTCCTGAGTCAATAACAGTCAAGTTTCTGTCAAAAGGAACTTGTTTTGACAAAAACTTGCGCGTATGCGCGGGAGAGGATTTCTCGACCCTTCTGCCCTTTCTGCCTCCTTTTCGCCCTTTGAGATGATGCCGATTGCGCCGGGACATCATGTCTGTGTTGCGGCCTATGACAAGATGCCTGTCCAACGGGGAATGCGTGAAACCGGCATGTCCGCTTGTTTCCTGGCGGATGAACCGCTCCCGCCGCCGCATTTTTCCTCTTTTTTTCGGAAAACTTCGGAAAAACGACTTGATTAAAACGGCGGAGTATGATATATTGCTTTATAAACTATACGCTTTTAACTGAAACTCATTCTATCAGGAGACAAATCTCATGAAAAAGTCCCTCAAGCTCGCCGTCCTTTCCGCCTGCGCCGTCCTCGGCGCCCTCTCCGCCACCTCCTGCGCCACGCCGTTCCCGCTCGGATGCCTCTACACCGACGTCGTTCTGCCCGGCCCCCTCGGCGACGGCAACCTGAGCCAGTCCTATAACCGCCGCGGTTCCTCCTCCTGCTACAGCATCCTCGGCTGGGTGGCGGGCGGCGACGCCTCCATCAACGAAGCCGCAGTCAACGGCGGCATCGACAAGATCGGCTGGACGAACATCCACGTGACGAACTACTTCGGCATCTACGGCATCTACAAGACCGAAGTCTTCGGCACCAGCAAGTCCCTCGGTCCCGACCAGACCCTCGCTCCGGCCAAAAGCGCCCAGAAGTAATTGATTGTTCCGGTCCGAAGCTGTTTCGGCCGAAACAAAGCAAACAGGCGGTTTTCTCGACTGTGTTGCGGTTTTTCCCCGCGACACATCGGATGCCGCCGTTTTTTGTACGGAAACAACCCCGTTTTTTTCTGGCATGACGTTTCTTGAACTGAAAAAGGATCTCGCGCAACGTTTCTCGCAGGCCGGATTCGAGGCGGCCGACCTCGAAGCGCACTTCATTGTCTGCGAGGCCGCCGGCATCCCGGACCGCGAGTTCCCGCTCTATGCGCATGAACCCCTCGCGTCCGAGGCGCAGGCACGCGCGGAATCCTTCGCTGCGCGCCGCCTGAAAAACGAGCCGTGGCAGTACATTTTCGGACATGCGCCGTTCCGCGACCTCGAGCTTGCGGTCGGTCCGGGCTGTCTGATCCCGCGTCCCGAGACGGAGTATTCCATTGACCTCATGCTCGACGGCCTGCCGTACGGCGCGGCCGTCTGCGAGCTCGGCGTCGGCAGCGGCGCAATCTCGCTGGCGCTCGCCTCGGAACGTCCCGGCCTGACGGTCGTCGGCGTCGAGCTTTCTCCTGCCGCGCTGAGGTGGGCGGAGCTCAACCTGAAAAAACTTGCCCTGCCGAACGTGACATTCCTGCAGGGCGATCTTTTCGGACCGGTCGCCGGACGCAAGTTCGACCTCATTGTGGCAAATCTCCCGTACATCCCGGAGAGTGACCGCGACGCTCTTCCGCCGAACGTGCGCGGTTACGAGCCGGACGAAGCATTATTCGGCGGCGCCGACGGCCTGGACGTCATCGCCCGCGCTCTGGAACAATCCCCCTCATTCCTGAATCCGGGGGGACGCATCTTTTTCGAGCTTGACCCATGCAATGCGGACCGGGCATTCGAGCTCGCCTCAAAGTATCTGAACAAGCCCGCGCTTCTGCACGACCAGTACGGCGCGGTGCGTTTCCTCACGGCGCAAAAATAACGCCCGGACCGCCGCATAAGACGATCCGGGCACACATTGACTGTCGAGCGGTGCGCGGCTATGCTTGCGCACAAACGATCTGATCGGTCGTTCCGTTATTTCCTCAGAGGCCGAGCACCATCCGGATGAACGCGTCGCCGGTCATGAACCCGAGCGAGCCGTTCGGCGCCGCCTTCTCCGAGTATTCCGTGACGGAATCGGGCTGGATGTGCGGCCCCCAGATGCAGACGGGCACCGGGGTGCGCGTGTGCTGGCGCATGGAGAGCGGCACGGGGTGATCGGGGAGGACAGCGAACGTGACGCCGCGTCCCTGGAGCGCCTCGACGACTGGCTTGATGATGCGGTTTTCGAAGTCGCGGATCGCCTGCATTTTAAGGTCGAGACGTCCTTCGTGTCCGGTCTCGTCGATCGCCTCGAGGTGGACGTACACGAAATCGTGGTCTTCGATCGCGCGGATGGCCGCCGCCGCTTTGCCCTCGTAGTTCGTGTCGATGTAGCCCGTGGCGCCCTCGACGGGGATCACGTCCATCCCGGCGCACTTGGCGATGCCGGAGATCACGTCGACCGCCGTGATGACCGCGCCGGTCTTGCCGCCGTAGCGCTCCGTGAACTTCGGGAACGACGGCGTACGGCCCGGGCTCCACGGCCAGATCGCGTTGCCTTTCGCCTCGCCGGACTTCACCAGCGGGTGTTCCGCCAGGAACGCCGCCGCGTCCGCCCAGAGCTTGTTCAGGAATTCCACCGTGTACGCGGCTTCCTTCGAATCGTCCAGCGCGGTCCACGGGAGCTCGGCGACCGGGATGTCCTGCGAGGAATCCGGCTTGTAGTAGCCGACTTTCGGGGAGAACTCCGGTCCGTGCAGGATCAGCAGGTTGCGGTAGCTCACGCCGGGGTAGAACGTGAGCTTGTCCGAGCCGAAATGCTCCTGAAGTGCCTCCATCAGGACGCGGGCGTGTTCCTTCGTGATGTGGCCGGCGGAATAATCCTTCAGGATGCCGTCCTCGACCGTGATCAGGTTGCAGCGCCACGCGACGTCGTCGGGCGCGAGCGGGATGCCCTGGCTGACCGCCTCGATCGGGCCGCGTCCCGGATAGTACAGCGATGGCGCGTAGCCCAGCACGGACATGTTCGCGACGTCCGAGGAGGTCGGGTAGCCTTCCGGAAGGGTCAGGAATGTGCCGGACGCGCCGTTTGCGGCGATCTTGTCCATGGTCGGGGTCGGGACGGATTCGAGCGGGGTCTTCCCGCCGAGTTCGGGGATCGGGAGGTCGGCCATGCCGTCGCCGAGGAAGACGACGGCTTTGCCTTTCAGGTCGCATGCGTTCATGATTGGAGATTTCCTTTCCTGTCATGCAGGGATTGTTTTTTCTGATATAAATAAAATACCATGCCGGAGGCGAAAAGTCAAGGCGTTCCGGCTGTTTCCGGCATCGAAAACTGGCTGACATTTGTAAGTATACTTTGAAAATACTTTCAAAAAAGTTGCAAAACGCGCTTGAAACTGAATGCTTCCCGTTGTATTGTATCTTATCGGAAGAACATTTCATGTTTTCCTCTCACGCCGCCGGTGTTTTCCGTCTGTCGCCCGGCGGCACGCCAATCCCCAGCACCAGGACCCGGACGAATGAAGAAAATCACGAAACGTCAGTTTGAGATTGCGGCTTATATTCGCGATTTCATCGGTAAAAACGCAATCTCGCCCACGCTTTACGACATAGCCGGGTACTTTTCCATCAAGCCGTCCACCGCGGCCGCGCACGTTGCTGCCCTGGAACGCAAACGCGTCATCGTCCGGCAGAAAGGCCGCCGCCGGAGCATCCGTCCGGCCGGGATGGGGGCCTGCCTGCCGAAGAAAGTTCCCCTATGCGTTCCGTTTTACATGAAAGGCGCAAACGTTTCCGGCGCGCCGTCGTCCTATTACCATGTGGACTCCAGTCTGCTGCCGGACAATGTCCGCGCAAAGGATTTGTTCGCCGTCCGGTTCGGGCTGTTCAACGGGATGCCCGCCGGATTCGACCTCGATCCCCGCGACATCCTGATCGTCTGGACCAAGCCGGGCCGTCTGCATCCCGGCATGATCGTGATGGAACACGCCGAAAAAACGCCGGTCTGCCGTCAGGTGAACATGGATTCGGAACCCGGCCCGAAGGTGGTCGGGCAGGTGATCGCGCTCCTGCGTCCGCTCAAATAAGAAACGCCGTGCCGGTGTTTTCGTCTTTTTTCTTCATACAGGCTTGACTTTACGGAAAATGATCCTACATTATCTTACCATGCATTTTTTCAACCGGAAAGGCCTGTCATGTTCAGATCGCTTTGCATTCTTTTCGCCGCCGCTATCGTCGTTCTTTTCAGCGGCTGCCGCAGTACCGTTGAGAACAACAACCGTACCGCGCAGGAGCTTTGCCGGTACATGATGCAGCAGACCGGCGGCAAATTCGACGGCCCGATGGCGGTCGAGCCGATCCACGCGGACGACGGATTCGCGCTGAAGATCGCGGACCGTCAGGTCGCGTTCTACAAGTTCAACACGAAGTACAAAAAAGCCCGCGCGAAGATCGAATACGTCGACAAAAACGGCTTCATCTACATCTACGGGTTCAAGTATTCCGCCGTCTCCCACGGCTCGTTCATCATGGTCGATTACGAGACCAACCCGCTGAAGGACAGGCTCCTCGAAGCATTCAAGAGCTTCTGAGCTCGTCCTCTTTCCTTTTTCTCTGTCTCCCGTATTACGGGATGACGGTCTGCACGAGCGTCATGTATACCGCGGTTCCCGCCAGAATGGACACCAGCGGATTGCGTTTCCACAGCTGAAGCGCGACCACCACGACCGCCGCCGCGAGTTCCGCCAGCCCGAACATGTGTTCGGCGGGCGCCCGGTCCCGCACGTAGCACGCGAAACAGTACACCACCAGCATGGCGATCGCCGCCGGGGACAGGACGTTTCCGATGCTCAGGACCAGCGCGGGCGGGCGTTTGCCTGTGCCGAAGAACAGGAACGGCAGCGCGCGGAGCAGGAACGTGACACCAGCGGTCACCGCGGTCAGGATCAGCAGATATTCGGTCGATGTTCCGCTCATTTCTTCCCTCCGAATTTCCACGATTCCAGTTTTTCGAGCGGCTTCCGGAACACGACCAGCGCGGACAGCATCAGGATCATGGACGGGATCAGCATCTTTCCCGCGCCGAAGACGAGCGCGCAGGCGATGGATGCCAGAAGCCCGACCGCCGCGTAAACACGGTTTTTCCGTTCCCGGCACTGGTCCGTCAGGATCACCAGAAAGAGCGCCGTCATGGCGAAGTCGATGCCCTTGTTCGGGAACGGCAGGGCGGCTCCGGCGAGCGCACCGGACACGACGCCGAGGATCCAGTAGAAATGGTTCAGCGCGGCAAGCGTGATGCAGTACAGGATGGAATCGCCTCCGGGCGGCACCTTGTTTTCGACTTCGAGCGCGTAGGTCTCGTCCGTAAGGCTCCAGATCAAATAGAGTTTTTTCGCGAGCGGGATTCCGCGGAAACGCTCAATAAGGGAAAGCCCGTACATGGAGTAGCGGATGTTCAGGCACACGGTCAGGAGCGCCACGTCCAGCATCGGCTGCGAGTTCCGGATCCAGTCCACGAGCATGAACTGAAGCGCGCCGGAAATGCTTGTGGCGCTGGTCAGAAACGCCCAGAGCGCGGGCAGGCGAATGCCGCTTTTCGCGGCCAGCAGGACGCCCGCCGCGAATCCCATGGCGGTATACCCCATCAGGACTGGCAGCGAGCTGATAAACGCCTGTTTCAGAACCGGTTTCTGATTCATGGATTGGATGCTCCTGAAAAATGAAGCTACTAATATATCATCGTTCTCCGCAAATACAAAATCTTTTTCCATTCTTTTCTCCGCTTTTCCCGTTTTCGCACCCTCCTTTTCTTGAAAATGGCACACCCGCATGATATATTATATGCTGAACTACTACACACTGCACAGCCGCGCCCCGTATCCCTGCATGGGGCCGGCAGAATGAAGGAAACATGTTCATCATGAACGATGAAAAGACCCCGGCCGCGAAGTCCGGGGCATCGGTACGCGTCGCCGCGGCTCCGGCGGAATGCACGCTGGCGGAACTCCCCGTCGGCAGGTCGGCCGTTGTGATCTATATGAAGCCTTCCCTGCGCGGGAAGAAGAAATTCGCGGACGTCGGGATCGTGCCCGGCACCCTGCTCGAAATGGAAGCCCACGCCCCGTTCGGCGGCCTCCTCCGCATCAAGGTCATGGAGAGCAGCCTGTCCATCCACCGCGACGATGCCGCGAACATCATCATCCGCATGCAGGAGCGCCCATGAGCCGCAAATACCGGATCGTCCTCGCCGGAAATCCGAACTGCGGCAAAACCACGATCTTCAACTGCCTCACCGGCGCGCGCCAGCACGTCGGCAACTACCCCGGCGTGACGGTCGAGAGCAAGACCGGAAAATTCATGCTCGGCGAGGACGAGATCGAGATCATCGACATCCCCGGCGTGTACAGCCTGTCCTCCAGCTCGCCCGAAGAGGGCGTCGCATTCGAAGAGCTGACCAAACCCGGGATCGACCTCATCATGAACGTGATCGATTCGTCGATCCCGCAGCGCAGCCTGTACCTCTCCACGCAGCTCGCCGAGCTCCATATCCCGATGCTGATCGTCTTCAACATGAGCGACGAGGCGAAAAAGAAGGGGCTCAACTTCAATATCCAGAAGCTCCAGTCCTATTTCGGATGCAGCATCGTCCAGACGGTCGGCTCCCGCGGCGACGGCATCGACAAGCTCAAAAACGCCCTTGCGGAAAGCCTCCTGCATCTGGAGGATCACGACGTCCCGAAGCTCACCTACGGCGCGGACGTCGACGACGCCATCCGCGAGATCGTGGAGTGGATCGAACCCGCCATGACCGACCGCGTCCGCCACATCCCCGCGCGGTTCTTCGCCATCAAGCTGCTGGAGAAGGACTCCTGCGTGATGCGGCTTCCCGATTTCCAGAATCTCGATGCCATCATCGACGCCCAGATCACGCACCTCTACGCCCGGCACGCCATCACCGCCGAGACCTTCATGGCGGACTGCCGTTACGCCATGATCTCCGGCGCATGCCGCGACGCCATCTCCTTCACGCAGGAACGCCGCCGCGAGATATCCGACAAGATCGACGCCGTGGTCACGAACCAGTGGGTCGGGCTTCCGCTCTTCTTCGCCATCATGTACCTTATGTTCTGGTTCACGTTCACCTGCGCCGCGCCCATGACCGACGGCATCGAATGGCTGTTCGGCTGGATCCAGAGCCTCATCGAACGCTTCTGGTCGCCGGATTTCCAGCCCGTCCTGCGCAGCCTCCTGATCGACGGCGTGATCCACGGCGTCGGCGGCGTGATCGTCTTCCTCCCGAACATCCTGTTCCTCTTCCTCGCCATCGCGTTTCTGGAGGACACCGGCTACATGGCGCGCGCGGCGTTCGTGATGGACGGCATCATGCGCAAGTTCGATTTGCAGGGCAAGAGCTTCGTGCCGCTCGTGCTCGGGTTCGGCTGCAACGTCCCCGCGATCATGGCGACGCGCAGCATCGAGTCCGAACGCGACCGCCGGACCACGATCCTCGTCCTGCCGCTGATGAGCTGCGGCGCGCGCCTGCCGATCTACGCCCTGCTGATCCCGGCGTTCTTCGCGGTCAAATACCAGGCGTTCGTCATGTTCCTGATCTACGCGATCGGCGTCGCCTTCGCGATGCTCGCCGCCCGCCTGCTCAAATCTACACTGTTCAAGGGCGACGGCGAAGTCTACCTGATGGAGCTCCCGCCCTACCGCGTCCCGACCGCGAAAAGCATCCTCCTGCACATGTGGGACCGCGGCGTGATGTACCTGCAGAAAGCCGGCACGATCATCCTCGGCGTCTCCGTGCTGCTCTTCATCGCGAACAATTATCCCGAGAAGAAGACGTTCGACGTCGACTACGGTGCGCAGATCATGGCTGTCGCCGCAAATACATCCCTCACTCCGGAGGAACAGGCCGATGCCTTCAAACACATCGAAAGACTGCGCCACGCCGAAGCCGCCGAATACACCGTTTCCGGACGCGTCGGAAAGTTCCTCGAACCCGCGTTCCGCCCCATCGGCTTCGACTGGCGCGTCACGACCGCCGCGATCAGCGCGCTCGCCGCGAAGGAGATCTTCGTCTCCCAGCTCGGCATCCTGTACGCCGAGGACACCGAATCCGCCGGAGACGGGGAGGACGAACAGGAACCGCTCCGCCAGCAGCTCCGCCGTGCCTACACGCCCCTGCAGGGATTCTGCATGATGCTCTTCTGTCTGCTCTCCATCCCGTGCCTCGCCACGCTCGCGATCATCCGCCGCGAACTGAACTCGTGGAAATGGATGTTCTTCGAGGCCGCCGGACTCTTCGTCCTGGCGTACGTGACCACGTTCATCGTGTACCAGCTCGGACTGCTCCTGAAGATCGGGACGAACTACCTGCTCTGAGCGGCTAAAGTATTCACTTTTTTCCCCTGAATTCAGGTTATAGTCGCGAAACAGCCGGAAAATCCCCAAGTTTCAGTTAAAAGGAACTTGTTTTAACTGAAACTTGCGCGGATAGCGCGAGTATGCGCACGTGCGCGAGAACGGATGTCCTGAACGGGGATGGAAGCGATCTGCAAAGACCTGGAAAACGGAGAATAGTCCGAGATCAACAGCAAAAAACAGCCAATCACTGAAGTAAACAGCCGGAAAATCTCCAAGTTTCAGTTAAAAGGAACTTGTTTTACTGAAACTTGCGCGGATAGCGCGTGAATGGTCTTTTTTTGGGGGTGCCGTTTTCAGACCGCCGTGAAAACCAGTTTGATTTCGGGCCGAACAAAGGGATTGAAGAAGCACAGGCAATGCGCGACAAGAAGAACAGCCGGAACCCCCCAAGTTTCAGTTAAAAGGAACTTGTTTTAACTGAAACTTGCGCGGATAGCGCGAGTATGCGTGTGCGCGCATGTTCGAGAGCGCATGTACACCCGCTCGAGTGTCTGCGCGAAGATTTGCCTCGCCCCTTTTTTCTGTCAAAACCTCCTCTCTGGGAACGATCATCCGAATTGTTATGCAAAAAAAAAGAATTTGAACTTTTGCCGCCGATACTTGCTTTTTCTTTTACGCATGCTATAGTATATCAGGATCATTATTCAGATACCCTCAGTTTATCCTGAAAAACAAGAAAGGAAGCTCTTCATGCCTGTTCTTATCTTTTTTGGGGCACTTCTCCTGATCTTCATTGTCGGGATTCTTCCGATCGTCAATCTGGTCCTTCTGTCCTCCTGCAAATCAAAACTTGAGGACCTCATGCGCCGGATCATGGAACTGGAAAAGGCGGCAAAGACCGGACAGGCCGCACCTCCGCCGAAGCAGCCGGAGGTCAAAATCCAGGTCCCCGGCACGACGGAATCCAAACCGGTCCCCGGATTCCTGCTGTCAAATCAGACCGCGGCGAATCCGCCTCAAAAACAGGCGGAGATCAAGCCGGAAGTCAAGCCGGAAGCCCCTGCCCTGTCCGTTGTCAAACCGGAAGTCAAACCCATGCCTGTTCATGTGGAGCCCCCGGCGCAGGCGCCTTCGCCAATCAAGCCGGAACCGCCGAAACAGGTCCAGCCGGAGATCAAACCAGCCGCCGCTGCTGCGAATACATCCGAAACATTCGATACCAAGTCCCTGCTCAATGTTCCGAAAGAGAGCAGTGCCTGGATGGCGGGAACAAAACCGGCCGGCGCATCGCATTTCGCTCCGCAAGGTTCCGCCATCGAGGAACGCACGGCCGAGGTGCTGTCGAAGCTGTGGCAGTGGCTGATTGTCGGGGAGGAATACCGCAGGGGCGGCATGCCGAAGGAATACGCGATCGCGACGACCTGGATGCTCCGCGCCGCGATGCTGCTTCTGATCTTCGGTCTGGCGTACTTCATCAAGTACACGCACGACCGCAATCTGCTCCCGCCGGAACTCCGTCTCTCCGTCGCCGCGCTGTTCACGATGGCGCTGCTCGGCGTCGGATGCCGCCTGCTGAAGGGCGCGAAGTACCGGATCTTCGGGACAGCGCTCGCCGGAGCCGGGTTCACGGGGCTGTACCTGTGCGTGTTTGCGAGCGTGTCGGTGTACCATCTGCTGAGTCCGCTTGCCGGACTCGCCGGGCTGGTCGTCGTGACGGCGGCGGGCGTCGCGCTCGCGTTGCGGTTCAATTCGATCCTGCTTGCCGTGCTCGCGGTCTGCGGCGGCTATCTGGCGCCGGTCCTGATGGATACCGGGTCGCGCAACCTCGCCGGGCTGTACGGCTACATGCTGATCCTGGTCATCGGTTCGCTCGTCGTGGCGCGGATGCGTTCGTGGCAGCCGGTGAACATCCTGTCGTTCCTCTTCACCTGGGGCATCTACGCCGCTTCGGATCCGTTCCCGAGGGGCGGCGGGGTCAACGTCCCCCTGACCGCTTCGCCGAACTGGCTTGAGCTCGCGGGCGATGTAAATCGCGGCTATGCGATAGCCCTGATCGCCGGAACGCTGTTCTTCCTGGCGTTCTGCGTGCAGACCGTGGCGTTCAACCTGTTCACGAAACGGAAGGTATCGCTGCTGGAGCTCGAATTCGCCGCGCTGAACGGCATCGTGTTCATGTCGCTGACGATCCGTCCGACGATCTTCCTTTACGGCCGCGAATACGCCGCCGCCATCACGTTCGGCGGTGCGTTCGTCTACCTGCTCCAGATCGCGCTGCTGATCCGCGTGAAGCTGGAGGACCGCAATCTCCTGCTCACGCTGCTGGTGTTCGCCTGCGGCCTGATCTCGCTGACGTTCCCGCTGCTGCTGAACCAGGACCACCTCGCCGTGGCGTGGTCGGCGCAGGCGGCGGCGATGCTGTACATCGCATGCCGGACGCGCTCCGTGATCCTGCTGCGCCTGAGCTACATCGTGTACATGGTCGCCGCGGTGCGCCTGCTCGGATTCGACCTGGCGCGCGGCTACTGGCGCCACAGTGTCACGTTCTGGACGCGCCTGCTGAACTTCGGCTCCTACACGGCGGCGCTCGCGGGCGGGTTCTTCCTGCTGAACCGTTACGGCGCGGAGCTGATGCCTGCGTCCTGGCGGTCCGCGGACGACGGATCCCGGCCCGTTTACTCCCGTTCGTCGAAAGCGATGTTCTGGTGCGCGTTCGGCGTGAGCTTCCTCCTGATCGCGGGCGAGTTCACGTATCTGCCGCATCTGAAGGTCGGCGGTGTGGTCATGACGGCTGCGCTGTACCTGCTGATCCTGTCGCTGATCCCGAGGCTGTTCCGGGAGAACCGAAGGGCCATCATGACGGCGGGCGCTGTCCTGCTCGGCGTGTTTCTGTGGTATGTCATCTTCTCGTGGCAGTCCGGCGGCCAGTCCGTACATGATTCGCTCTGGCGGTTCTTCCCGAACCTGCTGGCCGTGGCGTCGCTGATCTTCGCCGGGACGTTCTTCGGCGCGTTCGGCGGCGCGGAGGACAATGAACGGTTCGGCGGCAAGGCCGTCAGCCGGTTCTTCATCCTGAGCGCGTGCATCCTGTGGTTCGTCTACAGCTCGGAGGAAACCTCCTTCCTGGTCGGGCTGTACGGCTCGCGCGGTGGCGCGAAGATCGCCGTCTCGCTGCTCTGGGGCGCGTACGCGCTCGCGCTCCTCGCGTTCGGCATCCTCCGCAAGAAGAAGATCGTCCGCATCCCCGCGCTGGTCCTCTTCGCCGTCACCGTCCTGAAAATATTCTTCCTCGACCTCGTCGGGACGCCCGCGCTGTACCGGATCGCGGGCTGCATGATCACCGGCGCCGTGCTCGTTGCCGGAGCCTGGCTCTATGTCCGGTTCGCACAGAAAGGAGATCCGTCCGATGAAAACCGTCCGTAATCACCTCAAACTCCTGTCCGCCGCGTCGTGCCTCCTGCTCGCGGCCGCGGCCGGATTCTCCGGCGAGGAGGAAAAGACCGCCGCGTTCCCGTTCTACAAGGACATCATCCTCCCCGAACACCCGAAGGACATCTCCACCTTCACGATCGACGCCGATATCTACCGGGAGACGGAGACCGTCCCGAACGACATGCGCATCATCGGTCCGGACGGGGAAAACTGCCCGTTCATCCTCAGCGAACAGAAGCAGGTTGCCCGGGACAATACCGTGGAATCCAGTTATTCCGCGTCCGTCACCGGCTTCGAAACGCTCCCGGACGGGTCCGTGCGCATCTCCGTGAGCATGAACAGCGCCATCGCGGATTCTTCCGATCCGCGGGTCGTCGGACTGAAGATCCAGACACGTGCAAAGGATTTCGACAAGAAAGTGAAGGTCTATGACGGGAGCGGCGAGACTCTGATCGCCGAGGGCGCGTTCCTGGATTATTCCAGCCGCGTCAACCTCAGGAACGATTCCGTCCGGTTCCCCGCCCCGGTGCGCGAATTCAGCTTCGTCATCGTCATGGACAACTACACGGAGATCAAGGATTCGCCTCTCTTCCGCGTCGTCGAGGGGGACAACAACATCGTGGAGCAGGAGAAATTCCGCGAGTCGCCGAAGATCGACGGCATCTCCCTGTACGTTCTCCGAAAACAAACGGTCAGGAACACCGTTCGTACCCAATGGCCTGTCGAGATCCTCTCCAAAACGAAACGGGGCAAGACCACGGTCGTGACCTTCTCCAACGGCTTCGCGCCGCTCGACAGCATCACTGTCGACAGTTCCGACGTCTTTTTCTCCCGTCCGTACCGCCTCTACGACGCATCCGGAAAGCTCCTCGCATCCGGGACTGTTCGCAAGCTCGATTCCGCCTCCTTCCGCATGTCCGTGTCCGACCGCGCGATCACGATCTCCGAGAACCGTTCCAAAACCTGGACGCTTGAGCTGGACGACGGCGAATATGACGAGCTGAAGGATATCGCGCTTCAGCCGAGCGGCCGTGTGTATCAGGTCTGCTTCCTTGCCTTGAAGTCCGACACTGCCGGCGGCTCGGGGCAGCCCGGCTACAGGATCTACTACGGCGGCTCCGGCCAGCCCATGCCCTCTCCGGATTTCACGGATGTCCTGCGGAATCAGGAGGAACCCGTCGTGTCCGATTGCACGCTTTCCGAACAGAAGGAGAATCCGCACTGGGATTCCTCCGGCACACCTTTCGCGTATGCTCAAAACTGGGGCGTAGTCTACAAGATCGTCATGGCCGCCGCAGCCCTCGCGGTATTCCTAGTCCTGCTTTTCTCCGTCAAGAAGATCGACAAGATCGGCGACTGATCGGCTGCCGACTGCCGGCTGTGATGTTGTTCAGGATCAGGACGGATCATCCTCATGCAAAAGGCGGATCGCCGCAAATCGGTCATCCGCTTTTTTTCGTTTTTTTTGCCCCTGAACCCTTGCAATTCTAACATCGGATGTTATATTTACAAAGGATAAACCCACAGGAGGCTCCGATGATTACACGACATTTGAACTCATTTGTCAAGGAAATGGCGACACAGTACCCGATTGTTGCGGTCACAGGACCGAGACAGTCCGGGAAGACGACCTTATGCCGTTCGCTTTTTCCCGATTACGATTATGTCAATCTGGAAAAACCGGACACCAGAGCCTTTGCCATCGAGGATCCGAACGGGTTCCTGGCGCAGTTCAAAAAACCCGTCATCCTGGACGAGATCCAGCGTGTGCCCGACCTGTTCAGTTATATCATGGTCCTTGCCGATGAACGGAACCGGATGGGGGAATTTGTCCTGACCGGCTCTCAGAACTTTCATCTTCAGGATGCGATCAGCCAGTCTCTTTCCGGACGCTGTGCGATCGCAAAACTCCTGCCGTTGTCCCACAGGGAGATCGAGGGGCTGCCGAACCGCGACATCTTCCAAATCAAAAGCTGGGACATCCCGGAATCTCCTGCCGGAAATGCCTTCGAACAGGTTTTCCGCGGAGGTTATCCCCCCATCTACGACCGGAAGATCAAACCGGCAAACTGGCTTTCCCAGTATACCCAGAGCTATCTGGAACGGGATATCAGGACGCTAGTCAATGTCAGCGACCTTGAGACGTTCGAACGTTTTCTCCGTCTGACGGCGGGCCGCACGGGGCAGATACTCAACATGGATTCGCTCGCTTCTGATACCGGAGTGTCGCCCGTGACCGTCAAACGCTGGATCTCTCTGCTTGCCGCCAGTTATATCGTGTTTCTGCTCCGTCCGCATCAGAAGAACTTCAACAAACGCCTGATCAAAAGCCCCAAACTGTATTTCTACGACACCGGTCTGGTCTGCTATCTGCTGAACATCCGTTCTGCCGAAGTACTGGCGCTCCACAGTCAGCGCGGCGCGGTTTTCGAGACCTACATCGTATCGGAAATGGTCAAGACCTGCATGAACGCCGGAATTGAACCGCCTCTGTACTACTGGCGCGATTCCCAGGGGCACGAGGTGGATTTGATGATCGAAGACGGGGAGGACCTTTATCCCGTCGAGATCAAGTCCGGCCAGACGGTCAATGGAAGCATGTTCGACGGGCTGAACTACTGGCGGCAGCTTTCCGGCTGCGGAAACGGCATGCTGTGTTACGGCGGGAATGAATCCTGCGACAGAAACGGGATCAGCGTCCGGTCGTGGAATGCGATTTGAACCGTTGGGAATAAAAGCATTTGCCTGCTCGAAACGCAAGCGCAAAAAGCCGCTTCCGTCCGCGATCGGCGCTTTTCCGTCTTTTTTTGCTTTTCCGCCTTGACTTTATTTCGGACGGGGGTATATTTTCTAAATAGTGAAGCGTTTTGTTAAGAAATACACCATTTGAAAAAAATACACCACCAGGAGGTTTGAACCATGAGAACATCTGTTTTGGCCATGATCCTCGCAGGCGGCGAAGGGACCCGTCTGGCTCCCCTGACCGACCAGCGCGCGAAACCCGCGGTCCCGTTCGGCGGCAAATACCGCATCATCGACTTCGTGCTGAGCAATTTCGTGAACAGCGGCATCGACAGCATCTTCGTGCTGACCCAGTTCAAATCCCAGAGCCTGATGGAACACATCATCAACGGCTGGAACCTCTCGAATGCCCAGCAGCGCGGTCACTTCATCATCCCGGTGCCCGCCCAGATGCAGACCCGCGAACGCGAATGGTACCAGGGCACGGCGGACGCCATCTACCAGAACATGAACCTGATCGAAGATTTCGATCCCGACCTCGTGGCGGTCTTCGGCGCGGACCACATCTACCGCATGGACGTCAGCCAGATGGTCGACTTCCACCAGGCGAACAACGCCATCGCGACCGTGGCGGCGATCCCGATCCCGATCGAGGAAGCCAGCCAGTTCGGCATCATCGAGGTCGACGACCAGTGGCGCATCACCGGATTCCAGGAGAAGCCGAAGAACCCGACCCCGCTGCCGAACGACAAAAACATGTGCCTCGCCTCCATGGGCAACTACATCTTCAACTCCGCCGACCTGCTGGCACTGCTGAACCGCGACCACAAGGCGGGCAAGACCAGCCACGACTTCGGCAAGGACATCATCCCCGCCCTCGTGAAGACGAAACGCCTCTTCGCCTACAACTTCTACACGAACGTGATCCCCGGTCAGGACCTCTCCACGAAGCCCTACTGGCGCGACGTCGGGACCCTGAAGGCGTATTTCGAGGCGAACATGGACCTGCGCAGCACCACGCCGCACCTCGACCTCTACAATCCGCTCTGGCCGATCAACAACTACCACTACAGCCTGCCCCCTGCCAAGTTCATCCACAACGAGGAGATCGACGCCTTCGGCCTTCCGCGCATCGGCAGGGCCATCAACTCCATCGTCTGCGACGGCTGCATCGTCTCCGGCAGCACGGTCACCGACTCAATCCTGTTCAACAAGGTCTTCGTCCACAGCTATGCCACCGTCCATAACTGCATCCTGCTGTCCGACGTCGACATCGGCGAACACTGCCGCATCCGCAACGCCATTATCGACAAGCACAACATGATCCCGCGCGGCACGATCATCGGCTACGACAAGGCCGACGACGAGAAGCGCTATTTCGTGGTCGACCTCGGCGTCGACGAGCAGGGCAACCCGAAGTGGCTGACCGTGATCCCGAAGGAACGCCATTCCCTGCAGGTGGTGCATCCCTCCGCCGACCTCGCCCGGCTGGACGCCGAACCGGAACCCGAAGCGAAGGCGGACGGCGCCGAACCGGCGAAAAAGTAAGATTCCGCGAGACCTGCCGTGAACTCTTCCGGGGCATCCCTCCGCCTCTGGGACCGCGTTTATGAACGGGTGCGCCGCGAACTCGGCGGCGCGCCCGGCTGCCACGACTTTGCCCACACGCTCCGCGTGCTGAAAAATGCCGAACGGATCGCCGCGGAGGAGTCCGGCTGCGATACGGAAGCCGTGCGCTTCGGCGCGCTGCTGCACGACGTCGCGCGTCCGGAGGAACTCGCCTCCGGCGGAAAGCTCTGCCACGCCGCGCTCGGCGCGGACAAGGCGCGCCGCATCCTCGAGGAGGAAGGCTGTACGGACGAGGCATTCATCCGGCACGTTTCGGAGATCGTGCGGACGCACCGTTACCGTGGCAACCTGAAGCCTGCCACGCTCGAGGCCCGCATCGTGTACGACGCGGACAAGCTCGATTCGCTCGGCGCGTTCGGCGTGGCGCGGGCGTTCCACTTCGCCGGACGCATCGGCGCCTGCCTGCACAATTCCGAAGAGGTCGCCCTCGCCTCCGAATCGTATTCCAGCCAGGACTCCGCCTACCGCGAATACCTCGTGAAGCTCCGCGGCCTCCCGGACCATCTGCTGACCGCTTCGGCGCGTAAATTTGCCGCGGAACGGGCGGCGTTCATGCGGGCGTTCTTCGACCGTCTGAACGAGGAACAGGAGGGCCTCCGGTAATGCTTTCCGACTTCATTGCGTTCTGTTTTCCCGGCATGACGGCGTTCCAGCTGGTCATCCTCGCCGTCTCCGCGCTGCTCGTGGGCGTGAACAAGTCCGGCATCCCCGGGCTCGGCATGCTCCCCGTGATCCTGCTCGCGGTGGCGTTCGACCTGAATCCCGGCTTCGCGACCGGCGTGATGCTGCTCATGATCTGCGCGGGCGACATCTTCGC
Source organism: uncultured Lentisphaerota bacterium (assembly GCA_900320095.1). Lineage (GTDB taxonomy): Bacteria > Verrucomicrobiota > Lentisphaeria > Victivallales > UBA1829 > UBA1732. The sequence goes on from ONQZ01000003.1 coordinate 44,179, forward strand.
GGTGTCGTACTACCGCCGCAACGCCGACTGGAAGATCGTGCTCCGGCTGCTCCCGTACACCATGATCGGGCTCGCGCTCGGATTCGTCACGCTGCGTTATCTGAACAAACCGGAACACCTCCGCATGCTGATCGGCTGGATCATCCTGCTCCTCGCCGCCGTTCACCTGGTCCGCGTGGCGTTCTTCAAGCACGCGCCCGTCCCGGGCCACTGGGCGTTTTCCGCGGTCGTCGGGCTGACCGCCGGGTTCACGACGCAGGTGGCGAACGCCGCCGGGCCCGTGATGGCGCTGTATCTGCTGAGCATGAAGCTGCCGAAGGACCGCTACGTCGGCACGTGCGCCTGGTTTTTCATGATCATGAACTGGACGAAGCTTCCGGTGTTCTGTTTCGAGGGACGCGTCACGGCCGCCGCTGTACACGCCGTCCTGCCCGTCCTTCCGCTCATCCTGCTCGGCGCGTTCCTGGGCGTGCTCTTCGTGAAACGCGCTCCGCAGAGATTCTTCGAGATCGTCATCGAGATCATCGTCATCGTTTCCGCGGTCAAACTTCTCTGGCCGACTTCATCCGAACACACTCCCGCTCCGGCGCCCGCGCCGGCGGAGGAGACGGCACCCGCCGGGCTTCCCCCGCCCGGACCGGAACCCGCCGCCGGTTAAACCACGTTTTTTCATCCCCATCACATACGGAGATCAAACATGAAACCAACCTCCAAAAAAGCCCCCGAACAAACGGCCGCCGATGTCCGTCCGGACAATCCGTCCGCCACGAAGTCCGCTTTGAACGTCGCGGAACAGCCGGACAAGGAAGACGCCGCTCCGCTGAAACAGATCGAACAGAAAGTCTGGAACGTCCGCACGGCCGACCTGCCGAAAAGCAAAGCCTTCTCGCTTGCCATTGAGCGCGTCCTCCTGCTGACCGGCAAGAACTTCATCAAGAACAAATGCGCGCTGCGCGCTTCTTCGCTGACCTTCCTCACCCTCATGTCGGTCGTCCCGCTCGTCGCGCTCCTCCTCGGCATCGCGCGCGGCTTCAACTTCGAGGAGATGCTCCGCGAAAAGCTCGTCGAGAGTTTCGTCGGGCAGGAGGAGGTCGCCGAATGGATCCTGAACTTTGCGGACACCACGCTGAAGGTCGCCGCGGGCGGCGTCATCACGGGCATCGGCGTCGGCATGCTGTTCTTCACGGCGCTGAAACTCCTCGCCAACATCGAAAACTCGTTCAACGACATCTGGGGCATCAAGCAGGGGCGGCCCATGCTTCGCAAGCTCAGCGACTACATCACGCTGCTGCTCCTCTGCCCGGTTTTCGCCGTGCTCCTCCTCGGCCTCAACACCTTCGGCATGGCCAGCATCGAGGGCGTCCAGTGGCTGCCCGGAAAGAGTTATCTGCTGAACGCCATCCGCTACGTCTTCCCGGTTGTGCTTTCCTGGGTCATGTTCTTCTTCCTCTACCTCTTCATCCCGAACACCCGCGTGAAGCCGAAAGCCGCCCTCGCGGGCGCGATCCTGACAGGCACGCTCCTTATTGTCACGCAGTACATCTACATGTTCCTGCAGACGATCCTGACGAGCTACAACAAGGTGTACGGAAGCTTCGCCGCGCTGCCCTTCTTCCTCCTGTGGCTTCAGGCGACCTGGACCGTCATCCTCCTCGGCGCGCAGTTCTCGTTCGCCGTCCAGAACGTCAACTACTACGAATACTACCCCGGCGACCTGCCCCTCTGCATGCACTACCGTTCCATCTGCGCCATCCGCATCATGAAGCTCCTCGGCGATGCGTTCAACAACCGGACCGGAGCCGTGACCATCACAGATATCTCCGGCAGACTTGAAATCCCGATTCGCATCGCGCGCGCCGTGCTGAACGACCTGATCACCGCCGGACTTGTGATCGAGGTCACGTTCGACCGCCGCCGCGACGACGCCTTCATGACCAAGGTCCCGCTCGGAGACTTCATCCCGACGACCATCCTGGAACGCCTCTCCAACATCGGCGACAGCGGCTATCGTTCCGAGAATGCTGCCGAGGCCGAGAAACTTCTGGCCGATCTCTGGGGAGCGGCGGAAAAGAATTCCGCGAACGCTCCGCTCGTGACCTTCACGCCGGAAGCGCAGCTGGAAGCGGAACGCGCCGCCGCGATGAATGCCGGCGCGAAAGCCTGAGCGGTCCCTTCCTCAAAAAAACGAAAGTCCCCTCTGTCCCGGAGGGGATTTTTTATGTGCGCGGAAGGCGCTCCGTGCGGATCGGGAGCAGATAGAGCGCCGTCAGGAAATTGACTCCGGCGACGAGCGCGAGCACGCCGACCGTGGAGAGCAGGCCGTGCGCCATGAGCTGCGCGGTCACGACCGTGCCGAGCGCGATCGCGAACGAGTTCACGATGTTGTTCGCGGCGACGGCGCGCGCGACTTCCTTCGGGTCGGCTTTGTGCTGGAGCAGGGCGTTCAGCGGCACGGAGTAGAACCCGCCGCATGCCGCGAGCAGGACCAGGTCGCCGGCGATCCGCCAGGACGTGGAGAAGCGGAAGAATTCAACGACGGAGAAGAGCGTGTCCGGCGTGTCCGGCGTGTGCGACCACGACCGCGCCGCGAAGAACAGGTCGATCGTGAAGAACGCCATGAGGACGAGCGCGGGCGAGACGAGCGGCATCACGGGACGGCGGCGTCCCGTCGTCTGGCACAGCACGGACCCGATCGCGACGCCCGCCGAGAAGAGCAGGTAGAGGACCGGGACGAGGTGCGACGTGGCGTTCAGCACGTCCTTGCAGAACCCCGCCAGCAGCGACACGTACAGCGCCGCCGTCATCCAGAACGTCGACAGCCCGAGCACGCAGTGCGTCAGGACGCGGTCCCGGAACACCGCCCGCAGGACGTCCCACGAGGCGCGGAACAGGTTCGGGTCGATGCGCAGCGAGGGCGACTCCGGCTTCATCTCCGGGATGAGGAACGCGCCGCAGAGCCCGAGTGCCGCCATGAGCAGGATGACCGCGCCCGTCACGAGTCCGCCGTGCGGGATCGTGATCAGGTAGTTGCCGAGTACCGCGCCGAAGATGACCGCCACGTACGTTCCCGCGTTCACGTAGGCGTTGCCGCGCAGGAGTTCGCGTTCCTCCAGCATCTGAGGGATGTAGGCGTATTTGAGCGGGCTGAACAGCGCGGACTGCGTGCCCATGAAGAACAGCAGAACGAGGAGCGGCCAGACGCTGCCGCGGATGAAAATGAAGAAGACCGGGACCATCAGCACGAACTCCAGGATCTTGCAGGCGCGGAAGAGCTTGTGGCGCGGGAATTTGTCGGCGAGCTGGCCCGCGGTGGCGGAGAACGGGAAATACGGGAGCATGAGCAGCGCCATCGCCGTGAAGGTGAGGGCGTTTGCCGTGCCGGACGAGTACCCGGACTGGTACGAGATCATGATGATCAGCGCGCTGCGGAACAGGTTGTCGTTGAACGCACCGAAGAAGAACGTCAGGAAGAACGGGAAGAATCTGCGTGAAAAAAACATGTCGAGGGGATCGGGGTTGAAAAGGTTTATGACGGATATAATATAAAACGCAGCGGCGGAATGTCAAGCGAGGAGACCATTTCACTTTGACTTCTTCCCGTATGATATGGCCGGCAGTTCCCGGTGCGGACGCCTTTTTGCCGTTTTTTGCGGAATCCGGCTTGAAAAATCGTCCGGATACGGCTATCTTATTATTTTCAAAAGGTTTTTTCTTCAATTTAACGATAACGAAACAGGTCCCGATTATGGCGAATTATGATGTCAAGGACGTGAACGGCGTCGAGCACCTCAGGCTTGAGGAATCCGACGTCGCCGCTCTCGTCGAATCCGATCAGGTCACGGCGACGTGCCCGATGAAGAAATCCCCCATGCCGTCCTGGTCCACCGCCGCGAAGTTCGATTTCCTCACCAATCTGCTTGACGAACAGCGCAAGCGCCTCGCCATGAACGCCGCGCAGGCTCGCGACATCAGCATTTTCTCCTCGCAGGAGCTCACGGACCAGCAGAAGATCGCGCTCGCCGAAGAGGAGAAATTCGTGGCGAAACCGGCCGCTCCGGCCGCCCGCCTCAAAGCGTTCTTCATCGACTTCATCTTCGCGCTGTTCAAGGCCATCCCGGTCGAGCTCGCCGCCATCGCCGCCGTCTATCTGGTCGCTATGGCCGGCGCGTCCTCCCTGCCGCCACCGTCGAAAGCGGTGGAAAAATCGGCGAAAGCACACGGCGCACATATTCGTCTCGTCAAGGATGCATATCCGTCCACGTTCGCCCAGCTCGACAAGGAAGCCGGATACCATGCCGGTTCGTTCTTCCTTTCTGAAGAAGCCGCGAATTATAATTACATCTGCCTCTCCGCCCGGAAAGGCAAGGCGGTCTGGATCAAGGCCGCCACCGCCGGACGCATCGCAGTCGGCGCGGCGCTCCTCTTCTTCGCGTGGGAATTCGTCATGCTCGGCTGGGGCCTCTGTGCCCACGGCCAGACGCGCGGCATGCGGAAGAACGGCCTGATGCTCAACAACGCCAGGGACGTCCGTGTCGAACTGAACGGCTTCCAGGTGTTCGTCTCCGTCCTGCTGACGCTCATGACCTGGTCCATCGCCTGGATCTTCGTGCTGGTCATCAAACGGTCCCCCGCCGAACTCGTCTCGTTCACGCGCTGCACTGCGGAGTGACCTCCTCGCCCGCCTGACGATTAATCCGAACGAATCCCCCTCAGCATCATGAGCCGTCCCCGTATCATCGCGTTTTATCTGCCGCAGTTCTACCCGACGCCCATCAACGACAAATGGTACGGCGAAGGGTTCACCGAGTGGACCAGCGTCCGCAACGCGAAACCGCTCTTCCGCGGACACGACCAGCCGCGCGTGCCGGCCGATCTGGGCTATTACGACCTCCGCGACGCATCCGTGCGCGAGGCGCAGGCCGAACTTGCGCGCGAGGCCGGGATCGAAGGCTTCTGCTACTATCACTACTGGTTTTCGAAGGACCATCAGGAACTCACGATCCCGTTCGACGAGGTCGTCCGTCTGAAAAAACCCGATTTCCCGTTCTGTCTCTGCTGGGCCAACCAGTCCTGGTACTCCAAGTTCTGGGACAAGACCAGGGAATGCGAGGCGAAGCTGGTCGCCGAACAGATCTACGACGATCCCGCCGGAAACGAGAAGCATTTCTACTCCCTGCTCGAGGCGTTCCGCGATCCGCGCTACATCCGCGTCGAGGGCCGCACGCTCTTCATGATCTACCGCCCTGTGGAATTCCCCGGCGTGCGCGAGTTCATGGCGCAGTGGCAGGCGCTCGCGGAGAAAAATGGTCTGCCGCCGTTCTATTTCATCGGACAGGGCGGCAAGAAGACCGCCGCGGAGGAAGTCCTGGAACTCGGCCTCGACGGCGCGAACATCGTGCACAAGTTCGACGTCAAGAAGCACCCCGTCCTGCGCCAGGTCAAGCATTACTGCAAGTTCCGCCACATCCCGTTCCATGTGGACTACGAAAAAGTCATGCACGACTTCTTCGATCCGGAGGCTCCGGAGGCGCTTTCCCCGAAATACTACCCCGCGCTGATCCCGAACTGGGACCATTCGCCCCGAAGCGGCTGGAGAGGCTCCGTCTACACCAACTCCACCCCGGAGACGTTCCGGAAGCACGCTGAAAAGGTCATCTACAGCTGCCGCGGCAAGGACCACGAACACAATCTGATCTTCCTGAAGTCCTGGAACGAGTGGGGCGAGGGGAATTACATGGAGCCGGACACCCGTTACGGCAAGGGCTTTATCCGCGTGCTCCGCGAGATCCTGGACGGGATGGAAGAGGACTGAGTTTCAGCCGTCCGCTTCCGTATCAGCTTTTTAGGTTCTTCGACGGTTCCTGACAAAGGTGAGCCCGCGGGAAGCGGCGATCAAGACCATGCGGCAGGTGACCGGTCCGTGCATTGCCGCCACCCTGGTCCTTCTGGCGATGTTCGTGCCGGTCTGTTTCCTTTCCGGCGTTACCAGTGTGATGTACTGCCAGTTCGGTATCAGGAACGCACGGAGGAGTATGCCATTCCACAATAGAAAACCGCTAATGACCGCACGGGAATAAACGGACGATCGACATGTCAAATAAAGAGAGCGATTCCCGCATCGAGAAACATGAATTGCGCTTATCTTACCGCTAATGTCCAGCCCGGCAAGTTTCGTGGACGTTAGCTGCCGACAAAAAGCGACCTTGGCAAGTCTGCTCTAATGAAGAAAAGCATCATGTTTGAAGCTGATTCTGCAACCGAGTGAGAAACAGTCCGGCGGCAGAGAAGACCTTCTTCACCCGGACACCGTGAGCGCACAGACCGGCGCGCCCGGCTTCCAGGACATGCTGGACGCCCGGAGATATCGAAAGTCGGCGGATCGTCCATGACCGCCTCGGATTTCCACGATCTGGGCTGGTTCCACGAGTGTGCCGCGATTTTCGAAGCATCCGTGTTTTTTCCGTTTGCAAAAACACATTCGCAATGCTATATTGCTAACATGGTATTCAGCCTAAAAACGTGAACACATATCCTGATGACGGCGGTCACATTCGTTCTGGGAACGTATCCGCTGGTCATCGCCACCGGGGCATGCGCCGTCAGCCGCCGCAGTCTCGGCACCACGGTTTTCGGCGGCATGACGCTGGCTGTCGTGGTCGGGACGATCCTGATTCCCGTGTTTTTTGTCTTCACCCAGCTGATCGTGGAGAAAGTCTGCAGGAAAAAAACTGACATAAAAAACTGATTTGAAAACGGAGAAAAAAAACTCAACGCCGTAGCAGAGCAATCTGTTGCGGCTTTTTTTCTTTAGCGACCTTGTATTTATTGCGGGTGTGTGGTATATTGTGGACGTGACAATAAACATAATCTATTGAAGGGAACGAAGATGGCGGACAACACCGACGAAGTCACCAACATTGACAAGACCGACTACCAGCTGACAAACGAAAACAGCGTTCTCTCTGTCACCGTCACGGACAGCGAGACGCCTGCCAAGGCGAAGTGGACGTACCTGGTGTATATGGCCGCCGACAGCAACATCTGCACCGGTGCCCTCTACGACATCGTTTCCATGCAGCAGGCGAATATCGATCCGGGGATCGAGATATACGTCCTGGTGGACAGATCTCCGGTCGGTTCCCCGGAAAACGGAGATTATCTGACTCCCAACGGCACCTACAAGTGGGATTCCCCCTGGGGCGACACCCGCGTCGGCAAGATCACATACAGTCCCGGCCTGACAGTTACGGTCGACTGGACATCCTGGGGCGAACTCGACACCGGGTCCATCGAGACTCTGGAGCGGTTTGTGACCTGGGGGCAGGAACAGTCTCCCGCCGAAAACTACGGTCTGATTCTGTGGGACCACGGCGGAGAGAACGCCCAACTCTGCTGGGACCTCACGACCGATCCGAATTGGGGCGCCTGCATCTCAATTTCGGAGGTTTCCGACCTCCTGAAGAAAAAAGGCAATATCCCGATTGTGATCTTCAACAACTGTCTCCTCGGATCGGAAATCGTGGTGACTCAAATGGCGGGGAGCACGGATGTCATCGTGGTCTCGGAACCTAAGTCCTACGGGGCGTCGACCTACAACTACAATGTTCTTTTCAATACCATCACGCCGGATATGACTGCGCAGGAGATGGCGGCGATCATGGTCCGGAACGTGGAAGTGCCGGACGACTCCGGCGATGTGACCATGCTTACGTCCATAGACGTCACGGATTCAAGGCTCACCGAGTCGCTGGAAGCTCTTGCCGAGGCGGTTGCCGCATCCCTCAACGAGGCCGACAAGATCGTCCTCATCAATGCGCTTCTTAGAGCGCCGCAGGACGGATGCCTCTATGACGGCACCGAAGTTCAGCAGTCCGACCTGGGGTGCCTGATTGTCGATGTCCTGCTGGACCCCGACTTCGATCATACGTCCGAGGTTTTCAGGAAAGCTCTCACCGACGTGATGACGGCACTGAATGCAATCGTACTTGAATACCGGAGCGTCCCAGCTGACAGGGGGAGCGGCATTGCCGTCTGCAACACGGTCTGCACGGCCCAAAAACTTGTGGGCCAGGGCTATTCCCCGGAAAAAACGGATGCGACCGTCAAGGACCACATCCTTTCCAATTATAAATCCAATCCTCTGTGGGGCGGTTTGCTGTACGACCTGTGCGCGACGTTCCTGACGGAGGCGGCGGACGTGATCGCCCCGCCGGCCATATTCAGCGTCTCCAGCGTCGCCGGGCTCGTGGAAGGCCGAAACGTTGCCGTATCCGACCTCAGCTGCTTCTCCGGTGCGGGAGCGCGGTTCCGCGGCATCCATGTGATTGGAGAGTCCTTCTTCAGCTTCCTCATCACCGCGGAGGACAAGTCCACGGGAGGATTCATCGTTTCCAACGACGTCGGCGAGGAGGTCACGATTTCCCTGCTTTCCTCCGACGGCAAGGTCATCGCTTCGGGGGCGAACAGCATTTCGTTCGAGAATCTCGCCGAGGGCAGCTATTACCTCCGGCTCCAGAGCGGGAAGAACTGCTGTGTCATTCTTACCTCCAATGCTGAATTCAGGACCGGCGTCGACCGTTTCGACTACGCCGGGAGCGGAAAAAACGAAGAGTACGCCAACGGCAACGGTTCCATCGCCGAGGCGACCCCGCTGGACGACGGGTATTATTCCGGGCTGATTACTTACAAGGGCGACACGGACTATTACCGGATCGGAAACATCCATACGGAACGATATCTGATCCAGGTGGCCACCGGACGGGATGGCTGGACTGTCGCCGAATACGACAAGGATGGAACGCTTGTTCAGTCCGCCGCGTTCTCCGACGGCAAGTACACCCTGACGATGGCTTCCTTGAACTATCTTCTTGTGGAAAGCAGCACCAAACTGGAAGAGGCGGTCAGCCCATACACTCTCAACATCATTGGAGTTGGCAACGATTATACCACCGACATCGTGCTGGAAGATCTGACCGGATCGAAGGACGAAGTGTCGTGGGGATCATCGACTGTTGTGACCCATTACCGCGTGGAATTTTCCATGGATTCCTTCGAGCATGTGTTTGCGATGGACACAACAGGTACGACGATCGACCTGCTGGGACTCCCCGCCGGAACGTACCAGTGGCGTGTGAAAGCGAAGACGGGAGACAATGATCCGTGGTATAACGGCGAAGAGATCGTTTCCGACGGCACGAATGACAAACCGAAAGTCTTCCGGTCCAGAGCCGACGCCAGCGATGACTTGTTCTTTGCCACCCCGAACGGGACATGGAGCAGTATTTATTACGCAAAGCATGTTGGCTCCGTCGACAGCTGGGCGGGAACGAACGAAATGGTCTCTGCCGCGGGCAAGGGCCGTATCCAGGACTTTTTCTTCGGTTCCGCCGATCCGGGAACCCTGTTCCTGACCGATTCGGATAACGGGGATGCCCTTTTCCTGGACGACGCTTACACCGGCCTGCCGGAGGAAATCGAAGAGAATGCGGGCAGATTGTTCCGGCTTCAGAAAATCATGGCCGGCGCGGGTGACGACATCGTCGACATGACCAGCCAGCGGTTCGAGTATACCGGCGGTAAGCTCTTCATTTACGGTGGTGATGGCGATGATGTCATCTGGGCTGGCAGAGGAAAGAACACACTCTGCGGCGATGCCGGGAACGACCGCATCATCGGGGCTTCCGGTGACGACGTGATCGCGGGCGGCATCGGCAATGACCGTATGCACGGCGGCGGCGGAGATGATATCTTTACCTTCTGCGAGAACTGGGGCGTTGATACGGTCGAACAGCTCGCCACTGGCTCGGTCACGCTGTGGTTTGCATCCGGCGATGAATCGAAATGGAATGCCGAAACGATGACATACACGGATGGCGATAACAGTGTCAAGGTCACGGGCGTGAGCGAAGTCACACTCAAGTTTGGCGCCAATGATTCCGATATGTACAAAGAACTCGTGTCTGCCGGAGTATTCAAAGACTTCGCCTCGGGACGGATTTTTGAGGAGAAAGAAAAAGGAATGCTGGCCAGCCTGTAAAAAATGAGATGGGGATATTGGGTTTCTCCGTTTCTCCGTGAGCTCACTTTGCCTCGCATGGGCATAAGGACTTTATGCGCTGAAAAGCATAAGCACGACCATTAGTTCTGTTACAACCGTGACCTCGACGCATTGAGGACTTGTTGTAGTGTATCATAAGCATACGCGCAATTCTTTTGAGCTTAATTTCTCTATGACACGTGTCGTGTGAGTCGTGTTTTTAGTGCTCAGGGAAAGGTCTGAAGTAAATTCAGAAAGACTTCGCCCGATTCCTTTTCGGAGTCGGGCATTATCTTTTAAGCTATACTTTTCAAGCTTTATTCGGCATGTTGACATTTTTTCATTCGGCAACTTGGCAAATTTGGTTGTCCCGGTCAACCTTTTGCTTTTTCAGTCAGCCGCATCAGTATCAAGGACAACACTGAACGTCCAGCCTGGATATTGTGTTTCAAGTTTGGAAACGAAGTAATCACGAACTTGATGTTCTTCCGGCAGTCCGATGCAAAAACACGTTCCCCCTCTGCGCCTTTGCCGCCAAGGGGGAACGGTTGAGTAATGAATCCGTTTGGGTGAAACGGAGTTGTTTCCTGCTCCGGTTTTTATATGAGTATGCCAGTGTTCTGTTCTTTTACCATACAGTGATCCTGTCTGCCGGAGCGATGTACATGCCGTCCGAAGGCGTGATTCCGTATGTCTTTATGAACTCGTCAAACTGTGCGACCGTTAAGTTCACGCGCAGGTAGGACAGCGGGTGGTTGTCCTGCGTCATGCGCCACAGCTCGTTCTCCGGCGTCATCACGCGCAGCCATACGCCCGCATATGTCCGGAAGAACTTGTCGTAGTCAAAGTTCGGATCCTCTTTTGCGATGGAAAGCATGCACTTGATGGATGCCAGGTCCGCGATCGCCTCCGCGCTTAAGAACTCGCCGTCGCAGTTGCCGCACAGGTCGTTCACCTTGATGTTGTCATAGTAAGCGATCAGCTTGTTCACCTTTTCGTCAAACGCCTTCTTATCTGCTTCCGTCCACCAGTCTGCCATTGCGCCTGTTGCGTCGAACTGGCTGCCCTGGGAGTCGAACGCATGTGAGATCTCATGCCCGATGACCATGCCGATGCCAGCAAGCATCTCTTCCCTCGTCATATCCTCGCGGTAGAACGCGCCGCCTAAGATGCCCGGGAAGATATTGATGGAGTTGTCCTGCGGGTCGTAATTGGAGTTCACTTCATAAACTTCCGAATAGTCCCATTCCGACCGGTTCTGCTTCGTCCCGATCCGGTTTAAGGCCTCGCGCATGAAGTAATTGGAAAGCTGCGCGTCTGCTGCGTACAGGGTGCCGCCTGCGGATGCTGGCGTGATGTCGAGGTCACCGTAGTAGCGCAGTTTGTCCGGAAATACCGCATTGATCTGCATCTTGTCGAGCTTGTTGATCGCAGCTGCCTTTGTCTCGGCGCTCATCCAGTCTTCTGACTTTATCATTTCACGGTAGAAGTCCGTGGTTTCCTTTATGATGCCAAGGACGTCCTTTTTCATTTTCGCTGTTGCAAAGTTGCGGATGAATACGTTGTCAACCACTTTGCCAAGGTTTTCCTTTGCCCTTGACAGATAGTATTCATCATCTGCCTTCATGCCGGATACGCCCATGGCCTCGTTCTCGATCTTCGTCGTCTCTTCGTATGCGGCACGGTCAACCTTCTCCTTTACCTCATACGCAAGCTTTACCATAAGGTAGTCCTTTATCAGCGGAAGGTTCTGCTTGTTATAGATCGCCGCAAGCGTGGAGAAGTATTCCGGGTTCTGTACGGAGCACATCCCTGTCTGCTTTGCGCCGTAAGCGTTTACGATCGCGCTGATGGGGTACATGCCGCACTTTGCCTGCACGTCCGCAAGCGACATCATGTTATCCAGGCGGCTTAAGAAATCGATCGACCCCTTGTCCGCTCCCGTATACATCTTGTCCGCCATCATTGCTTCAAGCTTGAAGCAGTTGTCAACCATTGCCTGTGCCTGCTCCTTCGTAAAGCCGAAGCGCTGCAGCATGTAAAGGGAAACATCCGTCGAGGACTGCTTGTAGATCTTGCCCATCTCCGACATTTCCTTGTAATCCGCCGCATCCGGGAGGAACAGGTTTCCTTCCGTGAATGTCAGCTCATACGTGTCAGGGTTCGACATCGGCAGGGAAGGCCCGAAGCCGATAAGGCCTATCGCATCCGGGTTCTTTCCCGGAGACGTAAGGTATGCCGTCATTTCCGTAAGCGACGAGATGTTCTTGATCTCATTCATGTACGGGACAACCGGGTTAACGCCCTGCGCGTTCCTTGCGTCCCAGTCCGACAGCAGCCCGTAATAGGTATGCAGAAGCTGCTCGTCCTTTGATGTGCCTTTGCCGTTTTTCATGACCTCGATCAGCCTCGCGCTGTTCGCCTTCTCCACCTCAGAAAACGTGCCGTAGTTGGTCTCGCCTTCCGGGATCGTCATCACAGCCAGCTTCTGCTGGTTGACCGCCACATAGAAGTCGTCCTTCAGGCTGTAGGTCTTCGTTGCCGAGATGCTTCCCGGCGCCATCGAGTCCGTCCACGCGGACGGCCCTGCCAGTGCGGAGAGTGAAGTTGCGAGGAAGATGACCCCTGCAAGAATCGAGCAGGACATCACGGTCGATTGCACATAACGATTCATCAGAACTCCATTATGTTTTGAGGCTAAGGGGAAAGAAAAACGAGGAATGAACATTGTTTGCAGATGAACATACACCCGCGCGAGCGAAAAAGCAAGCCGGAAGAGAATCTTTTTGCGGATTTCTTCCGGCCTGAATCTGTTTTGATCACTCCGCAATCCGGAACTTGCCCTTGACGTCGCTCTTCGTGACAGGCTCGTTTCACCCTTTTTCCCTGTTCATTATTGCAGAACGTACAGGAGATTTCTGTTCAGGTTGCGGATGGACTGGTAGATTCCGCCAATCGTCTGGCGTTCTTCTGGCGTCATGTCGGGCCCCACCTCTTGTTCAATAGCATTGATGTTGTCGAGCGTAGTCATGGCGTTCGCAACGGCGTCGGCGCGCTGCTGATCGTCAAGCTCGGCAACGAGCGGTGCGGCGTTGGCTCCGATGGCGTCGACGATGGCACTCACGAAAGCAAGGGCAAATCTAGTCTGCTCCCGCTCTTCCGGAGATTGGTCACGGTAGGTATCAAGAGCCTGCCAGGCAGATTCGACGGCCTCCGCCGGGGTCTGTTCGTGGAGTTCCTTCTCTTCGGGATCAGCGTTCGCAACGGCGTCCTTCTTCGTCCGCGTCACGCCGGAGAATCTGGAGCCGATGTCGACTTTGCGGCGGACTTTGGGGCCGTGCTGACGTTCAGGCGCGGGTTCTTCTTCGGGTTCGGATTCCGTGACGGGTTGTTCCACGACCGCGACCGGGGTCGGCGCGATGCTGTCTATGTGTTTCTTCAGCAACACAAATCCCCCGACAACGAGAGCGGCGGCAAGAAAGAGCGCGACAGGCAAGAGAATGGTTTTTTTGTCCATTTTTAATATCCTTATTGTGCGTGTTTGATTTGATATGTTTTAGTATTTGACATATTTTTTCGCAAAAAGTTCAATCAACATCGGATTTTTCTTCGGGGGGAGGAGTGCGTTTCATTGCCTTTCGCGGATGTGTGTGCTGCAGAAACAGGCGTTGTTGTCAGCAATGAAATCATTGCGATGTACAGACATCATCCAGTCCGGATTCCAAACGCGGTTCGAGGTATTTGATTTTTGGGGGTTGGACGTGTATATTAAAACTGTTCACGGACTTTTTTCAAGTCGCAATTTCGCTGCGCATCGATCAAAAAGTCTTTTTCGGGATAGATTGAAATCCATTTTTTCCGGAACATGGAAAGGTCGGCATTCTGGAATTCAGAGGGATGTAACAAATGAAATCGGAAAAACACGTCGGCAGTTATGTGGAAAGCGTTATTGACCTGATCGGCAATACCCCGCTGATCTCCCTGAAGAAATCAACGGGATATAACATTTTTGCCAAGGCCGAGTTCCTGAATCCGGGCGGCAGCATCAAGGACCGCATCGCCCTGGGGATGCTGCGCGACGCCGAGGAAAAAGGCCTGCTGAAAAAAGGAATGACGATCATCGAACCTACCAGCGGCAACACCGGGATCGGGCTGGCGTTCTGCGGTCTCCGGATGGGCTACAGGGTGATCATCGTCATGCCGGAAAATATGAGTGAGGAACGAAAGAAGATCATCCGTGCGCTGGGGGCGGAGCTTGTCCTCACGCCGGCGGAGGAAAGCATCGCCGGAGCGGTTCGGGAGGCGGAACGCATTGCGGCCTCGTCGGACGAATACTTCATGCCGCAGCAGTTTGAAAATCCCGCCAACCCGGAGACTCATTACCGGAGTACGGCGGTCGAACTCTGCCGCCAGATCGGCAGGAAGATCGACGTGTTCGTGTCCGGCATCGGGAGCGGCGGAACCCTCCAGGGAATCGCAAAATACATTCTGGAGCAGAACCCCGAATGCAGGATCTGTGCCGCCGAACCCAAGAATGTTTCCGTACTTCTGGGACAGGAGCCGGGGCTTCATCAGATTCAGGGGATCGGCGACGGATTTATCCCGAAGGTGCTGGATGTGGACTGCATCACGGACATCGTGGAGGTGTCCGACGAGGATGCCATTGACACTGCGCGGAGTCTGGCACGCGTGCAGGGACTTCTGGTCGGCACGTCTTCCGGCGCCAACATCTTTGCCGCGCAGAAAATGCTTGAGAAAGTTGGCGCGGACAAGGTTGTCGCCACCGTGCTTCCCGACAGGATGGAACGCTATTTCAGCACATCCCTGATTTGATTTCCCGCGCGGAAGGCATCAGAGCGGACGGGGGCATTCGCTGATGGATTCCCCATTCACTTGTTTTTCTCCGTCTCCGCCTCGTCCGGCGCGGCCTCGCCGTGCGCCTTCGCGGAGACCTTCGGCGGCTCGAATCGTTCACGGGGCAGAAAACCGATT
Source organism: uncultured Lentisphaerota bacterium (assembly GCA_900320095.1). Taxonomy (GTDB): domain Bacteria; phylum Verrucomicrobiota; class Lentisphaeria; order Victivallales; family UBA1829; genus UBA1732. The sequence goes on from ONQZ01000003.1 coordinate 59,207, forward strand.
CGTCCGGCGACATAGGAGACGAGGAACCCGTCGGTGCACATATTGTAAATCTCGACGTTGTCGTTGTATTGCTTGCGGGAGGCATCAATGCGTTTTTCAGCGTCGGCAAGCTCGATCTGAAGCCGGATGAAGTCTTCGTCGGCATTCAGTTCGGGACAGCTTTCCGCAACAGCAAGAAGCCGGTCGAGCGCGATCGTCAGGGCTTCCTCGGATTCAGCTCTTGCCGATGGCGTCGCGGCGGCGGCAAGCTTGCCGAGGGCATCGGCAACGCCGTTGAAGACTTCTTCCTCATCCGGGGCACGGTTCTTCACTGCCGAAACCAGGTCGGGCGCCAGATCCGCACGGCTCCGGAGCTGAGCGTCAAGGTCCGCCCAATCCTGTTTCGCGACTTCATTCATGGAAACCAGTCCGATGTACTGTGAGAAGAACAAAAGGCCGCAGAGAAGAGCGAGTGCGACGATGATTACGACAATATAGATCAATGGTTTCATGTTTTTTATTCATTCCCGAGCATCATTTCCCCGATTCTTTCCGTCTCCGCCTCGTCCGGCGCAGCCTCGCCATGCGCCTTCGCGGAGACCTTTTTCACGGAGAGACCGGGTGTTGCGGCGAAGTCGCGGATCATTTCAGCCGCAAGCCGTCGCGATATGCGTTGCCGACCTTTTCGCCAAGCGACAGATAGATATTGTTCATCCAGTCGAAGGCGAGCGGGTGGAACTTCGCGATCAAGGTCAAGCACGTTGAAGTTGTTGTGAACCATTTGAAATTTCATGGGGTTAGACTCCTGGTGTGTTGTTGAAGCAATGTAGTTTAGAGTATGCGTTTGGATGCCAGCTTCACACCGAGCTCGAATGCTTTCTTGCAGTCCTGCGGGAAGACCGTCTCGTGGCGTTGGCATTTTGCTTCGCCGTCGAACATGCCGAGGTGATACCGGCTGTAGTCCTTGACCTGCATGGTATCCGTGGCAAGAAGTGTTTCGCAATGACCGAAATACAGCTTCATCCAGTTCTCGTAGCGCTGGAAGACCTCACGATAACCGACCTGCAGGAACCATGCCTCAGGACAGTTCATCGTGAAAACCCATGCGGTCTTCTTCGCCGGACTCAGCGGCTTGCTGTAATCATCGTAGTTCAGATACTGGAACAGGAAACGCTCGAAGAAGGAACGCGTCTCGCCCGTGACCTCGCTGAAATAGATCGGACTGCCGAGAACCACTGCGTCCGCCTCGTGAATGCGGTCCAGCACCGGGGAGAGTTCATCGCGTAATACACAACGGTTCGGACGAGGTTCTTTTTTCAGCTTGCACGCCATACAGCTCTTGCAACCGCAGAATTTCAGGTCGTAAAGATAGACCATCTCCGTTTCCGCGCCAGTCGATGCCGCGCCGTCCAGCACGTTCTTCAGCAGGGTGTCGGTGTTCCAGTTCTTGCGGGGACTGCCGTTGATCGCCATGACTTTCATGGTGGTATCCTTTCTGTCGTGTTATTATGACATCCCGCCTGCGGGATTGCCTGTCGAATATAATACACCCGTATTGGAGCAAAATCAACCGTGGGTCCAAACTTTTCCGTGTTATTGCAGCCGTGCATCAGGGCGAGGCGACAGTTTTCAACCGAGGCGGGATCGGCTGCGGGTCGTTCAAAACGATCTTCGGGACAATTATCGTTTTTCCAGATAACGTTTCAGAAGAAATGTGCAGAAATACGGGAAGGTTGTGATAGTCTCTGTTTTACCGATATTTGCGTGGGCAAACTTGATGCCTTCCCTGATCTCGGGGTAATCGTCGGACGCAATCAGCGTGCGGAGCGATTTCGAGGCAGTGTTTCCGGCTTTTACCTCAACGGGAATCAGGCTGTCCGCAGTCCGCACGAAGAAATCCTCTTCCAGCGTGGAAGTGTCTTTTCTGTAGTAATACAGGTCGTACCCGGCCTTGCTCAGCGCCTCCCCCGCGAAGTTCTCGTAGAGTGCCCCCTTGTATACGCCCAGGTTCTGGTTGTTCCTCAGATCCGCAGCAGCCTCTTCTTCGAGCATGGCGACCAGAAGCCCGGTATCGGCGAGATATAGTTTGTATTTCGATTCGTCGTAGTTGCCTTTCAGCGGGAGCGCAGGATAGTTCAGGCAATGGCAGATGGAGATGACGCCCGCATCCAGGAGCCACTGCACACAGCCGAAATACTCGCGGGAACGCGCCCCCTTTGCGACTTTGTTAAACTGGAATTTCTTGTTTTCTTTTGCCAGTTGAGGCGGGATGCTGTTGAACACGGAGAGGATTTTCGATTGGTCCAGCTCCTCAGCATACTTCTGGATGTCCTCCTGATAATCGAGGAGAAGCTGTTTCTGAATGTCCAGCGTTCCCTCGAATGTCTTCTGTTCCACATAGCGGCTGAGCACGGCAGGCATGCCACCAAGAAGGATGTAGTCCATAAACAGCGAGAAATACTTGTCCAGCTCGGCGCGGGAGAATGCCCGGTGTTGCAGCATGTGACCGAGCATGTCATCCACGAGGTCATCAGGATAGCCGACAGCCCAAAGGAATTCCTCAAAATCGAAGGAACGCATGAAATAATCGGTCTTGTATCCCACGCTGTGCGATTCGATCCGTTTGCGCTGGATACCAAGCAGGGAGCCACTGCAGATCACGTCGAACCTGCCATCCGTCTTGAAGAACTTGAGCGAGGTCGTGATTTCCGGGAACTCCTGAATTTCGTCGAAGAAGATCAGTGTCTCGCCAGGCACGAAACGAAGTGACGGATCCATGCGGGAAATCAGCCGGATGATGGATTCCGCGGCAAACCCCTCGTCCACGACCCGCTTGAACTGCGGCTTCTCGATGAAGTTGATTTCCACGATGTTTTTATAATTCGCCCGGCAGAAATGCCGGATCGTCTCCGTTTTGCCTACTTGTCTGGGGCCGCGAACGATTAGCGGTCGATGTGCCGGAGAGTCTTTCCATTTCTGAAGAAATACATCAGCCTTGCGTTTCAGGTACATGTCCCACCTCCATGCGTATGGTTCATTGTTTCTGACAATATAGCACGAATCTCGGATTAATCAAGCAGGAATCACAAAAATACAGCATGATTTCCATAAATATTCACAAAAACGCAGCATTATCTTCGCGAGAGATCACAAAAACACAGCACGACGGCAAGTCGTCAGCAGGCAGCCCGTTCCAAATCTGGGCAAGTGGAGGCGGAAAGTTCAGTGTAACGGTTGCGCGAAAAGCGCAGAATGGTGGTAATGAGGCCACTTTTCGCAGGTACAACTTGTCCGAATTTGACCTCACAATAATCCCGCGCGGTGACACAAAAACTGCTAATCGGGCATGGCTTTTTTTAGCAGTTTTGCGATTTTGGTCCCCGAATCGGCTCGAAAAAGGGTATGAAAGATGATGCGGATAGCAGGTTTGAGTTCGGATTTGTGGGGGAAAAATGAGAAAAGCCCGGTGGAATCTATCGGGCTTGAAGAATCGAATGGTGGTGTACCCCGATTACAAGCCTGTGATTGCTATCGCCACACAACTGTTTTGCTTGATTTTCGCTCAAGTTATGTCTCTTAATTGGCAGTTTAGTAATTTCCTGTTAGCGGTTATTAGCTAAGTTTCTAAAACATAGGTTTTGGTGACTTTAGTTTATGGGCTTTTTTGAGCAATGGAGTACCATTCCCCCAAAAAAAGGAATCCTGCTAATACCAGATAGCATCAAAGATGGAATTGAGCTTGATTCGGCAACTTGGCGGGATTTCATTTAGCAACTTGGCAAAAAGCTGATTCGGCTCTTATTGTCGGAGCAACTCCCCGCGTTTCCCTGGAGGAGACGTTTTCTTCAATCGCCCTCAGGATGAATACTTGATTATTTCATTGTACATGCTATATTACCTGTGTACTTCACCAATAACCTTATCTTAACCCGAAGGATATGACGCCATGAAAAAAATCATTTCGATTCTATTCCTTTTTGTTGCGTTCGTGTGTGGTATTCCGTTTGTTTCCGCTGAAGAAGAGGAGAGTTTTTCCATTTTTCAGACAACGGACATTCACGGGGTTGTCGGGGATAAAACAAATCCCGGACTGTTGCAGGTCGCATCTGAAATACGCAGACAACGCAAGGAAATCGGTGAAAACACATTGTGGATCGACTGCGGCGATCTGATGCAAGGCACATCGATTGCAGCTTCCGATCAGGGCGCAAGCATGATCAACGCGCTCAGTACGGCGGGATGCGATATCTTTGTGCCCGGAAACCATGATTTCGATTACGGACGGGAAACACTGATCCGCAACTTGAATGCGTTCCACGGGACGGTTCTCGGTGCGAATCTGAAAATAAACGGATACGACAAACTGAAACCATGGACTCTGATCGAACGGGGCAAATACCGGATTGCCGTCATCGGCATCGTGACTCCTTTCCTGAAGCAGTTGACCAGGCGCACCCCGCAAATCCTGGAGGGGATCGAAGTGACTTCCGCCGAGGATGCCCTCAAGTCCATCATGCCGGACATCATGAAAAAGGAACCGAACGTAATCGTCCTCGCAATCCATCTTGGGGAATATACCGGAGAGAGAATGACCGGAACAGGGAAACCGATTTATCTGTCCGCTTTTTCAACCGATTACCCGCAGATCGACCTGATTCTGAGCGGGCACTCGCACAGCACGGTGGCGGGGAAGAGTCTGACCCCGGATGCATGGCTGGCACAGGCGCCCTTTCAGGGGAAAGACGCAGTGAAGGTCGACCTGCAATTGAAGCAGGGCGAACGCAAAAAAGTTTCAATCACCTCGAAACTGCTCAATATAACCAAAGAAACCCCGATTGACGAAGATCTGCAGAAGATTTTTGCTCCGACTCAAAAGTAGGAGTTTTTTGATGTCAGTTGGAATGTGAACATGTTTCACATGAGGCTCTTCTCCAACGCATTCAGCCCCCGGAACCATCTGGCTTCGGGGGCTGACGTTGAAAAAAGGATGTCGGATTGAAACATCAAGCGAGCGTTGGAATGCATTCCACTGCTCCGTTTTTCCCCTATGAGGGAGATACTACATCCGTTCAACGCCGGACGTATGCGGTCTGTTTCCCTCGCCCGACCTTTTCGATGAAGCCTTCTTCCAGAAGCTTTTTGAGGGTCTGCTCAATCATGGAAATGCTGATGTCCGGGCATTCCATCACGATGTCAGCCTTTGATACTTTTCCCAGACGCCGGTCAAAGATCATGCGAATCCGGTCTGCCTTTGTCATATTTCGGTCGACGAGATGCGAAACACGGTCTTCAAACTCTCTGTATGCCTTGATAACTGTGCCGAGCATGTACCTCAGGAACGGAATATAATTGTTTCGACCTGTGTTCCACCCGTTTGAGCTTTCCTGCAGAGCTTCGTAATACGTTTGCTTGGATTTTTCGATCAGCATTTCCAAACTGATGTATTTTCCCACGATGTAACCCTGCCGATACAGAAGAAGCAATGTCAGAAGTCTGCTCATGCGTCCATTACCGTCATTGAAGGGGTGGATGCAAAGAAAATCGAAGACGAATAATATGGAAAGCAGGAGCGGATCGTAGACTTCCTGTTGAACCGCTTCATGATAGGTTTCGCAGAGACGTTCCACCGCTTCTGATGTCTCAAATGCCGGGATCGGGGTGAAACGAACTCGTTTTTTTCCGAACTGGTCTGTTTCGGCTATCACGTTATCACTGTTCTTCCAATGTCCACCAATCCCGGATGCCTGGAACGAATAGAGATCACGGTGAAGCTGCAGAATCGTATTCGGTGTTACTGGAATGAATTCATAGTTTTCATGGATTGTAGAAAGGACATCACGATATCCGGCAATTTCTTTTTCATTGCGGGTTGTCGGTTCCGCCTTCTGGGTAACCAGTTCTTTCAGACGCTCATCCGAGGTAAAGATACCTTCGATCCGGTTGGAAGCATCCGTACTCTGAATGACGGCGATCTCCAGCAGTGTTTTCAGAACATCTTTCCTTGCTTTTGAAAACAGGGTTTGCTTGCCACGATATTCGTGGATCGTCGAGATTAGATTGCAGATTTCCGATGTAAGCAGAGTGGATGGAAGGGAAGAGTAATCGAAATGTTTCATGGTCGGCCTCCGGGTAGGATATCCGTTCTGCCTATACTATAACATGGTTCTGCATAATTTTCAAGCAAAATTGTGTAGAAAGACAAAAACATTGTGCAGAATTGCGAGCTGTTACCCCCCACTCAAGGGCGGTGGCGTCCTGGTTTGGCGTTGCGAAAGACTCATTTATGTAAGCGCTGGACTTGACTTTTCCCGGAATAGGTGTTAAAGTAGAGTTAGAACGAATGCCGCTTTCCCTCGCCATCCTTGATAAGGACGCACTCATGAACAATCGAAACGAGCTCTTCATCGTGATCGCGACCGCCGCCTTGCTCGCATTTGCGCTGTTTACCGTGCTCAACACGGGGACCGATTGCGGCTGGGGAGGCAATGGGCCGTCGGAAAAAGCCAGACAGGCGGACTGCGTCAGCCATCTTGCCCTAATCGGCAAGGCTTTTTTTCAGTATTCCCTGTGTTATGACGACTGGTATCCGACCACGTCCAGGATCAGTGCGCCGAAATGGCTGGATGCCGAGAGCGGCAGAAGTCTCGAACTCCTCCGCGAAGCGGATCTGATGTGTTTCCCGAAGCTCTATGTCTGCCCCAGCAAAGAAGGCATCGAAGCCGCGAAGGAGGGACAAAGCGTTCTGGGCCATGTTTCCTACAACTGGTGCGACGCTCTCAAGGGCAGCAACTCCGCGTTGTCTCCCATCGCCTGCGACGGCGTCGATAATCACAAGGATGCTACCGGACGTTTCGTCCGCGGAGACGGCACCGTCGGCGTCGCCGGGGGAAACGATTCCCGGATTTGGACCTATGACCCGTCGTTCCGAGATTACTGCTACGAAAAGACCTACACGGATTACAGCTTCTGATCAGAATCAAGCACCACAAAGGAGATCAGGATAATGCGTCAGCCAGTGAAAAGGATTTGCGCCATTCTGCTGGCGTCACTTTTCCTAATCGTTTTTTGGGGCCTCATTATAATTTGCCATAAAGCAAAAAAATATATGGATGCGGAAAAGATGTTGAATGTTGTGCGGTTCATCGGATGGTTTCAGGATACATCATTTTATAACGATATCAAATTGCATCCGGACGGATATGTTCAATGGTCGGAAATCGAACACAACACACTTGTTTTTGCCAGAGGAAACACCGTTCCGCCAGAAACATTGGAGGAATATCTAATGCGCTATTATGACAGATGTTATGTCGAAAAACAAGGGGACCTAATCGTTGTTTCCGTCATAGATGGTGATTTGTCTTATACAAACAGTTTTTCTATCGACGAGGAAGGGTATTCGAATCAAAAAGACACCATCTTTCTTTCAAAAGCCCAACGTGAGGAAACAAGAAAGAATCCGTCTTTCTTTGTGAGAGAAAAAGATTTGCCAGCACTTCGCCTCATTCGCAAGAATCCACCCCCGGCCGACTAACCCTCTGCGCGTCCAATCGTCCTTTCTGCTTTCCGATTTCCTGCCCTCGGAACCAATCATGGTTCCGGGGGCCTTGTAAAAAGAGCGCTGACGTGATATATTATTATTTCCCAATTCCCTCTATTGGCTTATAATGACATACATATGAAAATATCCAACAAACTTTTATCAAAGATTCTGTTCTTCTTAAAGAATATCACCTCAGGAGACCTTCACGAACTGATAGGATTGATGCAAAAGATCATCGATTATCAAATGGAAGAAATCCTGATTTATCGTGAGAAAATGTTAGAACTTACCGGAAAAGAAACACCGGATCTTTCTGACGATCAAAAACGCAGGCTGGCCGTAAAAGGACAACCCCTCGGATCCGTTTATTTTGAAAAGGCATCTTCCTGGACTTATGATTTGATCATGAAATGGTATCACACCTTGATCGGCCAAAAGTATTCAAGTGCAGACAGGAACAAAGTCGGCAGGCCAAGGATATCCAATGAAACGGTAGAAAAAATACTTCTCATAGCAAGAGAGTGTCCTGCTTTTGGATACGCCAGAATAAGGAATGAACTTCTTAAAGACAAAATAGATGTGTCTACTACAACCATAAGGCGCGTTATGGCGGATTATTACGGCGGCGCGGATCCCCGCGACGGAATCGTTTTTCAGGAGGATGCCCGCGCCGAGTTCGGCGGCGCGCCTCGCCACGGCGGCCTGTTCGCCGGTCTGCGGATAAAGCACCATCGGCGTCGCCATGTACAGGCTCTCCGACACGCTGTTCATACCGCAGTGCGTGAGGAAGACGTCCGCGCGGGACAGGACGTCGAGCTGGTCCACGTAGGGTTCCACCCGGACATTCTCCGGCAGGACGCCCAGCTTTTCGCGGTCCAGCGCCATGCCGCATGAGATCAGGACGTCGACGTCCATGTCCTTCAGCGCCTCGATGCACTTGCCGTAGAAATCCGGCCGGTTGTTGATGACCGTGCCGAGGGAGATGTAGACGAGCGGACGCGCCTTCTTCTTGTCCGGCACGGCGTCCGAAAAGACCGACGGCCCGACGAACGCGTAATGCCCGGAAAAGCTCTCCGCGAACGGCTGGAACCGCCGCGAGGTGTAAACCACGGAATCCGTCTTGTTGTCGCTCTGGACCAGTGTCAGCGGGTTCTTCACCTTGTACCCGTACGGCTCCATCGACTTCAGCGCCTTCCCGATGCGCGCCAGCCCGAAGACCATGTCGGCGATCTCGCCCGCCGAGTGATTCATGTACATCGAGGACAGCTGGTTGAACGCGAACGTGCTGGTGGAGACGACCATCGGCACGTGGTGCTTCCAGGCGTTCAGCTTGCCCCAGAAACACGCGGAGTCCGTGTACACGACGTCCGGCAGGAACGACTTGAACTCCGCATCCAGAAACGAGTCCATGGAGAGCGTGATCCGGATCGCCTGCACGGTCATCTCCGTGATCGAGACGCGTTTCAGCCCGGCGACCTCCTCCGCCGAGACTTCCGGCATATAGGCGTCGCACGCGACGAACTCCGCGCCCGTCTTCCGGATCTTGTCCGAGAAGTCCGGCAGGCCGCCGGCCCCCCGAACGAATAGAACCGGACGGTGTTTCCGCGCCGGACCAGCTCGGCGGCGACCGGCAGCATCGGATTGGTGTGCCCGTGCGCCGGGATGCAGAAGAAGGCGATGCGCTTTTTCACCGGGGCGGCCTGTTGCATTTCAAATTCGTTTTGTGTTGTCATGATCCAGTCACTTGTTGTCGGATGCGGAAATATGCGGTTCTTGGTGACAGTATGATTTTATTGTAGCGATCTGCCTCGAATAAAAATATACCTTGTTTCATGCAAAATAAATGGAAGGGTCGAACATTTGATATTGTTTTGATAAACAATATATTATAACGAATAAAGACTGTATGCCATGATGAATGCACATCAGGATCGTTTCGTGTCGTCATGCCCAAGACGTCTGACTTCGAGGCAGAGCAGGATGTTGAACAGGATCTCCACGCCGATCATCACGGCGGCGAGCACGAACGGCGGAAACAGCAGCCCCACGATCAGGGCGAGGACCGGCATGGCGATGGAAAAGGCGAAGTAACTCTTTGACAGGTAAAGCCAGCTGTAGGGCATCAGGTGCGCGCCGAAGATCATGGCGAAGACCATGAGCATCTTTTCCGGCATGGCGTTGTAAACCCACATCGCGATCAGCAGATACACGATCTGGTTCACGGTGAAGATCAGCCCGAGCTTCGTCAGCGGATTGTCCTTCCCCTGAAAATCGACCCCGACCAGCTTCGAGACGAGGAACGCGATGGGGACCAGCGGCGCGGCGCAGCAGAACGTCAGCAGGTTTTTCGTCAGGATCGGGAGTCCGGTCAGGTGGACGCAGAGGATCCCGGTCCAGATGAGGACGGACGTCAGGATGAACGGAAGCCCCTTCTTCTGTTTCCGGGCGCAGTCTTTTCTCAGTGCATCCAAATCCATAACATCCTCCGTATGAAAACGTTTCGGAGCCGTCTCCGTTATTTGTCGAGGGAATCGTCCGCGAGGATATCCCGGAACCGTGCCATTTTTGCATCCAGCGCCTCGCGCATTTCCGGCGTGCCGGTCTTGCGGTCGCCGATCGACGGGTTCAGGATCATCGTGGCGTGGTTCAGGTGGTCCATGTACTTGATGAGGATTTCCGGGGGGATGAACTCCATGATGAACCCGGCGTCGGTCAGGTGCTTGTGGATGGCTTTTCCGGCGGATTTGCCCTCGGTGAAGCCGTTCGTGTACTTCCTCAGCAGTTCCGTCCGGTACAGCGCGCAGTGGCTCCGCAGGAACCTGACTTCCGGCTTTTTCAGGCCGAGGAGCTGTTTGATGAGGTTTTCGATCACTTCGACTTTCTTGCCGAAGCGTCGGAACGCCGAGAAGAACTCGATCTTCCAGCTGCCGACGCCCGCGATCCTTTCGTCGCGGTTGATGCGTCCGAGCAGAAAGTCCAGCCAGTCCGGGCTGTACACGATGGTGTCGGTGTGGAACGACAGGACGAACGGCGTATCGACCTCCTTCATCGCCAGGTCCATGGCGGTGGTGTGCATCACTGCGGGTTCCAGTCCGGCGATGTCCGCTGGGGTGCGTTCGATCAGCCGGATCCAGTCGAGCGACCGCAGATACTCCAGCGATTCGTCGCCGGACGCGTTGTCGACGGCGATGATCCGGACGGCGTCGTGCGGCGTATATTTGCGGAGGGAACGCAGACACAGCCGCGTCAGTTCCGGTGTCTTGTAGTTCGGCAGGATGATGGAAACAGGCTGGTTCATGGCGCGGATTCGATGTTTTTAGGATGTTTCAGTGTGTCAGAATGACGCTTGTTGTTTGTCGTGTTTATGATGTTGCTTGCTGTGTGATGAATTGTCGCAGGATCAGTGGGAAAACCAGTTGTCCGTCAAACCGTCAAATTCGTCCGTCATTCCGTCATGTCCCTGATTGTCAATAGCTCATGTCCCGTCATGCGGTTTCCGGCTTTTTGAAAACGCCGGGCGTGTGGCAGGCGCAGAACCGGCCGGGCGAGACCTCCTGAAGCGCGGGAATTTCCGTGGCGCAGCGCGGCTGTGCGAACGGGCAGCGGGTGTGAAAACGGCATCCGGACGGCGGATTCAGCGGAGAGGGGACGTCGCCTTTCAGGATGATGCGATCGCGGCGGCGCGACTGGTCGATCTGGGGGACGCTGGAAAGCAGCGCGAGGGAGTACGGATGGAGCGGGCTGGAGCAGACGTCGTCGGACGGTCCGATCTCCATGATGCGTCCTAGGTACATGACCATGATGCGGTGGCAGATGTGCTCCACGACGGCGAGGTCGTGCGCGATGAAGAGGAACGCCACGCCGGTCTGCTTCTGGATGTCCTGCAGGAGGTTCACGATCTGTGCCTGCACGCTGACGTCGAGCGCGGAGACGGGTTCGTCGGCGATGATGAAGGCGGGATTGACGGCGAGGGCGCGCGCGATGCCGATGCGCTGGCGCTGGCCGCCGCTGAACTGGTGCGGATGGCGCATGGCGTAGTCGGGGTTGAGCCCGACGAGCTTCAGGAGTTCGCGGATGCGCTTGTCGCGTCCGGCGGCGTCGAGCTTCGTGTGGAGCTTCAGCGCCTCCTCCAGGATGGAGAAGATGCTCATGCGCGGATTCAGCGAGCCGTACGGGTCCTGGAAGATCATCTGGAATTTCCCGCGCATCCTGCGGAGTTCCTCCCCGCGGACGGCGGTCATCTCCATGCCGTCGAGCAGGATGGAGCCCTCGGTCGGGTCCTCGAGGCGGAGCAGGAGCCGCGCGAGCGTGGACTTGCCGCAGCCGGACTCGCCGACCAAACCGAGCGTCTCGCCCTGTTCCAGCGTGAAGGAAACGTCGTCCACGGCGCGCACGTAGTCGGGCTTGCCGAAGAAGCCGCGCGCGACGGGGTAGAATTTTTTGAGATGGGAGGCGGTGAGGAGCGGCATCGGTCAGGGATTCTGTCGGAGGGACGGGTTGGCGTCGCGGAGCGCGGCGAGGCGGATCCGGGCGGATTTGAGGAGAGTGTCGATCTTGTCCGACTCCGGGAGCAGGGTGCGGATGCTTCCGAAGAGGTCCTCGTCGAGCGCGAGCGCGGCGGACGCGGGCCAGTTGAGGTCGCAGGACCACGCGAAGAGCCCGAGCTTGAAGTCGTTGACGCACTTCATGTCGGTGTACACCACGCATTTCCCGCTCAGCGCTGTCTCGAGGATGGCCGGGGTCCAGCCGGGCGTGTCGGGCAGGTCCAGCTTGATTGTCGGGTCGGAATAATCGCCGTTGAAGAATCGGATGATGAGGCGCAGGATGGCGAGCTTGTCGGCGTCGCGGACCATCTTCGCGGCGTCGAGGTGCGCAGGCGGGAAATCCGCCGGGATCGCGAACTTGTTGTGGACGCGGACGGCGTCGATGACGCAGGCGCGGTCTTCGGCGGCGAGTTCCGGCACGAGGCCGAGCTCGTCGATCAGGGCGGCGCTGCGGTCGCCGTGGTCGAACGAATGGCGGTCGAGGAACGTCTTGAACTTGTCGTACTGCTCGAACCGCGAGATGTCGTGGAAGAGCGCGCAGAGACGGAAGATGAGCGTGTCGCGCGGAGAAAACCGGGCTTCTCCCGCCACGATCTTTTCCGTGATTTCGCAGACTTCGCCGGTATGCCTGAACTTGGCCTCGAGCGCGAACGGCAGCGCGCCGGCGGCGTCGCGGAATTTCGCGACGTGCCGGTCGAATGTTTCCCGTGCCTGTGTGAAGGTGTCCATCGTGCGCTGCCCGGTTTGTTTTTCGCAGGGTTACTTGGCGTATTCCACGGAGCGCGTCTCGCGGATGATCGTGACCTTGATCTGGCCGGGATAGGTCATTTCCTTCTCGATGCGGTTGCAGATGTCGCGTGCGATGACCTGCGCCTGCGCCTCGTTGATCTTCTCCGGCTCGACGACCACGCGGACCTCGCGGCCCGCCTGGAGCGCGTAGCAGGTGTCCACGCCGGGGAAGTCCTTGGCGATGGATTCGAGCTGTTCGAGGCGTTTGAGGTAGAGTTCGGTGGTCTCGCTGCGTGCGCCGGGCCGGGACGCGCTGAGGGCGTCGCAGGCGTTGGCGAGGATGGCGTAGATGCTGGTCGCCTCGACCTCGCCGTGGTGCGCCGCGACGGCGTTGATGACGTCCTTGTTCTCGCCGTACTTGCGGAGCAGGTCGGCGCCGATCTGGGCGTGCGTGCCCTCGACTTCGTGGTCGACCGCCTTTCCGATGTCGTGGAAAAGCCCGATGCGGCGCGCGCGCTGTTCGTCCAGGCCGAGTTCGGCGGCGATCGCGCCCATGAATGCCGAGGTCTCGATGCAGTGCTTCAGCACGTTCTGGGAGAAGCTGTAGCGGAACTGGAGCGTGCCGATGAGCGTGATGAGCGGTTTCGGGACGCCCTGCAGGCCGCAGTCCAGCACCGCCTGTTCGCCCGCGTTGAAGATCTCCTCGTCGACTTCCTTGCGCATCTTCTTCACGAGCTCCTCGATGCGCGTCGGGTGGATGCGGCCGTCGCCGATGAGCTTTTCCATCATGCGGCGCGCGACTTCCTTGCGGACGGGGTCGAAACAGCTGATGACGACCGCTTCCGGGGTGTCGTCGATGAGGATGTTCACGCCGGTCGCCGCCTCGAGTGCGCGGATGTTGCGTCCCTCGCGGCCGATGATGCGGCCCTTCATCTCGTCGTTGGGGAGCGGGATGGTGGCGGTGGTGCGTTCGTAGGTGCAGTCGCCCGCGTAGCGCTGGATGGCGTAGGCGAGGAGCTTCTGGGATTCGCGTTCGGCGCGCTGGCGGGCGTCCTCGACGATGTTGCGGATGAGGAGGCCGGACTCGTTTTCGACCTCGCCTTTGAGTTTTTCGAGGATCATGGCGCGGGCGGTCTCGCGGTCGAGCTCGGCGATGCGCTCCAGTTCGTTGATCTGGCGGTCGATCGTGTTTTTGAGCTCCTCCTCTTTCTGGACGAGGCGTTCGCGCTGCTGCACGAGTTCGGCTTCCCTGCGCTCGTTGTTCTTGATCTTGGCGTCCAGGGAATCGTTCTTGCGGTCGAGGTTTTCCTCTTTCTGCGCGAGGCGTTTTTCCTGCTGCGTGATCTCGCGGCGGCGTTCCTTGATCTCGTTTTCGACTTCGTCCTTGATCTTGAGGGCGTCGTCCTTGATCTTGAGGGCGTCGCTCTTGGCGGTGACGCGGGCTTCGCGGAGTATCTGGGAGGCTTCGCGCTGGGCGTCCTCCTTCATTTTTTCGGCATCACGGGATGCCTTGGTCTTGCCCTTCTTGGAAAGGATGGCGACGATGATGTGATAGAGGGCGGCGCCGATAAGAAAACCGGCGATCAATTCCAGCGGCTCCCTCCATGCGAAGGCAGCGATGATGATGACATTGGATAGCATGGGAATTAACTCCTGACATTGTTTGTACAGCCAAAGACGCCGGATTCGGTGACGACGCGGCCGACGGGCTGATCCGTGGGCTCGCAGGGCAGTTCCGCGCATCTTTGGAGTTCATAAAAGATACCGATGGTTTTTCCGGTCCCCCGGGCAAGCAGACGGTCGTAAACGCCCTTGCCGCGTCCGAGACGGCGGCAAGAGGGATCGAACGCCACGCCGGGTACCAGCCAAAGGGCTTCCGCAAGCAGCTCCGGAGGAGCCGCCGGGGCATCGGCGGACGGTTCCGGGATGCCCCAGTGGGACACCGGAAAGTCCAGGGAACGCACCGTTACGATGGAATATGCGCCGGACTGCTCGAAACGCGGCAGGCAGAGCGTGATGCCCGCCTGAAGCGCGTACTGCATGACCGGTGCGAGATCGGGTTCCGTGCCGTCGCTGACATACGCGACGAGCCCGGACGGCTTTTCCGTCCGGACGATGTCCAGGAGAAAGCCGTTGATCGCTCCGTCCGCCGCCGAGCGTGTCCCGGGCGGCATGGCGCGGCGCAGCGCGATCTTCTCGCGCCGGACGGCTTTTTTCAGGTCATGCAATGTCGCGGCATCCGCGGTCGCCCCCGAGGACGCGCCGCAGGCCTGCCCTGCATGATCGACTGTCTGTTCGTCGTACATGAACCACTGCGTTTTCTGCAAGCGGCGAAAACGTATGGCATCCGCGCCCGGATTGAGGCGGGAATATGTGGAAAAGGAACCCGGACCGGACGGTGACCGCCCGGCTTCCCGGTATCAAATGCGGCAGCGGCGGCAGCGGATCGCCAATGATGCGCTCCGGCCTGCCTTCAGCCTCGATTTGTCCAAACTCCAAGTCATATTTCCCGTTCGATCCGCAGAGCGGCGGTTGTTTCGGGCCGCACTTTTTCAGGAGCGCAGCCTCGTTTTCGCAGCAAATTCCAAAGTTGATATGTGAACGTTCCTGCCGAATGGCAAAAACCCTTACCGTAAACATAACCCCGATTTTAAAAAAAGAAAGCCGAAAAACGAAAAAAATCAAAAAAAAGATGCGCTTTCCGGTCTTTTCCGCAAAAAAAGATTCATTCGCGGGAAAAAGCGCCTGTCTGGCGAGATGCCGGCAAAATGAATCAACGAAAAAACCGCGCGCACGCCTGCTTCGCTTCCTGAAGAGAGAAGAGAAGGAGTCCCAAAGTCATTTATATTGCACCCCTATAAGAGACGTGCTATATTAAGAGAGTCTTTGAAAGGAGGCAGCATGAGCACGAAGAAGAATTGGACGGGGCAGGAAAAGCTG